>JAEOTY010000149.1 GCA_016839625.1 Candidatus Hodarchaeota archaeon
AAAGAATAGATCATTCCTTTTAAAAACATACCTCATGCGCTCCATGAAATTGGATAAAAAGAGTGATTTTTTATAGGCTAACCCATTGATGTCCTAATTACCTTTTTTGGGAGAAAAACAGCATGACCGAATCAAAAGAAAAAGAAAAATTTCCTTATAAATCAGAATACTATCATCTAATTAAAGGGAAAACCATATCACGGAGAGGAAGATGGTGGACAGCAGTCTTACTTGTCCAAAATGTTGATGACGCTGAGAAACGAATTGTAGTTATCCAACGATGGCAAAAACGAAAGAGAGCTGATCCTGAGGCAGATGGAAATATCTCAAGCTATTGGGCGCCTGCAAAAGCTTTCACACTCAACTCTAGTAGACCTTGGGAAACCCTCAAAGAAACCGTTGAAGAGTGGCTCGCAACTAACGACTGGAAATGAAAGTGGCTTCTTGATTCTTGTTAAAAATTATTTTTGCAAGAATAAGTAGTTTTCGACTGAAAGAAGATTTGTTGAACCTTTCTAAGCGATTTCAATATATTCATAAGCCTTCAATGTGGATTCAAATCCATAATGGATGCTTTGGAAATCAGCACGGAATTCTGCTACCGCTTCTGCAACCTCAGTCGGCTCCTTTTGATCCACAATTACCGCTTTCATCAATTCAGCAATTCTTATCATTTCTTGTTCTTTCATACCTAATCTGGTAATTTCCTGGGTTCCAATCCGAATCCCACCAGGATTCTTATAATGACGTTTTTCCAAAATATCCCATGGAAGAAGATTACGATTGGCAACAATCTGTGCTTTTTCTAACCGTTGTTCAACATCAGCTCCTAATCCAATTGTGTTTTGAAAATTGCTTATATCAACCAGGATTGTATGAGACTCTGTAAATCCTTTTTCGGGACACACAACTTGAAAACCTCTTTCATACAATGCTTGCCCCAAAGCTTTGGCATTTACAATCACTTGTTTGGAATATGGTTTACCAAACTTTTTAAATTCTGCTGCAGCAATAGCAAGACCCGCTACATGCATTAAATGGTGATTGGATGTCATTCCTGGAAAAGCAGCGGATTTAATTATTTCGGCAAGTTCGTCTCTAGATGCAATGACAATTCCCTTTTGTGGCCCAGGAAAAGTTTTGTGAGTTGACATTGTCATTGTATCAGTCCCTTCACGTAGAGGATCCTGAAATTGCTTAGCTGCTATCAATCCAGCAACATGGGCAGCATCATAATTCATATGGGCATCTATCTCATGTGCTACTGGTGCTAGCTCCTTCACAGGATGAGGAAAGAGGAAAACACTCGCCCCAAGCTGAACAAGCCTTGGTTTCTTTTCACGAATGGCCTTTATAGCAGCATCAACATCGATATTTAATCCATAACGATCAAATGGAATATAATCGACATTTAAACGAGACACTGCTCCAGCTGTTCCTCCTATGAACCCTCCAGACTTGGCTTTTAATGGCCCAGAGCTAATGTGACCCCCTACAGGTATGGAAATGGCCATCATTTTATCATTGGCCTTAGTAAATGCAGTATAGACTGTAAGATTTGCTACCACACCAGAAATTGGACGAGCATCAACGAAAGGCGCATCAAATAGATCTTTCAACAATTTTAAACAAATTTCTTCAATTTCATCAAAGTATTGGTTTCCTGGATAGACTCTTTCACCGATCCATCCCTCTGCATATCTATGGGCTAGGTCAGAAATGGCTGCTTCCCGTACAGCTGGAGTAGTCAAATTTTCCGAGGCTATCAAAGGAATTGCATTACTCCAATACTCATGATGGTCTTTCAGAATACCTCTTATCTTCATAAAATCAGGATCGAACGACATATACTTTTCACCAACAGAATAATTCTCAAATATCTAGTAACTGCCAAAATTTTATAAAAATTCTCAAGATGCTTTTGGATATACAATTTTTTGATTTATATTGTCAAAATAATGAGCTATGGAGATTCTCGTTATTGAGAATCATTCTAATTTCTGTTCAGTAATCCAACAGCAGTAATTCGATTGAATCAACGTAGTGATTTATAATGAAAACTCAACTTTATGAATGGCATGCTAAAAATGGTGATATAATCGATTTTTCGGGATTTAAGATGCCTGTAATGTATAGGTCCATTAAAGAAGAACATATGGCTGTTCGAGATTCTGCTGGTGTTTTTGATGTCTCACACATGGGACGTATGTGGGTCGAGGGTAATGATGCAGAGAAATTTCTCAATTTACTTGTTCCTAGAGATCTTACAAAAACTCCTGTAGGTAAAGCGTCGTATACATTTATGCTTAATGAACAAGGAGGCTTTCGAGACGACTTAGTTTTAGAAAGAGTGGAGATGAATAAATGGATGCTAGTATGGAACGCAGGAAATCTCAGTAAAATCGAATTGTGGTTAGAATCATTTAAGACGTTTCTTAAACAATTTTCTCTATTAGACCTTGAATTAGAGAATATCTCTTCTTGCTCTGCAATGTTTGCATTACAAGGGCCAAAAGCAAAAAATATCCTATCAAAAGCATTTCAGGCAGACGTTGAACCTCCACCTGTATGGCAGGTTTTAAGTACTTCAATTAATGATATAGAAGTAATTATTTCTGGAACTGGATATACTGGAGAGGCGGGTTTTGAAATTATTGTCCTAGATACGACCCTAGAAAATCCATCCAAAGCAGAGAAAATCTGGGAATTGTTAATTGAAATAGGGACACCAGAAGGACTCAAACCATGTGGTCTTGGTGCTAGAGACTCTCTTCGTTTAGAAGCAGGGCTCTCTCTTTATGGAAATGATATAGATGAGAATATAAATCCAGTTGAAGCGAATCTATTCTTTTCACCTTTCATCCATATGAATAAAGAATATTTCATTGGAAAACCTCCTCTTGATTACTATTCTGACCATAAACCTAACCGAATACGTGTGGGATTTAAAGCACTCAAAAAAGGACCTATCCCACGGCCAGGAGTTAAACTCTTCAGGGATGGAAAAGAAGTGGGTTTTGTTTCATCAGGAGGCTTCTCCCCTGTACTAGATATTGGTATAGGAATGGGATATGTTCCAACAGACATGAAAGAAGTAGATACTTCTATTCAGTTTGAAATCCGTGGGAAATTTTATGATGCAAAGATTGTAAACCTTCCTTTTTTTGATCCCAATAAATATGGTGGAAAAAGGAAGTAACATTCATTTTTTCTTCTTTTTATCTTTTTCTGCTTCCCCTGCCTCTCCACTGATTCCTCCTAATTCAGAAAGGGCATCAGAAAATAGATCTGACAAATCAGGAACCTGTACCTCAGATTCTTTGTATTCATCATTAGGAGTGATTTTTTCATAGGATACTTCTGGTACGTCAAAGATATCCCGAACCTTTTCATCAGCTGAGGGTTTCGATTCTGGTTCAATCTGAGCCTCTTGTGCTATAATAGTTTGAGTTTCTGCTAGAACTTCATCTAAGGTAGATTCTGGAACATCTCTGGCAATTTTTTCATCCTCAACAGGAATTGGTACCGTTGTTTCTACATCGGGTTCGATAGTTGGTTGAATAACTTCCTCTTCTTCTTGGAGAAATCTCTCAAGAGGGGTAATATCAGGAGTGTCTAACGGCATCTCACGAGGATGTGTTTTTGTTTCACTTTCTGGTCGATCTAGTTCTTCTGTTTCAGATGGAAGTGTTCCCTTCTTCCATAATCGTCCAAAACTATCAACTTCCCATTCCTCGTCTTCTAATATCGCTTCCTCTACCTCAAGGTGTTCATCAGTAGGAATTAAGGTCTTTTTACTTGGAATAAATAAAGAATCTACTTCTTTTTCTGATAAGGCAGCTTGACTCAAGTCGGAGACTTCTTTTTCAAAAGGAATCTCCTCTATTGGTTGAGGGACACTTTTGATTGGAATTTCGATCTCACTTGAAGGAATTTCCTGATCAGAAGGAGGTTTCATGGAAAATAACGAAGTGATTTCGTCATCAGAAAGAGCCGGTTCGTCAAGTGCTATCGTTTTACTTGGAGGGGCAATTTCTACGATCTCCTCTGGAACTTGGGGAAGTTGTTCTTTAATTTCTGGTTCAGGTTGTACCGTTTCATATTCATCTGGAACAGGAAGAATGCTTTCCAAGGATGGTTGTCCTTCTTCAATTGGAGGTTCTATAATAGGTTCCTGTCTAATTTGCTTAATAACATCTACAATTTCCTCATCCAACTTGTCTTCAATAGCCTCCTCAGACGGTTCCACAACAGGAACTTCAATCGCGGGAGGTACAATGGCATCTGTTTTGACAAGTTCAGGAGTTAGTTCTGGTTCAGGCTCAATTACATCCACTTCTAATTTTTCCCCCAAGTGTGCTGTTCGTAACTCGACTAGAGTTTTATATTCTTTACGATATTTTTTAGGTTTAATCCCCAAATCATCAATGTATTTTCGTATTAAATCTATTCGATTAGTGTCTTTTACCTCTTCAGCATTTCGTAACAAAAAGACTACGATTCCTCCGACATCGTCTGTCTTATTTATCATTGTACTTAAACGAGCAATGTAATCAAGATAGGTGTAAGCAATTTTGAGATTATCTGACTCAATGGCGCTTTTAATAAGATTGAGTCCTGAATCAAATAAATCGTCGAGATCTTGTAATTCTTCAAATTTCTCTAAAGTCTGTTGGAATGATGCGATCGCAATAGCGTTCTTGGTTGTAATAAGATACTCCGTTAAGTGATAAAGTAGCTTAGCTTCATGCTTGTGAGCATTAAATTTCTTACAAATGTTTATACCTCTTTTAAAGGTTCGAATGGCACGTTTAGGAGAGCTAGCCTTTTTTGCCAGTTTGCTATAGACGGATACAACACCATCAAAATCATTCAAGCTGCGGTAGTAACTTGCTGATTGATAAGCATACTCTGATGCTAGATCTGGATTCTCTGAAGCAACATAAACAGAGAATTTTTCTGTAATCTTTGCTGCAAGTAATAGTCTTTCACTACCGAACCTTTTTTCGGTAGTGATCATATTAATAATAAGATCCGTATACTCCCGTGCTCCTTCTAATAAAGAATTGTTAATAAGTTCTTTAATAAATCTAAAAGAATCAGGAAGTACTTCTGCTAATGGTTTCTCGGTTTTTTCAAGAACTGTTGCCATTAGACGAGAAGCAAAGGGTATTTGTTCAATGTTTAATAGCTTAGTGGCATATTTATTAGCAATTCGATCTCCTATTTCCCCCTGTCCCTCTTCATATACTGACAAGACAAAATTGACAACTGCTTCAGCAACATCTTCTGAAACATCATCCAAATTGAGCATATAATCAAAAATTTTTTCTGAAATCGCAAAAAAATCCTCGAATGGCGGTTTCATTACTTTCCTTGCTATTTCAACAAAATGTATGTCAGGGAAATCATGCAGTAAGGGTTCCAAATATTTTTTCCCGATTGTCTTGAAATCTTCCTTAATTGCCCGAATTTCAATAATTTGTTGGAAAATTTCATATGCTGACTTTTTATCCTCTTCAAATACTGTATTAAAGAACATATGCAGGAATTCAAGCGCTTTCTCTGCTTGATTCTCCTCTTTTAACAATTTGACTAATTCTATAGCAAATTTTGTAGCAGTCTCTGTATCTCCTCTATCTAACGAGTTTTTTGAGTAATTCTTAATGGAGGCAATTGCTAATTTGAATTCTTTATGACTCCGTCCAAATCTAAGGATTAAATCAGTCATACGATTCGCATCTTCAAATTGCTCAAATCCAAGGAATTTGTCTCGGACTTTTTCTAGGTATTGAATAACCTTTGAAATGTCTCCTAACCGTTCATAATATCGAGCATTCTGAACACTAAAGATATAGGCATCTTGATACTTTCCCTGCTCCATTTGTTTTTCAATTAACGGTGATACGAGATTAATGGATCTCTTATAGTCGTCCTTCTGCTCCAACTCTTTGAGAATTAGATCAGTTATCTTTTGAGCTAGCTCAACTGAATTCTCAAGGGTTTGTTTTTGAAAACTGATTAATTTATCTACAGCACCTTCAGGATCTCCCATCTGTCGATAAGCTTCAGCGATTTTTAGCACAAAAGTTTCCACTAAATCAAATCTTTCAGTGTTCTCCAATAGATAATTGGTGAATCGACCAATGTTATCTATCGTTCTAGTATATTCTCCTTGTTTATTTTGGAGTGTAATCAACTGATCTAAGACATAAGCAGCACGATCAATTTCGTTTGACTCCTGTAAATCCTTGATAAAATGTAGAAGTACTTTATACTCCTTTGTGTCTGTTTGGATCATTAGATTTGCACAATATTTCATATATTCGAAAACCATATCGGATTGTTTGTGTTCTCGTAATTTCACAATGAAATTCCGGCAAAAAACCAAGACATCTTTGATTTTTTTATCATTTAATAACCGTGAAAGTTCGAGGTTGACCATCTCTTGAGCCGATAAAACTGCATGAGCAATAAGAAGTTCGTCAATATATTTGAGAACGATCTTTTCACGTTTCTTCGCATCCCCAATTGTTTGAAGAGCTGTTTGAATATAAGCTTTCGCTTTGTCTTTCAGCCCTAATTTTCCAAATAAATCTCCAATTATTAATTGTTTTTCAATACGAGGTTTTTCATCTGGTTTATACGCTCTATCAATAAGAGATTCTGCGAATTTTAAGTAATCACGTGCTGCAGTCGTTTCTTTTATATCGATTAACCCTCTTACTACGTCTAAACTGAAGTCAACAGCCTCTGGAACTTTTTTCAATTCATAGAACAATTTAATTGACTGATTACCATATTCACACGCTTTTACGTAATTCTCTGAATCCAATAAAAATTTAGAACTGTCAACAGCAACTTCAAGTGCTTTCGCTTTTTTATCTTGGGTTTCCAAAGACACTAATAGTTTATCAACGTATTTAGAATAAGAGGCTTTGTCATCCACTTCTTGAAACAGCTTCAGAGTATTTTCAAGAGATTCCATGAGCTCAAATTGTGCTTTTTGTTCTTCTTGCAATTCAAAGGCCTGATCTAGCAGATAAAATACATCTTCTTGATATGTTTCTCTTTGGTCTCCAGTAACCTGTTCATCATCGAACTTCGCTAATTGCTTAACGGCATAATGAGCATAGCGAAGGGCATTTTCCCACATAACCACTGGTAGTCGTGCACGACGATAGAAATCGATTTGTTTGCGGCCAAGTGTCAAAGTATGTTTTAAAGCATCAACACTTTCTTCTTCCGCTAAATAGTGATCTAACAATAATCCACAAAGATTAGCAGCATTAAGAAATTTTTCTTGAGTAACCAAGACATCTAAAGAATCTAATACATATTCCAAAGCAGTAATTGCTTCAATTCCTAATAACTCTTCAGCCAATTCATTTCGAAGCTTTGTTGCTTGTGTAATTTTGTTTTGCTCTTCTAAATATCCCAACAGCTTCTTTCCAAACTGAAGAATCCCCTTAGTGTTCTTTTCTCTTCTAAATCGTTTAAGTAGAACCTCTGTCACATTAGCAGCGGCTTTTAATTCACCTTCAGTTTCATGTTGTTCAATTACTTGCAAAAAGTGACCAACTGCTACGTTAAGAATAACGTCAGCCATCGGTCGCTCAGAAAGTTGTTCCATTGCCAGGAATACTTTTTCAGAAGCATCATAGAGATAACTGAAGGAAATCTGCGGGATTTCTTGATTAATTAGTCGGGCGATTTCATCTTGATCGATTTTTATTTCAGATACTTCAGAATGTGTACCATCCTTCTTCCTGAAGCGGATAAACCAAGAATCCATTTGTCTTAGAATAATACAAACGACTCCCCCTGATTTTTCAATCTCGATTTCTTTAACAGGCAGTGGTTGACCTTCGTTTACAAAATCTGTGACTTTTACGACAAATTTATCGAAATCTTCAGCCTTGGTGTATTCTGATACATCAAGAGATGATAAATCAACCATTACCATTTCATCTTCTAGTGGTTTTTCTTCTGAAATGGTAACTGTAGCCTCTTCAGGACTCATTCCTTCATCTGATATTACTGTTGGAGCTTCTTCTGCTTCTAAGTATTCCTCAGGATGCAAGATAATATTTTTAATTTCCTCTGCTGAATCATAAATAGCTGAAAATGAAAGAAAATCGATACCTGACTCGGTTATCATCGCAACAAGATTATCATCATTGATAGCGTCTTTTGGGAATTTTTTCCGAAAGATTGGAGTCTCTTTCTGTAATATGACAATTGCATATTTACCATCACGACAGTAATATATCTCTGCATAACCACCTTGTGAATAAGGCATCTCGAATTTCTTGAGTGATTTATCACTTGGATCTATCGAAACCTTTTTCGTGGGTTCAGCAGATACTCGAGTTTCTGGTGATACATCATCTGTGACTTCTGTAGTGTCGCTAACCTGCATATCTTCTATTTCTTCTTTTACATCTACTGCAGCTCTTTCAACTACTTTTTCTTCCTCTGTACCCAGTTTTTGGAACTCTTTTTTTATCGAATTAATGAGTAAATCTGCAACATCGAAGATGGCCGAAAAGCTGAAGAATTCGACTCCTACATCACTCAGTAAATCAACCATTTCATCTTGATTTAACCTAGATCCTGATAGAGGGCAAGATTTGAGTGCGCGTTCATTTTGAATAAAAGTAAATATGAACTCATCTCGGCTTAAACTCTCTCTTATTTCACATTCAACGCCACTAGTACTCGGTAGCTCAATTCGAATTTTTTTTTCTTCTCGAGTTGCCATCTAATATCCCTTTTCGTTAATTCATTTCTTGGATATTTAATATTTAAGAATAACTCATCTTCAAAATAGTAAGTAACTAAACTCCTAGAACCTTCTAGAAATTGTCATTTTGGGTATCATAGTTTTAAAAACTTTTCTATATAGAAACCGAACATCTGGAATGTTAAAAAGTCTTCTAAGATTCCTCAAAGCCAGGTATCGTCGTGGTTCTACTTATAGATTTGATTTTTCCAAATATATCTGGATTAAGTTTAAAACTGTTTCAACTGACTTCTCAAGAGCAATTACAGGCACAAATTCCTTCTTACTATGAAAATTTATACTGCCTGCGAAAATATTGGGAGTAGGAAGACCCATATAACTCAAACGTGCCCCATCAGTACCACCACGAACTGGTTTCCGAATTAATTCAATATTAGCGCGTTTAATCGCTTCTTCTGCATATTCTACGACATGAGGAACCTTATCAAGTTGGTATTTCATGTTTTTGTATTGTTTTTTAAGATCTAGAACAATTTGGGCTTTGGGATATTGTTTCTGTATCTGGTTAACGATATCCTCCAGATTCTGAATTTTTTCATCCAGTTCATTTAGATCAAAATCACGTAAGATAAATCGCATTTTGGCCTCATTCACAGATCCTTTAGCTTCATATACATGATAATATCCTTCCATCTTTTCAGTTGTTTCAGGTGCTTGGTCTTTAGGAAATCTAGTAATAATCTCAGCCATTATACGTATTGCATTCACCATTTTGTCCTTTGCATAGCCCGGGTGAAAATTAAAGCCCGTGATGGTGAGCGTACCTCCTGCTGCATTGAACGTTTCTGATTCCAGGACTCCCAGCTCATCACCATCCAGAGTATATCCGATATCGGCGCCTAAAGACTCGACATCTAAAGCATCGACTCCATGACCAACCTCCTCATCTGGAGTAAACACTATTTTGATGGTACTATGTTTAATAGTTGGATCAGCAACTAAGGCTGCCACAACGGTCATCACAACCGCCACTCCAGCTTTATCATCCCCACCAAGTAAAGTTGTACCATCGGAAGTTACAATATCACTTCCAATAAACTTTTTCAAGCTTGGTGTTTCTGACGGAGAAATAACTAAATCAGGATTACCTGGAAGAGCAATGTCTCCTCCTTGATAATTTTTGACAATTTGAGGTTTAACATTTTCTCCAGGTTCTTCTGGAGAAGTATCCATGTGAGCCAGAAAACAAAGAACGGGTATTTTATCTGTTAATTCTTGAGAGAGGTTAGAATTAAGAGTTGCTATAACATAACAATGTTCATCTACTATGGCATCTGTTAATCCAAGCTCTTTTAACTCTTTGACCAATAAATTAGCCAGATCAAACTGTCTTTTTGTGCTAGGAATCTCGTCAACATCTTCCTGACTAGTTGTATGGATTTTTACATATCTTAAAAATCTGTCCAATACTTTAGATGGCATAACTACACCGATTACCCCAGATAGTCTGGTTTATTAAAGGTTTTACGGAGAAATCAATAGAAAGTAGGAAAGATTTTTAGAAAAATGCTTGATAGTGTGCTCTACCGAACCCACATCTGTGAGTATTATAGGAGTGACGATTTTGGAAGATTTATTACAATTTATTCTAGAGTTGGGGAAAGATAATGAGTATATCGACATTCGATTGGAGAATTTTCAAAATGTTGTAATCAAATCAATTAACGAAGAAATAACTAAGGCCTTTACGTATCAAAAAAAGGGGATCGGAATTCGCGTTCTGTCAAATGGTGCGTGGGGATTTGCATGTACGCAAGATCTTAGTAGAAAAAACCTAAGCAAGACTGTTGATATCGCACGAAAAATGGCCCAGATTGAATCAAACCGAACAAAAACTCCAATCCAATTAGCAGAGATACCGATCTCTGAAGATCGAGTTGAGGTTAACTGCGAGATTGATTTTCGAGAAATTTCACTTGAAGAAAAAATCCAAGAGATTCTCAGATGGAATAAAGAGATCCGTGTCTCTGATAATATTGTGAGAACTATTGCAGATTATGCTACTATTTCAGCAAAAAAATACTTTTGGAGCAGTGAAGGAACTAAAATTGAATTTATTCGACCTATTGTCAATGTCAACCTTGGAGCTGTAGCAAAAGGATCATCTGGAGTACAAGCTTATTACCAACCATGGGGTGGGACTTTTCCTGATGTTGGAGGAACGGGTGGTCATGAAATACTAGGTAATAATGGGGATCTTACTGAAACTTGTCACAAAGTAGGTGAAAAAGCTCAAAATTTAGCTAATGCCAAACCAGCGCCAAATCTTCAAAACACCCCAATAATTTTCGACCCTGCTTATATGGCTCTGCTTGTACATGAAATTGTTGGACATCCATCCGAGGCAGATCGAGTTTTAGGTTGGGAGGCAGCGTGGGCTGGGAGTACATGGTGGAAAGGTAAAAGTGCCGATGAAGGAAATCCAACCAAAATCGGATCGAAATATGTCACAGTCTACAACGACCCCACAATTCCGAATAATTTTGCTTATATGCTATATGACGATGAAGGAACCCCTTGTAAGCGTGCAACTCTAATCAAGGAAGGTACCCTCACAGAACGAATGCATTCCCGTGAAACAGCTTTTTTGATGGATGTGGAACCTAATGGAGCCATGAGAGCAAATACTTATGAATACCATCCAATTATACGTCAAATTAATGTCTTTTGGGGAACAGGTGACTGGAAAGCAGCAGAGATAATCGAAGAAACAAAAAGCGGGGTGTATCTAATGGGTGCTAACATCCCTTCAATAGATGACCAACGATTTAACTGGGCAATCTCGAGTCAAGAAGGCTTTCTTATTGAAAATGGAGAATTGACCGATCATCTCTACTCATGTACCGCAACAGCAACTACTCCAGCTTTTCTTCAAAGTATTGATGCACTTGCTAGCGATGACCAGACACTTTTTTGGTCAGGATGCGGAAAAGGAGATCCTTTGCAAGGAGGAACTGTTTCTAATGGGGGACCTACTATGCGAGGAATTGCCACTTTGATGGGACCTAGAACTTAAATAAGATGAGGAAATACTAATGCAAGATTATTCAGAACGGATGGAATTTGTATTAACAAAAGCAGCAGCGGAAGAAACATCAGATCAAGTGGAAGTGTTTCTAGGAGCAAATCGTCTTTTAACTATTCGCTCTGCAGTAGGTAAGATCCTTGAAAGTAAAGTTATTCAGGATGTAGGAATGGGAATCCGAATCCTGACGAAAGATTCTGGTTTAGGGTTTTCATCTACATGTGATTTATCAGATCATTCAATCACTAAAGCTATTGAAGAAGCTATAGCAATCGCACGGTATCGTAAAGTAAATTCAGAATATTCTTTTTCGCCACCAAGACAGGCCCGTAGGGAACACATCTTCTATGATCAAAATCTAGCCGAAGCAATTCTATCATATGAGGAAATCAATGATCAAATCAATCAGATGCTACAAGAAACTCTAGAATTAGATCCTGCAATTAAAGAGGTTGCAGGACCAACTCATCTAGTCGAATATTCTAAACATATTATGAACTCTAATGGTGTTGATATCTCTGAGAAAGGAACTTACTGGACAATGGAACTAATGGCGATAGCAGAATCATCTTTAGATAGACGAGAAGGATCAGATTCTTCTGCTGGTTATTCCCTTAGCGAAATTGATACTAGCTCCCTTTCAAACCATGCTGTGGACATGGCGGTACGAAGCCTTGATGGACAGAAAATTGAAGCAGATTCTTATGAATTAATTTTGAGTGCGACATCTGTTTCCACTTTTTTAGGATGGTTGGGTGCCCTTACTTATCCACAGAACCAAGAGAGACATATGCCTCTCTTAAGAGACAAAATTGGGGAACAAATCGCCTCAACTCTAGTAACAGTAGGTCACGATCCTTTAAGAGTAGTTACTCCTGTGTCTGGAGCGTACGACGATGAAGGGGTACCGACTCGCAATATAGCCCTTATAAAAGATGGTGTATATAGAGAAAGACCTCTTGATACATTCTATGCCACTCAATTCCAAACAGATTCCAATGGTTCGGGATATCGAATTCAAGTAGGTTCTGGAATGACCATGTACCCAGGACAACTTTATCAGAGCGAACCAATACCTGATCTTCCCGCTCTTTACATGGAAAAAGGGGATAGTTCTGTTGAAGAAATGATTTCTTCAATAAAAAAAGGTATATATCTCGATTTCTTGCATTACGCATATGTCACAAATGGTGGAACTGGTGATTACACTGGCATTCTCAGACAAGGAACATTCTTGATCAATAATGGGGAGATTATACATCCGATAAAGAAATGCCGTCTCTCAGATAATATCATAGACATGGCAAAGAACATCGAAATGGTTGGACCTAGTCGAATGGCGGGCCATTGGCGAGAGATGCGGCATGTTCCTCCAGTAAAAATCTCGAAAGTTAATATCACACCATATTAACCTGGTCTTTCAGTCATTTTATCGTCTTTTTCGGAGCTCATACATGGAGCTCCGTAATTTCTTGCGAGATGCTTTATCATATTTCTTCTCGCTTAAGACTTCGTCTAACATCTGCTTATTTTGTTCTTGTAGCCTCATTAAGTTCGCTGATCCAGTCTGACTGATTTTTTCTCCCAACTTTGCTTGAAACATTTGCATAGTTTGTTGGGCACCTGAAAAATTCCCGCGGTCAGCCATTTCCATTGCTTCATATTGTACAAAAGCCGCTTCAAGAATATGAACGTTCTCCAAAACGTGATCATTTTCAGTTGCTAATAAGTTCTCATCGTCGGTATATGTAATAGTACATGGAATTTTGGTCCCAATCGTCCTTGTTGAACCACTTCTGGGAATCCAACGAACATCAAAATTCACTATCTCCTTCTGATCATCTTGGTTCTTTGCAGGTGGAATTAATACGTCTAGAATGACCAATAATTCATTCCCACTTCTAAGATCACCCATCTTTGCATCATTAGAGGAGCTATTCTCGTATGGAACTCCTAAAGCTCTTTGGATTTGAATTCCTTCAGTGGATTCCCATTCAACTTCAATATTATAAGCTGCAGTTGCTAAAAGTCCCTTAAATTCTTGTTCAATGAATTTAGGGATATCATCAGCTGTTTTCATGAAATAAAAAGAGCCACCTGCCGCGTCAGCAATATTAACCATTAAATCCTCGTCAAAATCGTCACCAACTCCAAATGTACTAATACCAATACCCCCATCATAGATGTCAGCAACAGATTCTCGAATTCGGTCGCGGTCGGTGATCCCTTCATTCGCTAGGCCATCAGAAAGGAGTAATACCACATTACGATATTCAAGGTGTTTTCCACTTTCAACCTGCTTTGATCCCTCCATGACACCACCATGAAGGTTAGTTCGACCACGACTACGAATTGAACGGAGTTGGTTTATGATTGAGGTTCGATTGGTTAATTTCGTTGATGGTATGATCGTATCAACTTTATGATCATAGATTGTAAGTGCAAATACATCTTCTTTTGATAAGTTATTTACAATAAACTCAACAGCTTCTTTGGCCTTTTGTAGTTTTGAACCATGCATACTCCCTGATCGATCAAGAACAACCCCTAAGTTCAAGTCAGTTCTTGAACTAGAAGCTTGAATCTCGCTTCCTGTCAGCTTCAATTGAATGTATAGATGAGTTTCACCGCTAGCTATCGCATAAGGTGAGCTTGGGGTTACTTCAATATTAATATCTTCATTATTACCTTGTGATGCCATAACAATTCCTTCTACTTTACTTATTCTTGTGAAAGTCGTTCTAGTTCCTCATATACCTCTTTCCCCTTCTTTTTAAGTCTAATCCGCTTTAATGGACGACCTGGCCTCGCTTTTTTAGATTTCTTTGTTTCTTCTTTTGATGGAGCGACATGATTCTTGATCTGTTCTATTAAACCAAGATTATTGAGTTTTTGCAACCCCACGTTAATGGTGGTAGGGGACATTCTAGCAACTTCTTGAAGCTCGACAACACCGACACCTTCACGTTGTTTAATCTCACGAAGAAGAGACCGGTGAGACCGTTTCAGCTCAGTGATTTCAGGATGCTGAAGAATCTGTCGGTCAAGGATATCAATGGCTTGTTGAGTAAGAGTAAAGGTGTTAGAATCTGGTGGCTGTCGTACAATAAAACCTGCCAGTTCTAATTCCTTTAATCTTCTGTAAATTGTAGCAGTTGTTAATTGCTTAGAGGTCTTTTTTTCTGTAAAATGGTTATTTATGTCCACACTACTTGATTCAGGATGTTTTTTGATAAATTCCAGAATTTCGACCGTACCTGTAGAAGCCAGTAGATCTAACATTGCTCAAACCCTGTTACATTTCCTCTGATTCAGTAAAACCCTTTTCAAGGTTAATTTGTTGTTGGATTTGTGGATCTTGAATATTCTGGACTTGAACTTGAGGAATCCCGACAGGTCTACGGGGTTTTCTGCCTTTAAGAATATCAACCTGCTCCTTAGTAGCATATAAGTGAATAGGACTCCCTTTGTAATGGAGACTGATACCTTGCCATTTCTTGTTATTGAACCTAAACAGATCACCAGTACCAGTTGCTTGTTCCTTATTCACTTTGATATCTTTGAATTCGCTTCGTAAGACGTCTTCTAAATTATCTGGAAGTTTCTCATCGGTTTTTACTTTCTGCAAAAAAGCCCGATCAGTCAGAAAGCCTCTGAGGACCAGTTCATTGAACTGGTTCCAAAGATTGGGAGAACCATAAACTTCAAGGCCTAATGGTTTATCGCCATATAAACAGATAATTCCAACCTGATCCTCAAGCTTAATCGCAGCAGAAAGGATTTCCTGAAGTTTTTTGAGGTCTTCATTTTTTTCATAAGATTTCTCTTGGATCTCTCTATAGCTGCTAGTCGGAGCTTCTTCTTCACTCATACTTAAGGCAGCACCTGCAGCATAAACAGTTTCCCAAACCGTTGACTGATCTCCAGCTTTCGCGGAAATGTTAGCCATTTGTGAAGCCATTCTAGTTCCAGCTGATTTGAATTTTAAGGAGGTTTTTTCTCCTCGAGAGCTTGAATATCGCCATCGAGACTGTTCAATACACTTAGCAGGGATCTTTAACGGATTAGACTCATCATGGCCAACAGGAATAAGGATAGGTTCAAAAATGGTTCTATCTTGTTTTCCTCCTTCAACTTGATGAAGATAGGGAATTAGAACTGGATTTTGACTTTTATTAATCGCTGCGAGGATTTCAACGCTTTCAGATCCTTCAGTTTCTTGGATCCATGCAAGTTCTTTTTCCTCGGCTTCAAGCAGGCCCAATACAGGGGATAAAACATCTGCTTTAAGTAAAGGATAAACAGTAAACTTCTCATGTGATACAGGATTACCAATACTATAATAATTACCTAGATC
>JAEOTY010000150.1 GCA_016839625.1 Candidatus Hodarchaeota archaeon
CCTCTCTTTTTCTACTCTACCCATTTACTTGTTTACGGAGCTATTCCATTAATTCTAAACCTTTCCAATGCCTTTTCTCTACAAGTTACATTGCTTGTATGGATTCTTGGGTTAGCTATTTTATTCCCAGCTTGTCTTGAGTTTAAGAAGATGAAAAAGAGGTATCCAGATTCCTTACTTCAATACATTTAAGGAGTAAATGGATGAAATCTAATTTTTCTTCACTTTCTCCCTAATATGTGGAACTTGTGCTACATCCTCCCTTTTTTTTCCCTCTTTTCCAAAAAGTTGGTTGTTGAGCTTTCAATATTGTCATGATTAAAAAAAATTAAAAGAAAACAATAAAATCTTGATTGCATCGTTAAAGTTTCAATAGTGTGACCGTCTTTCAGAGGATCTATTCATGAGCGAAGAAGAAGTTCATAAGCTCCGTATGCGTATTCAAGAATTTGCTAAATCCTATGAGCTTTGTTATCAGGAAAATGCTAGATTACAGAATAGAGTTTCGGAGCTGTACAAATGGTCCCAAGAGGCCCAAAAGGTAGTAAAAGAGCGAGACAAGGTTATTCAGACCCTTACTCAAGAATTAAACATGATTAAGGAGAAAGAGAGGGAAAGACTGCAAAAGAGATCTGAAGTAACATTAGATGAGCTATTGGAACGTGTTCAACAGCTAGAAACAATGAATATTGAACTAGAAGAGAAATTAAAGAACTACTATAACATAATTGAGAGTGTTTATCTATCTAGAGCTGTTAATCAAGAGACTTTATCCAGAATCGAAGATTCACTTAGAAAAAGTCAAGAACCTGAAAAATATCTCATAATCGAACTATCCAAAAAGCTCTCGGTTAATTATAGTGATTTAATCAGTGCAACAGGGCTCACAGAACAGGAAGTAAAACTAAGCTTAGATCCGCTGATAAAAAAGGGTCTTATAATAGAGTTTGGTCAAGGTGTTGCTGTAATAAGAGAGGAGACTGTGAAAATCTATGATCCTTCGGAATGGAATAGCATCACAAATCCAAAGGAGCTGTTTATTTCACTAATGGAATATGTCAAGATTTCCAATCGGGACATCATAACTCTAGAGGCATTAAACCGATTTAGAGACATTCTACAGTCTCTTATAGGAACTCCTGTGTTTATTCATGAAATTTCTGAATCAATTTTGGATATTAAAATGCAAAGGCTTGAAAAAGATGAATTGGTAAAACGAATTAATTCTTGGATGGAAAAGTGGGAACAATCCATAAAGGAAGTTGAGCTTCGAGAAACAGTCAAAGACGATCCATCTTTGTGGGATTCTAGCTTAACAATCGATGAACTATTTTCATCGATGAAACGGTTCGCAAATACTGCTTCAAATGAAGAGATTGCCAGTGCGCTAGAAAAAATTCATGATATTCTCTATAAAAAACATGGCCACGCAATTTACTTAGTAGAAATTCAGCGTGAAGCGGCATATTGGAAAAAGGCTCCTCAAAAGGTTGATGACCTCGTAGTTAAATTGATTATTTGGAGAAAAAAAGCGGCTCCGTTATTAAAATAAGTAGGATATGAGAATTTTTAATACTATAATTGAAATATTCATTCTTTTTCTGGTATTAAGTATTAGTCGATCTTAGCACCAAGGTTCAGTAGCTCTATCTAAGCGTTTATATAAAGAAATCTACTCTGTTGTTATCTAGAGGAATAAAATGATTTCTAAGCACAATCTAGTAATGATAGGATTGATCCTTATTTTAATAATATTCCCCCTTTGGGGCTTTATTTCTTTCGATCATCAACTCACAGTTAATTTTGGCAATAATGGAATATTAACCAACTTGAATCCCACTGTGATAAAAAGTTCCCCTAATTTTATTACCTCAGTGCGTAGTTGTACAATCTTTACTGTTGAAAATGGTGATTCTGTTTTCTTTGGAAATAATGAAGATGAATCAGGGTCCCGAAAAAACACGGAAATTTGGTTTGATCTAGCACGAGATGAAAATACT
This sequence comes from Candidatus Hodarchaeota archaeon, assembly GCA_016839625.1. GTDB lineage: Archaea > Asgardarchaeota > Heimdallarchaeia > Hodarchaeales > Hodarchaeaceae > Hodarchaeum. The sequence goes on from JAEOTY010000150.1 coordinate 2,001, forward strand.
TATGGTTGTGCTTATCTTGGGTTTGCGAATAATGCTCCTGGAGACAATGATATAGATGGAATTGCTATTGGGGGTATTAACACTCAAGGCCTTTGTTTTGATGCGAATGGTGTCCCACCACCTGTAAATGTTAAACAAAATACTGATGGAGTAAGAAGGAGTGGAATACACAACTGGGAATTCATACTGGAAGAATGTGCTTCGGTTGAAGAAGTCATTCAGTGGCATCAAACCCATAATATGGAGGGATGGTGGGGTGATCAGATTCATTGGGCTGATGCTAGCGGTGATGCGGTTGTGATTAGTGCCTGTTTCGATCAGGAACTTGCATTTACACGGAAGAATTCCAGCCATTTAATTTCCACAAATTTTAATCTGGCTGATTTTTCACATGGATATTGGACCTGTTCACGATACACAACGGTAACAACCATGTTAGAAGACATCATACAGGAAGAAAGTCTTTCAATTAAAGCTGTTCGAGATATATTGAAGGCCGTTCGTCTTAGACAGACTTCTAGTTATATTGGGACTGTATATTCCAATATCTTTGATTTGAAGACACGAGATATCTATCTGTATATTCATGGAGACTATGAGAATGTTGTTACGCTTAATCTTGAAACCGAATTAGCCCAAGGCGACCATTCGTACAAGATGTCTGAATTAACTACCGATAGATCAGAACTGACTACAATTGTTGAACTAGTTCTTTTTCCTCTCTCGATTTGTGTTTTTATAGCCTACACAGTTTGGTTTGTACGCAAGAGAAGAAATAAGGTAATAAATTGAATGACTACTTCTTTTTTCTACTCAAAATACTTTCATCAAGGCGAAAGCACCACAAATGGTTGCAATGACAATCCACACTATTAACATATCTTTCTTCTTGAATTTGCTATAATCTATTAATCCACTCAGAAAAATCGCAGCTGCGCCTACCACGAACAGCTGAGGAGCAATAAAAATTGCAAAAATCGCTGTTACTAAAAGGATTATTCCTAGACTGAACATTTGGACAACTTTATGTAATACTTCAGCCTCAGTAACGTTAGCTGGTAGCTCTTTTCCATGTTGTTTTCTTGGGAGATCATAATTCTTTGTTAATAGATAGAATAGGTTTGATGTTGTTTCAAATCCCCCAAAGATAAATCCAAACAAGTAAATACTTATTGCTTGAAAAATCGTCATTAGCGTCATTTTGTATCAACTGATGTAAATTTTCTATAAAACCTACATCTTTGATCAGTTATAATCTCCCGAAAAACAGAAAAACTCTAACTTTTCCTTTTTATAATTTGTATGCCCTTTATTTTCCTTTTCTGGTAAAATTTGGGGCCAACAAGTAGAATTGCTATCACTATCAAAAAGAAAGTGCCAAATATCATATTTGGTGGGATGATAAACTGGTTATTTACTATTGGATTAATACTGTACTCAGTCTCGTCGAGAACATGGGTTCTGTTCCAGCTCCTTTCATAGCAGTATGTAATCCAACCTGTTTTCCAGTTCCATTCTTCACTGATCCAAGTATATCCGGAAAGGATTGTATAGGTTGCTTCATGCACTATTAAGTCACCAGAAATATACGAATGTTCATCTTCTTTGCAATATTCTTCCCAGTATGATCTGTTATTCACACTTTTCCGAATGGGCTCTCGGATCCTCCCCTCTCTCGCAATAATATCCCTTATCGATGTTATTGTGCCATTATAAGTAATTCTACCCCATATAGCATTCGGAGTTACAATTGCAACGTTGTATTGAATTGTTGACCCTTTTGTAATGACAACAGTAACTAAATCCCCGCTGTCATCTCGGATTTCTTCTTGAACCTGAAGGGGGTCTTCAGAATCAATGTTATAACGTTTATTATAATGATATATCTGTGAGTCTCCCTCAGAAATTTGCCATTCTAGTTCTTGGGTTGGTAAAGCCTTGATTTTCGGTGTGAAAATTACGAAAATAAAAATCAGACACAGTTGACAGAGAACATGTCTATTAAGTTTGAACAGATTCATTTCTCTGTCCATGGTTCTCATAAGAAATAATCAATTTTCTATAATTAAAAATTCAATCATAAGTGCACATACGAAGAATTGATTGGAATTATTTGATGCAAAGTCGAATAGCCAACGGTTTCTGTGTCAGCTAAGAATCTGTGTTAAGTTGTCTATAAAATGTATGATATCTGATTCAGTATTATAGATGTGGGGGGAAATTCTAATCATATCTTGCCTAATGGTTAGTTCTACAGGTCTTTTCAGTTTTTTCAGTTTCTTATTAACCTCTTGACTATCTCTACCGTCAATTTTGAAAGTTATTATGGACCCTCGATTCTCTGGTGCGATAATTTCAATCCTGTCTATACCATTTAGTTCCTTGACTAGTCTTTCCGTGAGTTTCCAATTATGGGCTTGAATTTTTTCTATTCCTATCTTTTGTAAATATTTTATCGATTCTGCAAGGCCTACCTTTACACCGTAAGCACTGGTACTATATTCAAATTTCCTAACCGTTAATGGATATTTTAGTTCCACTGGATTAAGGTTCCACATATCTTCTGCGGATCGCCAACCAACAAAAACTGGAGTCAATGTGTCGCAGAGCTCCTTTGATATATATGCTATTGCAGTTCCAAATGGGGCTAACAACCATTTATAACTCCCAGTGATATAAACGTCAACATTCAATTCTCTCATGTTAAGGGGTATGTATCCAGCTGCTTGAATACCATCTATAACAACTAGTGCTCCAAATTCATGAGCTTGTTTGGCTATTTTCTTTAAGTCGTGTTGTTGGCCCGTTAGATACTCCACATGGCTTAAAAAAACAACTCTAGTCTCTTTATCTATCGCATTTAATATATCCTCAATAGTAAAACACCAATTATTAGCATTGATTAGCTTTACCTGAATGTTTTCATTTTTATCTGCAATTCTTAACCATGGATACGTAATACTTGGAAATTCGATATTTGTTGAGATAATCTTCCCCTTTTTTATATCTAAACTCCATGCGATAGAATTTAAGGCTTCAGTAACACTGTTAAAAACCGCAATATCCTGTGTATCACACCGAAAAAGCTCGGATCCTGTTGTCCTAAGATTATCATAAACCATAACCTCTTTCTCTTCACTCAAGGTCAAAGTTCCATTCTTAGCCAAATCTTCAGAAAATTCCAGTGTTTTCTCAACGACAGGATTAGGAACAAGGCCTATACTAGCAGTACTCAGATAGTTGACCGCTTTAGTAGCTGGAAAATCGTTTTTTGTCTCCTTGGTCAGCATTTTATCACCCAAATAGATATATCTCTTAGTTTTTCAATCATAATTTTAATTATCTCTATCTTCAACCAATGTCTCAATTCAATCTAAATAGATATTAAATGAGTTTGAGACTTTTCAAAGGTGACTCTATGGGAGCTCATTTATCTCGTCATGATATTACAAGTATCAGGTGGTTAGGATGTGCATTAGCGGTTTTTGGAATACTCCAATTCCTTTTCTTAACTTTTTTAGCCATTTTGTTTTATCCTGGAGGGTATAATTTCTTTGGGTATTTCCTTAGCGATTTAGGAATAGTAAGAGCTCGGAATGGGGAATTAAACCAGATTTCATCAGCATTGTTTCTCGTGACTTTTTCTATATTAGCTGGATCTTTAATTCCATTTTGGTTAATTCTTCGCACTTTATTTACTAACTCAAGTCTTGAAAGGGGTTTGAGTACTTTAGGATCCATTATGGGTTTATTGAGCACCCCTCTTGCCTTTGGAATCCTGTTATGTCCAATGGATACCCAGTTTGAAGCTCATGAATTTTTCGCTTTCTCCTACACTTTCTTTCTAGCCCTTCTGATTCTCTTTTTTTCGCTAGCCATTCTTCTAAACCAGAATTATCCTAAATATATTGTAGTGATCAGTTTTGGACTATTTATTGTCATAGGTTTGTTTGAGATCATAAACTTTGGGGAGTATCAAGCGTTTGTTCAGAAAATCATATTCTTAGGATTTATTATATGGCTTTTAATTCAAATTCACCGTGTTTGGTCTTTCATTAAGTTATCAGAGAAGAAAATAGGATTTATTGGACAAGATATTTAAAAAATCACATTTTTGGAACTTCTGTGCGATTTTGATGGTAAAACCCATACGAGTTCAAAAGATAGTTGATATATTTAAACAGAAGGAAATCACCCTTTCGTTCGAATTCTTTCCTCCAAAGAATGATTCACAATTGGATTCGTTCTATCACATCGTGGAAGAACTCGTTTCATTAGGTCCAGATTTCATATCAGTTACTTATGGGGCTGGAGGTAGCACTCGAGGAAAAACCATGGAGATTACCACAGAACTTCAGAATCGTCTCCATATCTCTACTGTTCATCATATTACTTGTGTTGGACATTCTAAACAGGATCTAACAAAAACCCTAGACTTAATGAAAGCTAATGGGATAGTTAACGTTCTAGCTTTACGTGGCGACCCGCCTCGGGATGTAAAGGACTGGAAACCTAAACCTGATGGTTTCTCTTATGCATATCAGCTCTGTGACCTTATTTCAAAATCCTATAGTGGTCAATTCTCATTCGGTGTTGCAGGATTTCCAGAGGGTCACCCTGAAACCCCTAATAAGGATTTAGACATTAATTACTTAAAGAACAAGATTGAACACGGCGCCGAGTTCGTTATCACTCAATTATTTTATGAAAACAAAGACTATTTTGATTACGTGTCACGTCTCTGCAATATTGGTGTAAACAAACGGATTATTCCAGGTATAATGCCTGTCTTAAACTTCAAAAATGTAAAAAATTTCTGCAAGTTTGCTGCTACTTCGATTCCCCTTCGAATTCATGAAATTTTTAATCCCATTGAGGATGATCTGGAAGCTACTACCAAAATGGGAGTAAAACTTGCAATAGAACAGTGTACTGAACTTCTTGAAGGGGGTGCACCAGGCCTGCACTTTTATACATTAAATAAATTAGATCCCATACGGGAAATCGTAAATTCTATCAAGGATAGATTATGATTAACTATACATCACTCCTGTGGAAGAAAGAAATCTCTCAAACTAGTACATAGAACTAGGATTGTAGGCTTTTAATTCACAGGAGTTCTGATAATAACACTCTTTACAATTTCGGTGAGTCTGTTTACAGCCAACTTGCTTCGCACAATAAGCCGCATAACCAGCATGTTCGTGAATATATTTCTCCTGGAATCGTGAGGGAATTGAGTGTATCTTTCCAGGGATATCTGTAAAACCTGTCCAATTAACGTGTTCTAATCCAGCTTTCTGGGCAAGAGACACAGCATCTCCCATTAATTTTCCTGATGCTCCAGGATGGGAATCTAAACAAAAATTAGGACGAAAAGCTAGAAAACAAACTGGTAATGTCTCGTCTAACTCTGCTAGGAATTCAGCAATAGCTTGAATCTCTTCTAGATCCACTATTGAAGGAATAACCAGTATGCGGAATTCCCATAAATGATCCTTATGTTTTGCCATTTCAGTTACATTCTGTAATACAGGTTCCACAGGTGCTCCAGTGAGTGCACGATGAGTTTCATCATTATAAGCCTTAATATCAAACGTTATCGAATCTGAAAATGATAAGATACGTTGAAAACTCTGTTTTGAAGGAAAACCATTAGTATCAAAATTAACTTTCATTGCAGGATCAATGATTCTTGCGTGATGAACGACTTCTTCGATCCAAGGTAGGGAAACAGTAGGAGAACCTCCACTAAAGAAAAAACGCTCAGCACCAATTAACTGACCTGCATTAGAGCGGATTGCTTTCACACCAATTGAAGCAATATGCTCTGGCTTCATATAACCTTTAATTTTACTGTTATTGCAAGGATAATGGGCTATCTCCCAGTTTTGACAGTTCAAACACCTGAAATTGCATCCTGATACGAACACTGTATATGATTGGGGAGGAGCTGGGTGAAGTTGACAACTAGCCACTTCTGGGATACCCATCATACAGACTCCCTGTTCTCCAGCGATTCGGTCGACTCCGCATTCCCACGCACACAGTTTACAGTTTTCCAGCTCCTTATATTCCATGAAATAAACCATTTTGTGAGTAAATTAAGGCAAAGTTAAACATCTAACGATATTTTATGCTTCAATATTTCTAGTATAAATATAACTAAAGATAAAGAGTGCTGTAGCTATTATTTGGAATATCCAGAGAGGAATCATTCTTTCCATTATCACAAAGTTTAAAATGACCGCTATTGCCTGTCCTATCACTAATCCAAACAGGACAGGAAATACAGTAAGTAGAAGAACTCCTTTTCGCTCCACTGGCTTTCGATCAGCCCAAATTAACAAAGAAGTCCACCCTAACATTAAAGGAATTCCAATCCACATTGCATAATTATAATCAATTCCTGGATTAAAATTAGTTAGTCCATAAGCAAATCCTAATATATCTGGAAATAACATCGGGATTACGGATAGACCGTCAGCTATAGCTCCCAACCAATAACTTATTCTTAACCAAAGGATCTTATTGTTCATTTTTTGTTCATTTCCTATCTCGAGTTGTCTGGTGATTATGCACCTGAATCCGTCGTAATAATGTGCTGGGTATTGGTGAGCAATTAGCTTCATAGAATAGAATTTGCAATAAACTCAATACCATATACAGTCCAAATGGGTATAACAATACTCATTGGTTTAGTGGGGCCTAATCTCCGAAGATACAAGATATTTCGGATATCTGTTGCATTTTTTACTAGTTGGGGATTTGGTGAGATTTCACGTTTAATAGTACCCACGATTCGCCAAAAACGCTTTCTGGCTTCTGGTGTGAGTTGTGTTGGATCATTTACTACAATTTTACTGATATTTAGCAATTCAATTAAGAAATCTTCTTGTTCTATCATTTTATTACCTTCTCCAACATCTAGGATCTCCAGCAAAAATGTCTCCACTATAATACCAAGCATTACTACGGCATCCCCAACAAATATCATTGAATGTGCACTCTTGACACTCTTTTGGCAAATTAGAAATTTCTTTGAGTTTCCTTGTCAATAATATATGTCTAATCTTATTGAACTGCTTCTCGAAAGACTGACCTGATTTGATTTTCCCAAAAGATTGTCGAATTCGTGAACAAACAGTTAAATTACCTACAGAAGGATTTCCTGTTTCTGGTATAATAGCTGCTGTCGTTCCACAATAAAATTTCGAGACACATTGCGGTATGATAGGAATATGTTTTCCTAAACAAATATCCGTTTTTATTCTTGCTGCATTTCTTATCTGCTGAGGTGTGATCCTTAAGCTAAGATCATCACTAGTGGGCTTATAACTTACAAATGTTACAGGAATACCGAATTCTTGATTGAAGAATTGAACAGTCCTTTTAAAATCTTCTCCCGCTTGGAGCCCTGTTAATGCTAAGCAATTTAGAATCTCTGTAGGAGGTTTTTTTAAATTAACTAAATTCTTTATTCCCTCCAATGTATCTTCAAGGTACCTTAAGTTTCCATTAGTAAGTTGGCTATATATTTCTGGATTTACTGAATCTAAATGGACTGAAATAAAGCCTCCTCCATCTGTTAATTCAATTGCCTTTTCAGCTATTGACACTTTTTTTAATTGGTTTCCACTAGTCCAAATGTTGTTTATGAGCTCAAGGTCGTACTTTGCGTAATTCATTAGTTTCTCCCAAGATGAATGAAGGAGACAATCACCCCCCAACCATTCTATTTTACGTACTTCCATTTTTGCAGCGTCATCAAGGATTTCTTTAATAAAATCTGTGCTCATTTCTTCTCCACGAGATTCATGAGCATAACAATAAATACAGTTCTGTTGACAAATCTGGTTTATTTCTATTTGTAGTGTATATAGCTTGAACTCTTCAAAATAAGTTTTCATTTCCTCATTTAAGAAAAAACCCTTGTAATCTTTAAGCAATTAAATTCCCTCTGAGATTAATATGCAAACTTTTATTGATTTCAGATACAGAATGCTTGGATTAAAAGATTACGTTCTCAGCAAATTCTTGCTTTAAAAAGTCAACAATGAGATTTTTTGGAAAAACGAGCTTTCCTTTTTGACGTAGTAAAGAGATACTCTTTGCGAAAGTTGATTCAACATAAGTTAAAAATGATTCAGCAATTACCCGTGAGGTTACAGGGTCTGATTCTTTATCAGTCACTATAGCACACATAACTCCCTCTCGTTTAACCGTCAATATATAGCCCTGTTCCGTAGAAATCGTATTTAATCCTTCACTGGGCCCAATAACGCCACTTGCAAATTGATCAAGGGCGTACAAAAATCCTGGAACCATATCAGCATCGAATTCTCCAGATGCATCACTTGTGAATCTGTGTGAAGCGATTGGGATTCCAGTTGGGAGGTATAGATAAATACCCCGTAATCTCACTTTCTTCTGTGACAGAATTGGCATCATCTTCTGGGAAAACCATCCGATGGCCTCATCCAGGTTCGTTCCTTTTTTCATGGAAACTTCAAAAATGCGAAAAGATCTTTGAGGGTTTTGTTGGAGGACTTGGTCCAATTTAATTTTATTTATTAAATCATCTACTTCAATGTGAGCAAGATCTGCCTTGTTGGCTAATATCAAAATAGGTGCGTTGTGATTCCATTCAAGGCATTTCCAAAACCATTCGACTACTTCATCTAATTTTGACATGTCACTCGAATCAATCACGAAGATGATTCCTTGTGATAATTTCACATAAGTCTGCCAGAACATTTCCCGTAAGGTCTTTTGTCCTCCTAAATCGAAAAGCTGGAATAAATTCTCCTTTATCTCGACTGTTTCAACATCTATGCCTTTTGTTGGAGTTATAGTCTGGATAAATTTCCCAGTTTGGAGTCTAGTAGCCAAAGTTGTTTTGCCAGCTTGTTCCAATCCAACAATAGCGATGGGAATACGTTTTTCAAACATTTCTTCCAAACTTTTTTCTTCTCCTTCAAAGAAGTTCTCAAGCAGGACTTAACGAATGAATTTGTTTCTTTTTAAGTTTTCTACAATTAATAATAGATTTTTTTAATAAAAGCTGTTCTAGAAAAATTGTTCTTCTGAACCTATTCCTACTTTAAGCAAATTTTGTTTCTACTTGGATATTTACAATTTAATCAGCCAACCCATAAACCTGTCTAGGTGCTAGATATTCAGGGAACTTGTCAAGAAGCGCTTTCCGAGCTTCAAAACAAAGGTGACAAGCGTCGACGTAATCTCCTTCGAGATCAAGCTGGTATTCTCGTACTAATTGAGATGGACCACCTCGGATTAAAGGACCACTTATTGGGTGTGTACTCGCGTTATAGTTCTTAACAAGTTCTGATAGGGGAGTTTTCCACATATTTCCCATACTCAAGCCTTGACAGATGTGAACATTTCCAAAGGGGTCTGGATGAACTCTACCTGGGTCCTTTAATTCTTCATGAGGGCATTCCGTAAATTCTTCCCAGTGTCTTTTAGGTAACTCATCGGTTATTAATTTCTCGACCGCTCTCCCTCTAAACATTGCGCCACCACCAATTACTGGTTCCCCCTTTTCTTGAGTCTTGCTTATATCTACTGTGGGTTCCTCTATACATATATCACCCCCAGGTATGCCCAATCTCTTCAAAGCGGCCAAAGCTTTTGTCGCGGGATTTTCTTTCTCTTCCCCATGATGATAGGTATCATTACTGACACTAACATCCGAAATGTATGGAAGTAACGGTTTTAGCCAAAGCTCTGCATCTTCAACAGATAGCGCCCAGTATGAATTAGTAACTACTCCAGTCTTGAATCCCATTTCATGGGACATTTTGATCCCTTCTAGAAGAAGTGGATAATAGAGAAATGGTTCCCCCCCTTCATAATAAACCATAGAAATTGTCCCAATTTTACGCATTTCGTCGTGAACAGTTCTTAATTGGCTTAGAGTAAAAGTTCCCTCAAAACTTGGACTACAATACAGGAAACAGTGATCACATTCGAAATTACAGCTCATTGTTAGAAGGAAATGAATGCCTGTTACCATTAGAATCACTATGGATTCTTTACTAGTAATGCTTTATTTTTGTTTTTACATAGGTAATCTTAGTTATAACGGGACTTCCGTCACTAAGATTTTGATGTGAGCCTTGTTAGTATGTACCAGTGAAAACATCCAGAATAAAATTGTTCTATATCCTCACACTTTTTGTGAGAGAACCCCTTAAGATAGTGCTCAATCTCTGCTTCGTTAAAGTAATGATGGGGGTGACCTTTCTCTTTCTCTTCATCAATGACAAAAGTATCTTTTTCAATCTCTTTCCCCAGTCCATACTTTTTATGTTTAGTCGAGATTAAAGTACAGAGTAAATAACCTTCCTTTTTTAGACATCTCTTTATCTCTCTGACAGTCCTGTGAATTGTTTTCTTAGTTCCATGATATATGACATTCCATGCAATTATTAGATCGAAAATAGCGTCAGCAAACGGCAGTTGACTCATTTCCGCTGTCAAAAATTGTAGAGTAACTCTCTCCTTTTCAGACCACTTCCTAGCAAATTCAAGACCCGAAGTACTCGGATCTATTCCATAGACGTCAAATCCCTTCTTAGCAAATAGAATAGCATGACGGCCAATTCCAAACCCTAAATCAAGAACTTTTGTCACTCCGTCTTTCTTTAGACAAGATAGGTTCGACACGATAAATGGATCAGGCTCTAACCAATGAGATCTTCCTTCCTTGGTTTTCCAAGCTTCATTCCAAGCTTCCATGGGAAATTCACTAATATCCTGAACGTTGTATTAATATTCTTTGGATTAATATGACTATAAATTTCGAATAGTATTAAAAAATGATTTGAATTTAAATAAGGTCCAAGAGAATATTTTGTCTTCTCCTTCTGAATACCTAAATAGAGGATGTTATTATGTTTGCTTTTGATCTCCCGTTCCTCTTTATTTGTGGAATAATTCTGGGTAATTTGGTGAAAAACCAGTCCATTACTCAAAGATCTAATTGGTTTATTGGAATTTTACTTCTTTTTCTCTTTCAGGCTGGGGGAATAATGTTATGGCTTGACATTTTTCCTGGAAGTAAAGAATTCATGATTCTCCCTTTCAACTTTTTTGGGATAACTACAGACACTTTTGAACCAACTTTGTCAGCAATTTTATTCGGATTTGAACCTGTCCTAATGATTATTGGGGAGTATATTGGATTAAGACCACAAAAAGTCAAAGGACACTAGTATTTCACATAGCCATGTTTTTTATACCATTTTAAAGTCTCTTCAATCCCCGTTTCAAAACTTGGTACTGTGTATTGAAACCCAAGGCTCTTTAGCTTAGTAGTATCAAAAATATGGTCAGAAAATATTAATTTTAATGAAGTTTTCTCATATAGACTAGTTTTTCGTGTGAGTTTATTCCAAAAGCGATCAAGATAACCATAAAGATAAACTAGCCATTTTGAAAAATGTAACTTGGGAGGTTTCTTATCAATTAATTCTGATACTATACGAAATGATTCTTCTATCGAAATAGGAACATCATCTGCGACATTATATATCTCTCCGACGCTATCAGTCTTATTTGATAAGAAAATAGCTGCTCGAACAACATCATCTACATGAACATGATGTTGGATCGTTTTTCCATCACCAGGGATACCAAAAATCTTCCCTTTTACAAGAGCCAATAGAGCCTTGGAAGTACCATAAAACGATCTTGGCCCATATATTGCAGTTGGTCTAATAATGCTCACTGGTAATCCATTTTCTTGAAAGAAAGATAATGCTATCTGCTCTTGAACCCACTTAGATTCAGAATAGGAGTCTTCAGGATGAATTGGATGTTTTTCATCTGCAGGGGTCTGTATTAATGTTCCATAAACCATTGCTGTACTCCAATTGACAATGTGAGAAACACTCTCTTCGGAAAGTGCTGCTGACAAAAGGTTCGTAGTTCCTTCAACATTTACTTTGAATAATAACTTGGTTGGTGCTCCAAATCGGAATATTCCCGCAGGATGAAAAATCTTGGTAACTCCTTGAAGGATTGTTGGTAATCCTTCAGGTTGAGTAAGATCAGCTGGAAAAAACTCTACATTATCGGATGAAGGAATATATTTTCGATTAACATTATGCAAGTCTGTGGCTCTAACAGAGAGGCCTCGTGAAGCTAGAACATCAACCAAGTGTGATCCAACAAATCCACACGCTCCTGTTACCAAGCAGACATCTTTTTCTCTGTTAAGTTCTAACGAATTAATTGTATTTATTGTTTTCAATGTAGATCCTCGTTTGTGACTAGGTATTTCTAGTAAGAAAGCAAGAAAAATCTCTTGTTTGATTACGTCTGATTTTCAATAATTTTCATCATTTCGTCTACTAATTCTGTTTTTTTTGTTCTTCTTTGGGCTATTAAACCTAATAACTTTCCATTTCTAGATTCAACCTCTCTTTTCACAGGATTCAAAGCTCCAGCTGGAAAGAACAGATAGGTAGCAAATCCAATGACTGGTTTGTCATTAAGATCCTCGGGTAATTGTTGTTCTAAAAACTCTCTAACCTCTTTCGTTGGTTTTTGACCAAAAAGAATGTAACCATGAACTGGGGTTCCAATAAGTAACAGTTCTGTTTCTTCAACTTGTTCTGCTTTCGCTGTCAACGCATTTTTCACGGTCACATTATGATCAAGAGTTTCTAGACGTTCTTTGACTAGCTCTACAGCTTTCTTTGTATTCCCTGAATTTGAATAATATACAATTAGGATCTTCAAGCGTAAATTTCCTTTGTGAATGTAAATTCCTATTGTTTGGGAATACGGTTCATTCCACCGAACTTGGAATGATAATAATGGAAGTTGAAAAATCGCTTAATCCCTGGGAAAGCTCTATGCCCCATCAAGCATGACATTCCATACTTCATATTATTCTCTTCACAAATTACTATACTTTCTTTTGAATCTGTTCTCGGCATAAACCAGATACCAGGTTTTGGATCTAGAGTTGATGCTTCACGGACAATTTCTGTTGATAGCTCCTTTTTATGCACTACAACTACAACATCAACTGGCTCGGGTAAGTCTTTAAGAGAACTATAAGCAGGATCACCATTGATATTATCCTTGTCAGGACATACAGGATAAACTTTCTTGACCTTGTACCATTCGTCTTTAAGTAAAGGGTATATTTTACTGGAGAGACCCCCAGTAAAGGTTCCAGCTACAGCGTATTTCATCCCTGTTGTAAATCCATGATCAATTTCTACCAAAATAAACACTCCTTGTAAGGTGTGATCCTTTTTTATCTGGTTAATAAAAAATTATAGTCTGTACCTTTATTCATGAATTGGATTATCGAGGATTTGAGAAAGAAACAGAAAATCCAGTTTCTTTTTTGCCATCATGTACTAAAGCAAACCATGGATACTGACGCATCATTTTCAGCATTCTATGTCTAACAAAGTGTAACGCAAAATATCCGATTTTATCCTTTTTAGGGATGTATTTTCGACTTAAAACTCCGAAAAGATGGTCTAATCGTCGCCAGCTCGCTAAGCGGAGATTTTTGATTAATAACTGACGATATTTTTCGGCATCAATAGTTTTTGTCGCTGAATCGACACTCTCTGCTAGTACCCAACCTGATTGCCATGCTGGCTCTATTCC
>JAEOTY010000151.1 GCA_016839625.1 Candidatus Hodarchaeota archaeon
GAATGCAAGAACCAAAAGTGGTTCTTCTCCTCTTTCAGTCTGGAAAGTTAGTTTGTACAGGGGCAAAGAAAGAAGAATACGTATATCAGTCGATTAAGAAAATTTATGGCATTCTCGAAGAAATAGATGCATTTGAAGTCACTGGTGTTCAATTCTGATCACGGAATCGTTTTGGATAAAGTCAATACTCTCCTGAATAGCTATGGGAATTTGGTAAAGCAGATTCGAGAGATTAAAGTTTTTATCAGCAAGTTCACCAGCTCTACCATTGATATAAGTCCCAATACAAGCAGCGTGGAACAGTGAATCAGTTTGAGCCGCAAAACCCGCAATCAATCCAGCTAATACATCTCCAGTTCCCCCTCTTGTCATTTGAGAAGTACCTGTTTTATTAACTTTAATCGTGTGCGAATTATCGGTAACTATATCCCAATGGCCTTTTACCACCCACACATTGGGAAACTTTAGTGAAACCTCTTCAACTATTTCCAAACGTCGTTGAAATTCCTGTGATGTTGCAGGAATAGAGAAACCTGTCAACGTCATGAATTCTTTTGCATGAGGAGTCAAAATGGTTCTCGAAGAAATGTTTTTCATGTCTAAAAGCTTAAGTGCATCAGCATCTATAACAACCAATTTTTTTTGCTTATTTATTATAGATATAAGTTTTAAAACCGCTTCGTGTGTATCAGGGTGTTGACCTAAACCAGGCCCTAGAATAACAACTTCATTTTGTTTGACTAGCTCTATTGGGAGTGAATCGATAGTTAAATGATGAGCATTGTAATCATAGACAATAAATTCTGGAGAATAAGACCGAATTGAGGAGCTTATATGTTGAGGGGAAAAAATTGTTACCAAATCTATTCCCGAGTGGAGTGCTCCCATTGCAGCAAGTGCAGGAGCACCTGAATACGTTTTATTTCCTCCTATGACTAATACTCTTCCATTATCGCCCTTTTTTGACCATGATAGGCGCTCTTTTCGAGCTAAAAGGTTACCTGGACCAAGAATTCTTTCAGCTTCAGGTGGTACTCCAATGGGTATGATTTCAATTTTACCAGCATTTTGTGAGGATAAACCTTGTTTTTGTTTGTGAAAACTTCCAGTCCATTGAGGTTGTAGAAACACATTTGCCTGTTTTCCAGTGTTTGGATCAATCCCTGTGGGTGTATCAGCACTGATTACTATAGATCCCTCTTCCTGCCACCTCGAAATTGAATGTATGAGTGTAGCAAGTGGTTCTCGGATTCTTCCACGTATCCCAGTCCCAAGTACAGAATCTACAATTAGGGTTTTTGAATTTATTTTAATATCAGTGATTTCTTCCACGAGAATAATTTCATGTAATTTTATTGATTCGGACATATTCTGTAGAATTTTCCAATTTTTTTGCGTTGAACGTTTTGTAATGTCTTTATGCGATCCTACCAAATAAAGACGTATTGGTAGATTTCGAGAAAGATGGCGGGCAGCAACCATTCCATCTCCACCATTTCCACCTTTCCCTGCAAAGATAATTATCTCAGATCGGTTTTCTGCTTGATAAACTTGCCAAATTAACTCTGCCAAACCCTTTCCTGCATTTTCCATTAAGATTGTCCGATCTACTCCAAGATATTCTGAGTTTACATCAATAATGCCCATTTCAAGTGTGGATATCTTTTCTGAATTCACCTTTATGTTCCATTTCCTCCTATGATTAAAATTCTTCCAATAATACCTTTTTTCGACTACAGAGGACGAGTTTATAGAGCCAGTAAGAATATAATTATATTCTCATATGGATAGCAAAGAGTGATTAGACTATTATCAAATCCTTCTGAAAAATCTTGCTACTAATAAACACTCAAACCTATAAGATTTCTTTGAAGTATAAAAGGATAGATTTCAATTGGAATTTCTATTTCTTTTTTTCCTAGTTATTTACATAATTTCAGGGCTTCTCCTTCTTCCATATCCAATCAATATGTTTTTTCTTGCGATCTCTTCTCGTAATTGGAACGATCCTCCAATTCAGGATTATTATGAGGAATTTGAGCTACCTAGTGTTACAATTCAACTACCTGTTTACAATGAGTCAAATGTTATTCAACGTACTCTATTTCACCTCTCTAAACTAGTATATCCAAAAGAAAAACTGCGAATTCAAATATTAGATGATTCTACCGACCAAACATCTTCAATTATTGATTCTGAGGTCTTTTCTTTCAAAAAAAAGGGTTTTCAAATCGAGGTAATTCGCAGAAGTAGTAGAGAGGGGTATAAAGCTGGTGCTCTTTCAAATGGATTAAAACATGGAGTATCTGAGCTTGTTGCTATCTTTGATGCTGATTTTCTAATTGATCCTCATTTTTTGGAGCGCACAGTCCATTATTTCAAAAATAATGAACATATTGGAGCAGTTCAAGCAAGATGGGGGCACTATAATCTGAAATTTTCGCTCTTTACCCGATCAATGTCAATTGGCCACGATGGTCACTTTCTAGTTGAGAAATTAGGACGTAAAAAAAGAAATGCCTATATTTCATTTAATGGTTCTGGTGGTATATGGCGAAGATCTGCAATAGAAAGAAGTGGAGGATGGTCTTCAGCAACTGTTGCGGAAGATTTAGATCTAGCTTATCGTGCTCAAATGCAGGGTTATGAGATCGTTTATCTGAGAGATCTCTTAAATTTTCAAGAGATCCCACCAACACTTCGCTATTGGATTATCCAACAAAATAGGTGGGCAAAAGGATTTTCACAAAATTTGAGAAAGAACTTAATTTTATTCTGGCAAAATCCAAATAGAAAGTCACGTCTTCAAGGATCGATTCTTCTTACTCAATATTTTGTACCCTTGATGATCCTATTAAATGTGAGTTCTAGCTCAATGTTGTTATATTTATTTTTTCCTCAAATAAATAAGGACCTATATTTTATCTTCGGAATGCTCTTTACCTTTGCTGCAGTGTTTGGTTTTATTGCATATTTAATCGCAATTCTTAGAGCCAAGCGTCCTCTAACTTTCATTCTATTGATTCCCCTGTTTCTATTCTGGGGAGCAGGTTTGATTGTCAGGATGGGCTTTGGTACGGTAAGTGGACTTTTTAAAAAAGGAGGGAAATTTGAACGAACACCTAAATTCAATTTGATTAATTCTCAGAAAACTCCTAGAATCACTATAAGGGAAAAAATTCCTTTAGACAAATTTTTCTTTGTTGAAATAGCCTATATGACGATTTTATGTTTTGGTTTACTCAAAGGAATAGAACTGGGTGGGATGTTCGTATTTCAAGCTTTATTCTACTTTTTTCTTCTTTTAAGTGTGTTGAATTTGGTTTTATCCGAATTAATACACGCTTTCACTTCTCAATAAGACGCGTTCAACGATTTCTTAACATGAAGCAATGATGTTTCTCTGGTAAACGATGTTCTGAGCAAAAATACTCTTGACAATATCTGCAGGTAAAACCCATCATCGCTGGTTTTCCGCAAAAATGACAAGATCCTCTCATAATGGTCTTTTTAACGCTTTTTGAGGCAGGAATTACGTTTGGGCGAAAGGAGCCAGAGTAACTTCGGTTGTACATTGTTGTGCTTTTTGATTGAAGATTCATTGGATGAATGATGAAGAAGTAGAATAGTAAGAGGGAAAAGGTAAGGGTACTTACTCCAATAAAAAAAAGCTTGAGTTCGGTTTCTGGGGGAAGTATTACAACCTCTAATACTATAGCTATGATCAATAAAACACTTATGAATAAAATAGATTGTTCTTGTTGTGTTAGAGTATTCATTAGTAAAAAATCCCAAATATTCCAAAAGGATGGAGGATCCACAAAGTAATAGATAAGCAAAAAATTATTCCAAAAACCCCACTATGCCATCTGAGAACTTTAGCTCCATCTAATACAAAAAAAGGTAAAAGATTGAATAATGCTAAGTCAAAAGAGAATTTACTTACGAATAATAAGAGATTTGCCCAATCTACTGGAAAAAACACAGATAAAAATAGGAAGATACCACCTAGCATCAAGTTCACTAGAGGCCCAGCCATCGCAATTCTCGCCTCAAGGTCAACACGGTAACTTCCAGTAGATTGTACCACTCCAGGCGCAATCATCTTTATTGGCATTAATATTGAAAATAACGAGAAAATTGCCATATTAGGAAAGAAACGGAATTCAGAAGATAGACCATAAGCCTGCGCTACAAATTTGTGTGCCAATTCGTGGAAAAGAAAGAGAGGGACACTCAAGAGACCCAGAATGATCATACTAATAATTGTATCTTGATTAATAGATGATAAAATATCAAATAAGTTTGGTATGAAGAGTCCACCTGGTATTATTACAATAGACAGTTCTACTAATACGAAAAGAGAAGTCGCAGCAAATAAATCTCGTTTTTCGGTTGTTGAGAATGAAAACATTTTTGATATCCTTTACTCTAATTACTTCTCACTAATTTGATCAACTAGTTTTTCCCAAGTTCCAAGCTCTTGTTGAAGTAATTCTTCAATAGCAATTCGCAAAAAATGAGATCTTGATTCGTATCGTTCAAGACGTACAAAATTATCAATTAAAATCAATATTTGATCTGGAATCTTAATACTAATAGGCTTTTGCCGTGTCATTGATGTTTTCACGCACTTTTTTTAGTCGGTTTCATCTCTTCATGTTCTTTCGATTTTTTCTTTCGGATCCTTCATGTTTATATACAGTTTTTTCATACATCCTATAAAGATGGTTACGAAGTTATTTCAAGATGATAGTTGTTCAATTATTTTAAATAAAATCCTGAAAGAAATAAACTGTCCTCAAAAAAAAAAGAAACAGTTTTAATTGTTGATTATCTTGCTTAAAACTTAGAGCCTGGTGGTTCAAATTGAAGTACGTTCTAGTAGTAGCTACTGGTATTCTCATCGGGGAAAGAGATAATGATTATTTGAGAATAATTAAATCATTAATGTTTAACCAAGAAGAGGCATTAATTACAAGTAATTTGGAAGAATACATTGAATCTAACGGAGAGAGAATTTTAGATCTTTTTGAAAAAACCACAGAAGAAGTTATTTCTGACAGGTCTGAAATCGTTGATTATCTAAGGCAAGCAGGATTCGAAAATGTTAGATTTGCTGGGCCAAGTGAATTAGCTCCTATTCGTGCATTAGTTCCTGATTATCTTTCAAAAAATATGAATATCCAAACCCCAGAAGTGTTAACCAGTATTATCCGTGAAAAAGCAATGGACCACACTCGACTCCTCCTTAGGGATAAGGTCGAAGCTAGAGATGTCTACCTTGCACAAGCAATCAAAAGCATTGATGATATTAATTCTATCCTCAACTTGATTTATGCTCGATTGTCGGAATGGTATGGGATTCATTTTCCCGAGTTGCAAGATTTGGTACGAGATAATCCTCAATACATTAAGTTAATTTCAAAAACTCGAGGTGCCATGAGATCCAATCTAGATGAGGATTTGTTATCCCACCTCTCTGATAAAAGGCGCGAGCTTATTTCTCAAGCAGCGAGACAATCTCTTGGTGCTGACATTTCAATGTACGATATGAATCCTATATCGCAATTAGCAAGTTTTGGGGTCGAAATTCTTAAAATAAAGGAAAATTTGGACAAATATATTGATGAGAGTATGAAAGAAGTAGCTCCAAATCTCCAATGTCTCGTTGGAAGCCTTTTAGGTGCACGATTAATCGCTCTTGCAGGGAGTCTTGAAAATTTGGCCAAATCTTCCTCAGGAACTGTACAGGTTCTAGGGGCAGAAAAGGCATTATTTCGGCATCTCAGATCAGGAGAAGATCCGCCAAAACATGGAGTTATTTTTCAGTCTCCCTATATTCATTCAGCTAAAATGCATCAACGAGGAAAGATTTCTCGTGCGTTAGCAGGTAAATTGTCTATTGCTGCTAGAGTAGATTTCTTTAGTGGTGAATTTATTGGTTCTACGCTCTTACAAGAATTGGAAAAAAAAGTAGAGGAAATAAAATCATCATTTCCAGAACCATCGGAGCAACAACGCACACAGAAGCTTCAAAAAAAGAGAAAAAAGCCGAAACACGCTTTTAGAAAAGGAAGGATGGATTTCAAAGGTAAAAAAGGGTTCACAAGGAAAAGAAAAGCTGAAAAGGGGAAAAAAAAATAAATTTCGTGCGTGAAAAGGATGAAGCTTACAAAAACCCGTATTGATGGATTGTTTCAAGTAACAACTGACGATAAATCTAGGTTAGTAACCTGCAATAAAGTACCAGGTAATTCGGTCTATAGTGAAAAGTTATATTCGATCAATGGAAAGGAATATCGTGGTTGGGATCCCTATCGGTCAAAATATTGCGCTGCTTTCTTGTCGGGGATGAAAAAACTACCACAAATTAGGGAAAAGAAGATCTTGTACCTTGGAGTCTCAACAGGGACAACAGCTTCTCACTTTTCTGATATCTTAGATAACGGGATATTGTACGGGATCGAGTTTTCTCCAAAAGTAATGCGGAAATTCTTTCGTCTAGCTGAGCAAAGACCAAATTTAATTCCAATTTTAGCTGATGCAAGACGGCCAGAAGAATATTCTTCTTTTGTCTTTGAGGTTGACCTTATTTATCAGGATGTTGCCCAACCAGATCAAGCAAAGATCTTTGGTCGGAACTCCCAAGAATTCTTAAAATCTGGAGGGTTGGGTTTCCTAGCAATCAAATCTCAGAGCATCGATGTCGCTATCAAACCTGAGGAAGTTTTTTCCAAACAAATTGGAGAACTCGAGAAAGATTTTGGGTTAGAAATTCAAGAATCTTACTCTATTGATGCTTTTGAGAAAAAACATGCTGTAATAATTATAAAAAAGCCCTAAATCA
>JAEOTY010000152.1 GCA_016839625.1 Candidatus Hodarchaeota archaeon
TCGTACCCTGCAACCATTGCATTTCCGCTTGTTGGGTAGAGTAGTGTGCAAAGGATTTTTGTGGTCGTTGTTTTACCTGCTCCGTTCGGTCCAAGGAGACCAAACATTTCACCCTTATGAATCTCAAAGTTTATGTCTTCTAATGCAGTAACAGTTTGCTTTTTTGATCTCAATAGCCGTGTACGTTTTTTTGTCTGGAATACTCTCCTTAGATTTGAAGCAGATATCATAACACTCATAATTTAACAGCTCACTTTTCGCAACGTTACGCAATGAGTTACGATACATTATTTAAAAAACTTTTTTTCTTGGTATGTTTGAAAGAGCATGGAAGAAATGAACATACATAAGGTATTAGAGGATTCAACTCGTGCTGCTATATTGGCTCAGGTTTCACGCCATAGTGGTTCAATCTCAGCCAAAGAAATTTCTAGAAATATTAACACTCCTCTGACCACGGTCTATGGTCATCTAAAAACGCTCGAGGAAAATGGTTTCATTGTTTCAACAGAAGAACGAGTAAGAAACCTGAGTAAAAAAGTATGGCAACGTTCTTCAATAGGTATTGAACCTCAGGACTCTCGTGTCCTTAATCAACATTATCAACAAACTTTTAATCGGGACCCTCAAGTTATCGCTTCTTATATGCGATTTCTTAATGCACTTCTAAGAGAAAATTTAGTAAAACTAAAGGAAATTGACCCTAATGCTTTTGAAGAATTTCAAAAAAACTCAGAAGTTCCAGTTTATGTCAAGTTGTATGGATTGACACGTGAAGATTATATTTTTGCCTTGACTAAAATTATAGAATTACGAGCAGAACTATCTGAAAGGGCAATGAGTAGGGGAGAAAAGGAGTATCAAAGAACAGGGATGTTACCAAAAGAAAGCTATCTAGTGTCATTACTTGCGTTTCCTGAAATGGATGATCTCAAAGAATCCAAATAATCCAAGCCCAGATTGTAGATGCCTTTATTCCCTAAGAATCGTTGGTGTTATCTCAAAAAAAACTATATTTATTCAAATAATGCTGCATCTAAGCTTATTTTTCTTTGTAAAATTTATTTGGCAAGCATGACAAGTTTTTTTTCAAAAAAGGATATAATAGGCATTTTTTAGGGATTAAATGGTGATGTAATAGTGTCAATTCCTTCAGAAAATGTGATAATTCAGGCAATTGCCCATGATATTCGAAGAGGTATCTTGAGAATTGTTAATAAGGAACCAAGAACCTTTACGGATCTTTTGCAATATTTTGACATTTCCACTGGAAAATTAAATTATCATTTGAATCAGATCAAAGGATTTATTGCAAGGAATGATGAAACCATTAAGTACGAAATCACTTCTCTTGGTAAAAAAGCTCTTAAGATTCTAGATGTGATCAATCGTGAAATCCCTGAAACAGATCAACCTTTATTAAAGGAAGCATTTCTCTCTCAAAAGGAGATAGGTAAACCTCTGGTTCTACAAGGCATCAACATTGGCATAGGTATGATTTGTTTCATCATGATTATTCACGCTTTCCTAGCTGTAATAGCTCTTACAGATCCTAATATTCCGTTTTTCATTCTTCCATTACTATTAACATTATTGCTAGGAGAATTTGGAATTCTAATATGGCTTATTCGAGTAAAAATAGCTGCTCCTGTATTCATAGAACGATTTACAAAACATATTCGCGACACTGAACCCTGAAAAACGGATGATCTCAATAAAGGAGGAAAAAAAGAATGTCATCAAAACAATTCTTAAGAAATATATTGAAAATAGTTCAAATTTCCTGAAGAGTACAAGTTCTTGATTTTAGAGAAATTCAGAAATCACAATTGAAAATTGGAATAGTACTATTTGTTGGACAGTTAGTATATTTTTTTGTGCTTGGATCACTTATTGATTATTTCCTTTATGTATATTGGGATTAGCTGATAACTCCAGTGAAATTGCAGGAGCAACAGAGTATTCATGGGATTCTCTGGTTTGTGATATGATTAATAGTCTGAATGTCCCTTGAAAATGAATTTTGTTACATGATCAGCATTTTTCTCAAATCAAAACTGCCTTTTGCAGAAAAAAAAGTGTTTTTAGTTGAAAATTCAAGAGGAGTCTCAGTGGGTAGTGACCAGACTGAAACCAAATTCTGCTGACAATCAGCTAAATAATCATCTAGAAACAATCATCCGAGATATGGAATCATCTGATTCTCAGATACGAGCAGAAACAATCAAACATCTAGGACAAATGGATCTCCAAGTTGAAGACTTACCTGTTATCGTTCATTCGAAATTAGAAAAAGCATTAGATGACCAGAATGCTAATGTTCGTGGAGAAACAATCATGACGCTGGCATTCTTGGAAGGAGAACTAGCAATACCCTTACTAGAACCTCTTATGGAAGACCCAGCTGTATGTAGTAATGTTGTAGCGGCATTGAGCTTTATTGGAGTCACGCCATCTCACGATATTTCAAAAAAGATGATAAATTACCTAAATTCACCCGAACCAGACCTCAGGGATCGGAGTGCTAGAGCACTCGGTAGGCTGAAAGTCGATCAAGCTAAAGACCCATTATTAGAACTGGCTAAAAGTGATTCTTCAGCAGCTGTACGAGTAGGAGCTGTCGTGGGATTGGGAATGTTAGAAGATCCACAACTAAACCCGAAGATTCGTCAATTACTGCAATCTGAAACTTCAACTTCAGTTCTTTCCGCGATTCACGAAACTCTTGGATTGTATGAGACTGAACAAGAAATTCAAGTTTAAAAGTTGGGAGTTTATATTGGTCTGTCAGAAATAAATGACGGAACCCATTTGTGGCTTTCGAGAGATCTCTCTTGAAAGCCCACTCTCCACTTACTGCTCGTGCATCCAATGAATCTCATCCAGACTCGACTTTTTCAAAAAGTTCTGGTGGTAATTCACTGAGATAGGCATAAAGAACAGATAACCCAATATCCATTTTTGTCTGACCAAATTCTCCTGATTTAAGTTTCTTATAGAGGTATGATGCCCTAGTCAATTGTGATTTTGATATCAAGACACACTCGGGATAGCGTATAATGATAACTGTGATGATCAATACAGCTACTAAGTCAGGAAAACTTCTAATTGCTGAAATAAGCTCCAAAGGAGTGATTAAATCAATCAAATATAATATGGGACGACCCATGGTACAAAATCCCACAACAATCCATAAAATTTTAACAGTTTTCAATCTTACATCATTACTGGCCATTTTTACTGTAAAATAAGCATGAACTGCTATCACCAATGTAAAAATGCGGAAGATACTAATAAGAAAGTCGTATCCTTGACCCATTATAACTATATTTCCTGGGATAAGTAGTGCAACACCTATATCAAACGCGTCAACATTATACATTGTTATAAAGAGGAAATTGATCTTTTCTGGAAGGTTCACAACACCATAGAAAAATATCATAGTCTGGAGGATTGCATACCAAATAAGGCCAATATACAAAAGTAATCTTGGAGGTTTATCATATTTCACTCTAACAGCATGAATGAATAAAAAGAGATAAACAAGAATATAACTCGAAGTTACAATCTGATTCACCAATACATTGATTGGATCAATCACATAGAAAAACGAGAAAAATTGGTTGATAACAACTCCGACGAAGACACCAGCAAAAACGAGATAATCCAGTACATGGGTTCGTATATAATGTATTATCAGTAGAATCGAAGGCATTAGACAAAATATGCTTATAAACAGATAAATCCATTGGATTGATTGGATTGGCGCCATTCGATTACCCTATGACAGCAATTAAAAATTACATTAGAGTTATTTTTCTTACATATTAAATATTCTGCATGCGAAGTCTCAAAGCATTTTTCAGTTAAAGATTGAGAGTGTGAAAATGATATTATCTCCTGATGCGGATGAAGTGTTTAGCAGTTTTTTGTCCAGAGTAGATTCAAAAAAATTAAAGAAATCCTTCGGTATTGAAAAAGTAGCCATTTCAGCAGCTGAAAGTGTGAAAGATGTTGAAAAATCAGCATTCTTTTTCTTCAATTCTCAGATTTTCAGTAAAAAAATGAGTTCAGTAGGAAAAGAAACGAAACCAGAAGAAATCAGTGTGTCAAAGCTGAAGGACTTTACGTTCTATTCATTTTCTGAAGCTATAGATGCCAATGTTTGGAAAGGTAAAGAATTTGTGCCTATGTTGAAAAACCTTAAAGAAGTTCGCTGCGAGAAATGTGCAGGAAAAGGTACTAAAAAATGTAACCGTTGCAACAATTCTCGACAGATTATTTGCGAGGATTGTAAAGGGAAAGAGGTTAACTGTTATAATTGTAAGGGATCAGGAAAGATTATTACCGAATTAACAATTAGAGAGGTTGATAAAAGAGGAAACGAAAACAAAGTATCTGGTGAGAAAAGAACTCATCAATGTCCTAGTTGTTTTGGTTCTGGCAGAATTGCCTGTAAAAAATGTGGAGGAACTGGTAAGACTGTTTGTTATGAGTGCAAGGGTAATCCAATAGCTTGCCGTGAATGTGGCGGAGTAGGGATATTTTACAAATACTTTGAAAGTCCAGTACCTCTTAAAATTACTCCTAGCAAGGAACACTATTCTTTTATGGCTACAAAGGACGAATGGATGCTGAAAGATAAGGAATATACCCAGAAGCTTGAATATGCAGAATCATATCCAATTCAAGATCCAAAAAAAATTACGGAAAAAAACCTCAAAGAGCTTTTTGGGGTGATTTCTATGGACAAAGATCTGAAGAAATGTATAGATGAGACCCGAAAAACTTGGGAAAACCTTGAAAAGGACTATAACAAAGAAAAATCGTCTGAACGGCCTTTAAAGCCAATTTCGCTAGTTTTTCTTCTTCGATTAGCTATTGTAACCCCCAAAAATAAAAAATTCGATATATATGCCTTAGGTACGAAGAATCGTTTTAGCATCATGACTAACCGTTTTTAGATTATTCCAATAACCAATCTATTAAGTCCCGTTCTGTTTCTTTTTCCCAAATAGCTCCCATTGATGTTTTACTAACCCAAATCTAGAGGTTTCAATCTCTTTTAAGGTGATAATGTTTAATTCTTTAAATAAATCCTCCAATTCCTCTTTTTCAAAGAATTTTTTATATCTATTCTGTTTAAAATAAAGATTTTTCTCAACCTGCCTCCCTTGACCAGCCCCATAATATGTATCTTTAGTAGAATTAACTCTTATGAGAATTATACCATTCTTCGTTAATACTCTATAAATTTCGTCCAAAATGCGCTCAAACTCTTTCTGGTAAAAATAGTGTAGAGAAGAATCAGCAACAATTACTTGGAAAGTATTTGATTTAAAAGGTAGTCCACTAAGAAAATCACATTGAAGTATTAATGAATCTGGTAGGATTTTTTTCATCCAGTTACAAGCAATATGGGATATATCTACGGAAATAACTTTGAAATCATGATTAAGAAGATAGTATGTAGAATAACCTAAACCACAACCCAAATCGAGAAAGGAAGATGATTTGTGGTCTTTCAAAGTTGATAAGTAGTCTTCTAGCCAATTATCATAGGTTATTTTCTCATTTTCACTTAAATCTTTAAATTGTCTAAACGATTTTTCCCAATATTCCCGTTGGGAGGGCATAATCAAAGATCACGTCAATAAATTATTCTAGAATGTATGAAATTATTCTACCAGATGAAGAACCTATAGGATTTTTACATACCCCTTTTATCAGGATCCACCCATCTTTCCACGCTAAACCATGAAGATTTCCGTTTCTCTTCTAAAAGTTCATCGCGAAAATCGGGAAAGTAATACGTTGTTCCTCCAATGGTTTTCTCTATGCTGATGAGGCCAGGGGTCTCAGAAAGCCAAGCCTCGATTTTCTCCACTTCAGAAAATGATGAACAGAGGAATCCTAGGATAAGAATTGACTTATCTGAAACTTTCCAGCAACTAGAGCTCCAATAGGAACGAATGGATTCTAATTCGACCTTTAGTTCTTCAAAAAGAACTTTGGTGAGAATGGTGAGTTTTAATCGAAATATCGTCCAATTTTCTTTCTGTGTTTTGGCGGGATTAATGTGAATGGTTTCTTCTATGAGGTTATTGGTCCGTAAAAACTCTAATCGTTCCTGTAATGTTTCCATAGCAATGTTGGTTCGTGTAGAAAGCTCTGCCAGAGATAATCGGCCTTGTTCCCGGAGATAAATGAGCATTAACCAGTCAATATTCTTGAAAGCATAAATATTTCTTTTGGGTATTTTTCGAGCTTCTTCAGACAATAATTGGACTGGATATGCCACGACTTCTTCAAATGCTGGATTTACCTGGCGGAAGTATTTCACAACCGAATCTAATTCGTTTTGGGTCCGAAAATGGATATAAGAAAAACCTTCCAACAACGTGCCTACTGAGATGAATTCAACAGCAGGATGCATACCTAACGAATTGATACGATCCTGACCTATTGGTTGGCTAGAACGAAAGAATAAAATCGCTTCTTTCGCACCAAATAATGCTGGAACTGGCGCAATAGTGAACTTTAGGATAATTCGATCTCTTACTAATTGATGGAGTCGGGCATCTACCTCATCGATTGAAATGTTAAGACGTTCTGACAGTTTGGAGAAAGGTGTCCGGCAATCTTCGACCAATTCAAAAAGTAGGGACTTATCCTCAAAATCCATTTACTAACTTCCCGAATCTCCTTTTTCCACAGATAACATTGCTATAGAGCTGATAATCTGGTATTAACTTTCTTTTTTTTTCGTGGACATTAATTGATATTAGTTACTCTTACTCATTAATTAGCTTTTCAGCTTTTCCCATCGAGTATAATAGAAATTCTTAAAAAAGGATGAAAACCCTTTTCTTCAATTTTTAAAGATTTTAATATACTCTGTCATTTGTAAACTTAAGCTCGACAGTTCCTGAGCTGATGTAGTCAATTGATGCATAGCAGCTGTCTGTTCTTCTGTGGCAGCGGCTACTTCCTCAGACGACGCACTGAATTCTTCCGATTGAGCTGCGAAATTCTGCAAGGTCTCTTGCAATTGAATAACATTCCCAGAAATGTTAGACACAATTGTGTCAGCTAATTCACTGATATCATTCGAGTTCTTCTTCGTTTCTTCAGCCAATCTTCGAACATTGTCCGACACCACAGCAAATCCCCGTCCATATTCCCCAGCACGAGCAGCTTCAATAGCAGCATTTAATGCAAGAATATTGGTCTGTCCTGCAATGTCTTGGATGATTCCCAATGTCGATTCTATATCATTTAGTGTTTGATCGACTACTTTGGTCATTGTTCCTATGTCTTCAATAGCTTTCACAGACATTTCGGATTGACTTGCTGCTCCTCGACTTATCTGTTGGATTGTTGAGGCGATTTCCTCCGAAAGGGCATTGACTTCCTCAGCAGTTGTGGCTAATTCGTCTGCAGCGATATTGAGGGTTTCTGATGTTGTTTGAGACTTGGAAATGACAGCTGAAAAGGTATTTACCATATGGTGAAATGATCGTTCAATGTCTCCAAACTCTGAGCCATATACCCGTAAATCCTGTGAAGAAACCCCAAGATTTCCTGTTGCTACAGTGTTAATCTCCTCTTGAAATATTCCAATGGGTTCCTGGACTGAGCGATATATGTTAAGAACAGCCCCAACAACCCCAGGAATTACAACAGCATATAGAATGACTGTATATAACACAATATTTGTGGGATTCTCTGTTGCTTCGACCTGATAAACCATCCTATTAACGTGTCGGACAAAAAATACCGCGACGACGAAATGAATGAGTAATTGGACACGAAAATCCTTGAACGAATATTTTCTCACTAGTATTCCAATAACTAGAAGAGCTGGAATAGCTGGCCATGCATCCTGGATCCAAAAAATCAGGTCTTTTCCTAAAAACTCCCCTTGACTACTAGTTAAGGCCATGAATATTGGTCCAAAGAGATAAACGACTATCAACAATTCTGCATAAGATAATATCTTTTCTAGAGAGGGCAGTATAACTTCATTTAGAACTCCCTGTTTTTTCATCTTTGAAAAAGGATCAGCTAAGGCCAATATAGTCCACTTCTTTATGTTAAACCATTATTCTGAGGATATTATTATGTGAAAGTGATTATTTTCGAGAATAATGGGATTTAAGATTTGTGAGTAGTTAATATTTTATCCAAGGTGTTATATGTATCTTTTTATTTAAGACAACCCCGATTTCAATACACTGAAATTTCGTTGTTGTTTCTTGAGTATCGTTATCAAATGTGCATAATACTAGATAAAACCTATTAAGACGATTTTAAGAGTCTTGAGAATGTCAGAATCTCCTTATAAATATAAAAAAGGGGGAGAGGAGATTATTCCAACTCATTGGATAAGTATCTCTGATATCCTAGTAAATCGAGTAAACCATGTCCCGATAAATTGAAAATAATTGTTTGTTCCTCATCTTTATGTTCTCTGGCAATGTCGATAACGGCAGTGATGGCATGAGCAGATTCTGGGGCTGGAATAATCCCTTCACTTTTAACAAAAATTTCTGCAGCCTTGAAAGCGGTTTGCTGGTCGTACTTACGTGGAGAAACATAGCCTGCATTGATCAGCACTGATAAGCTTGGAGCAACACCATGGTAACGCAAACCCCCTGCATGTATAGGCGGAGGTATGTAATCAGAACCCAACGTGTACATCTTCAATAACGGGGTCATATTAGCTGTATCACCGAAATCGTACCGATAATCTCCATCGGACATTTTTGATGCTGCAGTTGATTCTGCTGCAACCGCCTCAAACTCATATCCATTTCTCAACTTTTCGCGGATAAATGGATAAGCTAGACCAGCGAAATTGGAACCTCCACCAACACAACCTACCACAAAGTTTGGTCCTGGAGATTCCTCTGCCATCCGAAATTGGTCAATAGCCTCGAGACCAATGACAGTCTGATGGAGAAGTACATGATTCAAAACTGAACCTAACGAGTACTTAGTCTGCTCGTTTTGGAGCGCCAACACGATTGCTTCACTGATTGCTATACCTAAACTCCCTGGATGTCGTGGATCCGAGCTCAAAATTTTTTGACCAAATTCTGTTATGGACGAAGGAGAAGGGGAAACTTCTGCTCCAAAAAGCTCCATAATTGTTCTCCTATGTGGTTTTTGATCATAACTGGCTCTGACCATCATGACCTTACACTTTAAATCAAAAAGCTTACACGCATAAGCCAAAGCACTACCCCATTGCCCCGCACCAGTCTCGGTCGCGAGTGTTTCTGTTCCTTCTTTTTTGTTATAATAGGCCTGACTAATAGCAGTGTTCACTTTATGTGAACCAGTAGGAGATTTTTCTCCTTCATACTTGAAAAATATCCTTGATTTAGTTTTCAATTGTTTTTCTAGTCCAAAGGCTCTGATCAAAGGGGAGGGTCGAATATTCTGTAGCATTTCTCTAATCTCTGTAGGAATAGTGATCTCAGGTTCACTGGAAATCTCTTGTTTTATTAATTCTTTGGCAAAAAGAACTTCCAGATCCTTAGGATTTATTGGTTCGTTTGTAGCGGGTGAAAGTGGTGGTGGACATGGATTAGGTAGATCAGGGAGGATATTGCACCATTTTTTTGGTAATTCGTTTTCGTCTAATTCAAATCGTTTTCTTTTTCTCATTATTATTCACTTGTTTTTTGCATTCTTTCTCGACAGGTTTTTGACAACCGAAAAAGAACGGTGATAATTCAATTAATTTACGAAAGCGCTAAAGACATTCAGATGGGATATATTCAGAAGATCCAAAAGCGCTTTAGAACCAGTGTCACCAGTGCCACCAATGTAAAGGAGAATCTTCAATTGGCACTGATTCTTCAATTTCAGAAAAGTAGTTCAAGCAAGAGTGGCTTGGTTGAGTAGTACCAAACAAAAATAAATCAAAAAGTCCGAGAACTTGGATTAGATTCAATGCGAGAAGAGATAATATCCAACTCTTCCGCGTTATCGCCAGTCCCAGAACATACCAACCACTTATCTTTTCAAGAAGTCAAAAACCTGCGAAACAATCCTTTTTGAGATTTCTTTTAATCTTTTTTATCTTTGAAGATAGCAAAAAAGATGATCACGACCAAAGAGACATAAAATTATTTCAACGCCTTCCCTATAGAAAAAGCATCTGCAACCATCGTACCAACCACCCAATATTTATTGTCAGGTTGGGAAAACACGAATGGATTAATCTTCTCTATATCTAGTTTCCCCTCACTCAGATACTGTTCTTCAGTATAGGCAGCCAGAATCTCAGCAAGTACCAGAGTTGTTCTGGGTAGCTCAATGATGTCGAAGACACGGCATTCTAAGCTTAAAGGGCATTCCTCAATCATTGGTACTGATTCTAAGTCTCCATAAAAGACCTTAAAGAGCTTTGATTTATCCACGTCTCTACCAGAGACAATACCACAATAATCAGCTTTATCTATTAAGTTCACATTTGGAATGTTGATACTGAAGGTTTTATTCGCTCTTATTCCCTCAAGTGTATACGCTTTCTTCCCAATAGCTAATCCCCAAATTGGAGGGTTCCCATTAAGACGATTAAACCATGCAACAGTCATGAAATTGGGACGATCATTGACCAGTGCTCCCACAATCGCAACAGGCATAGGAAAGGGAGAAACTCCTGGTTTAATCTTTAACTTCGGCATATTACTCAACTCATAAACAGAACCTTAGGTTACAAAATTCAATTAAGAATTAATGTTTATCCTATTGGGCAATAGTAGTATTACGTAAGTGAACATGAGAAGAAGAGCAAAAGTTCTATCTAATCATCCTTCTTTTTATAAAGATCAGTGAAAGTGATACTGAGGAAATTACGATTAAAAAAGAGATTATCGATGGAAATAAAGATAATGATTCACCTGACGATGGTTCTGTAGTCATTACACCATCTGTACTCATTCTATTATCCGAATCGTGTGTGGTTAATATGACAGTTTCACCTGGGCTTAAAGTTTGAACCCAAACTGGATCTGAGGTATAGTTCTTTCCGTAAGTTGGAGCAATATCAGGATGTAAATTTGACCAATCCCAATAGAGCTTAATATAAAAAATATAACGACTATTCGCTGCTAATCCAGTTACAGTGGTGGATGTTTCCCGGAGCTTAGATGTAGTGAACACAAGAAGGTAACCTGTATCAAGAGGTTCTTTCTGATAGAGTTCCCAGCTCTTGAAGTTCCTTAAATGATAAGTATTGCAGTCTAAATCACACTTTTCTAGATCCCAGTTTAGAAGAACCGAGGTATCTGTAATCATATCGACACCTAAAACGGGTTGATTTTCATCTTTATTGGCAATCCCTGAAGTTCCATTTATTAGAATGACAGTAAATATTAAAAAATAGAGTAAGATGAAAAACCTGTAATAATCCCTTTTTGATCTGCCTTTCACTATAATCAGCACTTATCTCTAAGTTATGTAAGATTGAAATACTCTCAGAATATTATATTACTAATGATAATGATTTCGTAATCGATGTTAATTAGGGAAGAACAGACGATTTGTCGAGAAAGGACAACTCTTACAAAGAAGTCAGGTACAATTTACAATACTTTTTAACTATGACATATCGAAAGCTACAGGAATCGTTAAAATTCTTTATTTCCAGTCAAATCATACATTAAAATAGAAATCTTTGAAGTTGGGATCTATGACGAGAGTTAGAATTACGATTTTGCTATTACTGTTACTAATGGTAACTAGCACTCAATATTATTATAGAAATTTCTTAGAGTTTGGAAAAAACCTCAATAATCAAGAATTAGAAGAAAAAAATGTCATTGACAGAAAGGTGCCGCGGCTAGCTTCAGATTACATCTATCAAGTAGGAATGGAAGGGAATTCTCTTACAAAAAATGATGAAATAAGAACAACCGTCGACAATACCTTAACAGGATTCTTTGGGGGCTTCTTGGAGAATAAAGGCCAGAAAAATGAAGCAGTATTTTATTACTCAGAAAGTTCCCAGATAGCCATTGGCTTTTCCAATAGCGAAATTAGATTCAATATCATCGAATCTACTACGGATGACTCAGTAGATGATGATCCTATGGAAACACAGGCAACCGACAAATCGACATCCTATACTACCATCTCTTTGGAGTTTTGGGGGAGCAATGATGTGATTCCAATCGCCCAAGAGCCAACGGGAATATTTAGTAATTTTTTTATAGGCTCCGATGAAACAAAATGGGCTATCAACAGTCAATACTATACCAAAATAGTTTATTATAATATTTATGAGAAGATCGACTTAGTTTATGTTTTGAAAGATGGCCAGCTCAAATATGAGTTCTATGTTCACCCAGGGGGGAATATTGATGATATTAGACTTAACTGGATAGGACCAGTCTCTCTTGATTTGACCGATGAAGGCATAAGAGTAACTGTTTGCCCAATTGGAAATACAAACTATGAGTTTAGCTTTGTGGATAGCTCCCCATTAAACTACCAGTCAGAAAAACGCGATAAGCCAATCAAAGGATCGTTCGTAATGCTAGATCAAAGTGCTTATGGATTTTCTATTCCAACGTATGACCCTCAGAAATTATTAATCATTGATCCTACATTAAGCTATTCAACGTATGTGAGTGGATCTAATAATGATGATGCTGGTGGAATAGATTTTGATAGCTTTGGTAATGCCTATGTCGCAGGTTATACCACGTCTACCGATTTTCCCACATTAAATGCTTATGATGCTACTGGTGATGGGAGTACACTAACTAGTGATGTTTTTGTCTTCAAACTTAACAGCACTGGGAATGGGTTGTTGTATTCAACATATGTAGGTGGATTTGATTGGGATTATGGAGCGGGTATAGCTGTTGATGGAGCTGGTAATGCGTATGTTACGGGTAAAACTTACTCTAACAATTTTCCCACGGTTAATCCCTATGATGTTCTTGGTGATAATAATACACTTGTTTACGATGTTTTTGTGTTCAAATTAAATAGCACGGGGAACGGTTTACTCTATTCAACATATGTGAGTGGATTTGAGGACGATATAGGGACTCAAATTGCTATTGATGGCTCTAGTAATGCGTATGTTACGGGGTATACTAATTCACCTAATTTTCCAATGGTAAATCCCTATGATTCTCTTGGTGATAACAATACAGCTTATTACGATGTTTTTGTATTCAAAATAAACAGTACGGGAAACGAATTGTTGTTTTCGACGTACGTGAGTGGAGGTCTTCATGATTATGGTCTTGGAATAGCTATTGATGGGGCTGGTAATACATATGTAACAGGTGCAACCCAATCTACCGATTTTGTTAATGTAAATGCTTATGATGCCGTTGGCGATGGGAATATGACGACTAGTGATATTTTGGTCTTCAAACTCAACAGCGCGGGAAACAATCTGTTATATTCGACGTATGTAAGTGGAAGTGCGAATGATGCTGGTTACGGAATAGCTATTGATGGGGCTGGGAATGCATATGTTACTGGTTCAACTCAATCTACCGATTTTCCCACAGTAAATGCTTATGACACTCTTGGTGATAACACCACAAGTTATGATGATGTTTGTGTGTTCAAATTAAACACTACAGGAAATGGGCTGGATTATTCGACGTACGTGAGTGGATCTATTAATGATATAGCTTATGGAATAGTAGTTGATAGCATTGGTAACGCGTATGTAACTGGTTATACCTTTTCTACCGATTTTCCCACAGTAAATGCTTATGATGCAATTGGTGATGGGAATACAACTACTCCTGACGCTTTTATGTTTAAATTAAACAGTAATGGGAACGGGCTGGATTATTCGACGTATATTAGTGGATTGCATATTGACACTGGACTTGGAATAGCTATTGATAGTTCTAGTTGTGTGTACATCACAGGTCACACATATTCCGATAATTTTCCCACAGTCAATGCCTATGATGTTATTGGTGATAATAATACAAGTATGAGAGATGTTTTTGTGCTTAAACTCGAATTTTATTCTGCAGCTGTATCCATTGACGATAATTCTGATTTTGCTGCTCTGGGTTTTCCTGGAGCAGGGACTCAGGGTAATCCCTATATCATTGAGGGATTGAATATTGTAAATTCCACGGTTAATTCGATTCAGATTCAGAATACTACTGCTTATTTCATTATTTGCAATAATTCATTGGATGGGATAACTGGAAATAATCAGGGAATTTATCTCTACAACGTCACGAATGGGTTAATAGCTAATAATAGCATTCGCAACTTTAAAGATGGTATAAACGTGGAATATACGACAAGCAGCACCATCTTTAACAACATAATTTATAATAACACTGATTTTGGAATTTCGGTCTTCAGTTCAAACTTGACTACAATTGAGAACAATACTCTTTTTAATAACAACATATTGGGTATTTGGCTACGTTCAGCTAATAATAATACCGTTACCAACAATACGATTTTCTACGGCTCTTCAATGGGTATTTTCCTTAATTCTAGTTCAAGCTATAATAATTTTTCAAGTAATACCATCTATAACGTCTCCAATGGAATGCTCGTAGCATCTTCGAATAATATCATCTCTAAGAATAATATCTATAATACCACTAATGCTGCTGTTGAGATCTACTTAGATGACAACACCATAAGGCTGAATTCTTTCATTAATAATAACATAGGTGACACACAAGTTTTCGACTATGGAGTGAATAATCTCATTGTTTTAAACTACTGGGATGAGCAGACTAGTCCAGA
>JAEOTY010000153.1 GCA_016839625.1 Candidatus Hodarchaeota archaeon
ATACTAAGATCCCAAAAACTAAGTTAAAAACAAAGAAACCAAAATGATCAAAAGTTTCGGAGACAAAGAAGTCTATTACGAAAACAACTGTACCAAATTTTAAATTTTAGTATTCTATTCTTTACATTATGAAAGAAATAAATGAAGAGATAATTGTTCAATCAAAATCTGAACAAGATTTAGGTTTAGGTAAGTGTGTTGTATACAGCTTACCAGTGCTTGAAAAACTTTCAGGTATAAACCTTGATCAACTACCTTTCTCGATTCGAGTACTCCTTGAAAATGTTTTAAGGAATTACGATAGCAATCTTGTCACTCTTGAGCATGTGAATACTATTTCAAATTGGCCTCAAACTACTGGACAAACAATTCCTTATATGCCTTCTCGTGTTCTCCTGCAAGATTTAACAGGAGTTCCATTGATTGTTGACATGGCTGCTATTCGAGATGCGGTTCATGAATTGGGTGGGGATCCAGCTAAAATAAATCCGTTAATCCCAACAGATTTAGTTATCGATCATAGTGTCCAAGTTGATTTCTTTGGTGTTCACGACGCTTATCCGTTGAATTTAGAAAAAGAATATGAAAGGAATAGTGAGCGGTATAAATTGATTAAGTGGGCTCAAAATTCTTTTGATAATACAAGAATCGTCCCCACTGGTTCAGGAATATGTCATCAAGTGAATTTAGAGTATTTAGCTCCAGTGGTTGATCTGCGAAAATTCAAAGGAGAATTAACAGCGATTCCAGATACATGTGTTGGAACGGATTCACATACTCCCATGGTAAATGGTGTTGCAGTGATTGGTTGGGGTGTTGGAGGGATAGAAGCGGAAGCAGTAATGCTTGGACAGCCGTATTATATGCCTCTTCCCGAAGTCATTGGAATTAAGCTGACTGGGACTCTCTCAGAAGGGGTAACAGCAACAGATCTCGTTCTTACAATAACTGAGATTCTTAGAAAAAGGAGTCTGGTGGGACGATTTGTAGAATATTTTGGATCAGGAGTATCCAGTCTAACTGTTCCGGATCGTGCAACTCTCTCAAATATGTCCCCCGAACAGGCTATTACTATTGGATTCTTTCCGATTGATGATCAAACTATTTCTTATTTAAAATTAAGTGGAAGAGATCCTGCTCATATTAAATTCGTGGAAAACTATGCGAAGGAAAATAAACTCTTTCGGACTCCTGAATCACCCGATCCGATATTTAATGAGGTCATTGAAGTAAATTTGAGTGAAGTTCAGCCTTCTATTTCAGGGCCATTAAATCCCGAAGAACAGGTTATCCTATCCGATGTAAAAACTCGATTAAACAAGTTTATAGATGAACACATAAAGGGACGTGGAAGAGATCAACTGACTATTAATGTTGAATTGGATGGAATGGCTTGGCCGATCACAGAGGGTGATCTAGTTATTGCTGCAATCACTTCATGTACAAATACTTCTAATCCTTCCGTCATGGTCGGCGCTGGATTATTAGCCAAGAAAGCGGTAAAATTAGGATTAAAAATTAAGCCTTTCATTAAAACTAGTCTGGGACCGGGTTCTAAAGTTGTGACTGATTATCTGGATGACCTGGGATTGACCCCTTATCTGGAAGCTTTGGGTTTCCACCTCGTTGGATATGGTTGTACAACTTGTATTGGGAATAGTGGTCCGTTGAGAACAGAAATTGAAGATGTGATTAAAGAGAATGATCTGTATGTTACTACTATATTGAGTGGAAATAGAAATTATGGTGGTCGAATTCACCAATTAACTCGCGGTAATTTTCTCGCTTCTCCAATGCTAGTGGTAGCTTACGCTTTGGCAGGAACCATAAACATTGACATTACAACTGAACCCGTTGGTTACACTCCAAATGGTAAACCAGTTTTTTTGAAGGATATATGGCCTAATCAAGAAGAAATTCAAAGTGCTGTCGGAAAATGCATTACCGCGGATATTTATAAGAAGGAGTATGCCAAGATTACTGAGGGTGATCCTAATTGGCAAGAATTGGAAGCTCCAACATCGATTCTGTTTGAATGGGATCCTACTTCAACGTATATCAAAAAACCACCCTTTTTCAGTGAAAAGTTCTTTTCCCCAAAACCAAAGGAACCTGAAGATATCAAGAATGCAAATGTGTTAGTCATGCTTGATGATAAGGTATCAACAGATCATATATCTCCTGCAGGAGCTATCGCGACAAAAAGTCCAGCTGGAAAATATTTGATAGACAAGGAAATTTCCGAATCAGAGTTTAATACTTATGGGAGTCGAAGAGGAAATCATGAAGTTATGATGCGAGGCACTTTTGCTAACATACGGGTTAGAAATCAACTTACTCCCGAAAAAGAGGGATGGTGGACTATTTATCATCCTACCGGTGAAATTACAAGTGTTTATGATGCAGCTATGAAATATGACCAAGAAGATGTCCCGACAATTATCCTAGGTTCAAACCTTTATGGTGTGGGTAGTTCAAGGGATTGGGCCGCTAAAGGGCCAGCTCTATTAGGAACTAAAGCAGTTATTGCGAAATCTTTTGAGCGAATTCATCGCAGTAATCTTATCGGTATGGGCGTTCTACCTTTGGAATTTGAAGCTGGTCAGGGGTGGCGAGAACTCGGGCTAGATGGAACAGAGAAATTTGACATCATCGGATTGAGTGAGGGTATAATTCCGAGAAAGCAGCTCAAAGTGATTGCACATAAATTAGATGGTACATCTCTCGAATTCTTTGTCACAGCACGTTTAGATGCGGCCATTGAAATCGAATACTACAAAAATGGTGGAATCCTTCAATATTTGGTTTCAACGATAATTAAATAAAAATAGAAATGTGGGTAAATCATGGAATATGGAGATAACATTCTTAGTTTATTCAGAAAAGATCAATGTGGGCGTTTAATTCGCAAACAACTCAATTCATTGCCAGAATCCGCATCAATTCGAGAGGCTATAATGTCAATGCTGGATAAAGAAATTGATTACGTCTGCATATTGGATGATCAAGAGAGATTCAAGGGCATCATAACAGAACAGCTCATTGTCCGATGGGTGAGAAATAGTAGTCTGAATGAGGAAGCGCCAGTAGCTACAATTATGTCAACTGAATTAGAGTGCTGTATGGAAAGAAGTGAACCAATATCCAAACTCGTTATGACAATGAGTAAGAATGATTTCATGCATATGCCCATCACTGACCGAGGAAAAGTGAAAGCTGTCGTTTCAGTTAGAGATTTTGTTGCTTATTTAGTTGATTATTTTGCCGAGAGTATTTATACTCTCATACCAGATCAAACAGACCAGAAAAATAGAGAAGGAGCATAAACATCGAATTATCGAATTTTGGTGAATTTCTATGGAAGAAATGTCCCCCAAGGAGAGAAAGACCACTCATAGGAAAGAAATTTCAACTTTAGACCATGTTGTGATTCGACTCGCGGGAGATAGTGGAGATGGAATGCAATTAGCTGGGTTAAAATTCACCACGGCATCAGTTATTTTTGGTAATGACATTTCTACTTTTCCCGATTTTCCAGGAGAAATTCGAGCGCCTGCAGGTACGCTTGCTGGCGTTTCAGGGTTTCAGATTCATTTTTCTTCAAAAATAATCTCTACTCCTGGTGATGATTTAGATGCCCTAGTGGTAATGAATCCTGCCGCATTAAGAGTCAATCTACCAGATCTAAAACCAAAAGGGATCCTGATTGTAAATCAAGACACTTTTACAAACAGAAACCTAGAAAAAGCTGGTTATATTCAAAATCCTTTGGAGGATGATTCATTAAGAAATTATCGTGTTCATCCAGTTAGCATTACCAAATTAAATCAGGCAGCTGTAGAGTCTGAGGGGTTAACTTTCAAACAAGTTAATTTAACAAAGAACTTTTTCGCTCTTGGGTTGATTTCTTGGCTGTTTGACCGTCCGATTACCCCAACTATTGAATGGATTGAAGAAAAATTCAAACATCGTCTTGCTATAGTAAAAGCAAATACTAAGACATTAAAAGCTGGTTACAATTTTGGAGAAACCGCTGAACTTTTTCCAATTCAATATTATGTCCCCCCAGCTAAAATGGAACCAGGACTCTACAAATACATTTCTGGTAATGAAGCATTGAGTTTAGGCTTAATTGCAGCAGCTAATCTTGCGAAAAAAGAATTATTTTATGGAGCTTATCCAATAACTCCGGCTAGTGATCTTTTACATGAGCTGGTAAAACATAAAGACTTTGGGATACGGGTTTTTCAAGCTGAGGATGAGATAGCTGCCATTGGTTCAGCCATTGGAGCTTCATTTGGAGGAGTTATTGGAGTTGCAGGAACCTCAGGACCAGGATTTGCTTTAATGACTGAAGCGTTGGGACTTGCTGTAATTACTGAATTACCACTTGTAATTATTAATGTACAGCGAGCAGGTCCTAGTACAGGGATGCCAACAAAACCTGAACAGGGAGACTTATTGCAAGTATTATTCGGTCGAAATGGAGAGTCCCCATTACCAGTGATTGCCCCACAAACACCTGGAGATTGTTTTGATACTGCTATTGAAGCTGTGAGGCTTGCTATCAAATATATGACTCCTGTTGTTATCCTTAGTGATGGTTTTCTAGCAAATACCATTGATCCTTGGAGAATCCCTGATATGACAAAATATCAGCAAATTGAAGTTTATCATCCATCTAAGGA
Organism: Candidatus Hodarchaeota archaeon; assembly: GCA_016839625.1. GTDB lineage: Archaea > Asgardarchaeota > Heimdallarchaeia > Hodarchaeales > Hodarchaeaceae > Hodarchaeum. The sequence continues at coordinate 4,689 of JAEOTY010000153.1, forward strand.
AATCCTCAAAGATTCTGAGGATTTCTATCCTTATATTCGTAATGAGAACTTAGTTAGACCATGGGCAATTCCTGGCACTAAAGGATTAGAATATCGTACTGGGGGACTTGAGAAAGAGGATAAGACTGGTAATGTTAGTTATAATCCTCTAAATCACGAAAAAATGGTCAGAGTAAGAGCAGAGAAAATTAAGAGGATCACAAACGACATTCCAATACAAATGGTTGAAGGCCCAAAAAACGGTAAGTTACTAGTTCTCAGCTGGGGTTCGACTTATGGAGCAGCTCATACAGCAGCGGAAAATATGAGGAAACAGGGTTATAGTGTTGCGAATGCAAATTTGAAACACCTCAATCCTTTTCCTCGGAATTTAGAAGAAGTTCTAAGGTCCTACAAAAAGGTCTTAATTCCTGAGATGAATCTAGGACAATTACAATTTTTAGTTCAAGCACGGTACTCTATTGAAACTATTGGGTTAACGAAGGTACAGGGAAGACCAATCCAAGTAAGAGAGATCCAAAATAAAATTTTAGACGTTTTAGGAACGGAATAAAACTATGAAAAAGTCAATCTTAGACCAAAATAAGTCGCCTGTTTTGGCACCAAAAGACTTTGCTACAGATCTCGATGTTCGCTGGTGTCCAGGTTGTGGGGATTATGGTATTCTAGCAAATGTTAAGAAAGTCTTACCGACGTTAAATATACCTAGGGAGAATATTGTCTTCATTAGTGGTATTGGTTGCAGTTCTCGGTTTCCATATTACATGAATACGTTTGGAATGAATACAATTCATGGTCGGGCTCCAGCCATCGCTACAGGACTAAAATGTAGTCGTTCTGATCTCTCTGTCTGGGTTATTACTGGAGACGGCGATGGATTGAGCATAGGAGGGAATCACCTCATGCATGCGATGAGAAGAAACGTCGACATCAAGATTATCCTATTTAACAATCAGATTTATGGCTTAACAAAAGGGCAATACTCACCCACTTCAGTATTCGGTAAACGTACAAAATCCTCACCTACAGGATCTCTTGATTACTCAGTTAATCCCATCTCATGGGCACTAGGTGCTGAAGCTACCTTTATAGCTAGAACAGTATATTCATATGGAGACCACATGCGAGAAATCCTTCGACGCGCAGCAAACCATAAGGGAACAGCTTTTGTGGAAATTTATCAGAACTGTTTAATTTTCAATGATGGTGCGTTTAATTTCGCTACAGATAAAGAATTACGATACGATAATATTCTTGAACTTAAACATGGAGAACCTATGGTTTTTGGTCGTGACCGTGAGAAAGGTATCTTCCTTCACGGATTAACACCTAAAGTCATAAAGTACAAAGAAGCAGGATTTACAGAAAATGATTTACTTGTTCATGATGAATATGCAACGGAGTCCACACTAGCATTCTTTTTATCACGAATGCGGCACCCTCAGTTTCCTGAACCAGTTGGTGTGTTTAGGGCGATACTGAAGGAGACATACGATGAAATGTTAGAACTTTCATTAAAAGAAGCTAGAGAAGCTCGTACCAAATCCCTACAGGATTTAATTAATGAAGGAGAAACTTGGACTGTTACTTAGAACATTATTTGAAAAAATCCTATAAATCAATTTGAGAGGTAATTTTAATGATAATATGCTCGGTTTGTGGACATGAAAATTTACCTGGATCTTTACATTGTGCCAATTGTAACAGTGATATAGTGATTGATGAACGAAAACCAATTACAGATTCTAGAGTTGAAAAAGCAATATTAGAAGATTGTCTAGAAGATGTTGGGGGAGAAGAATCCCTCGCACTTGAGGTATCCCCTGATGTGTCTATTAAAGAAGTAGTTAACCTTATGATTAAGCGTCATAAATGTTCAGTTGTTGTCATTGGACCAGAAAGATCGATTGAGGGAATTTTCACTGAACGATCTCTTCTGCGAAGAGTATGTAATCAATCACCTATTAATGTAGATAAACCAATCCGAGAAGCAATGTTAAAATCCCCTGTTGTCCTGAAAAAGAGTGATTCTGTAGCATTTGCTCTCCATATGATGGAAGTTCAAGGTTATTCTTATGCAATAATAGAAGATGACCCGATTCGTGTAATCAATATTCGTGACTTATTACAATATATAGTTGAGTTACATCCAAGCCTCGGGGGTTTTGATAAAGTTTTAGATGGGTTTAAAGCCGCAATTCGCGAAGGTAATGCTTTATCTCAAGAAGATCAAGAGATTTTCGATCAAATAAGGAAGAATAAGGATATAATCTTCAAAGCTTTCACAGCTGCTAGGAAAACAGGAAAACTAGGGGAAACTGAAAGAATAAGTAAGGAAACTTTCCTGAAGAGCTATGTTCCAGCAGTTAAAGAAATTACCGAGGAGAAAACACTAATTTCTCCTGATGAAGCAGTATTGCTTGAAAAACTCGTTAAGTTGGTTGAACAGAAGAAAGACTATTTCTTATCTAATGAATAATGCTCCCTTGCCTAATAATGAGTGAAAATACACATCAATTTCCCAATTAGCATGAGTTCTACGTATTGTACTCGCAGCACTCAAACCTGCCGGGTTACCTCCAATAATAATGACTCTCAACTTTCTTCCTCAAAAATCAGAAATCATTTTGTACACTTTTTAAATGTACTTAGATGATTTGTTGTTTGATTTCTGTTTTCTCCATCAGATGTTCTTGTTTCCAGTAAGGATCCCTGATAAAAAGATATGCCCCATGAGCTGCCAAAGCTCCTTGTGCAGCTGCAACAGTAGCTAATTGATATGGTGATACAATGTCCCCTGCAGCAAAAATACCTTCCACATTGGTACGTTGCAGGTCATCTGTTACAAGGAATTTTCCTCGGAATTCCAATCCTAGGTTTTCAAAGATTTCAGTATTTGGTCTTAACCCTACTGCGAGAATGATATTGTTTACAGCTAATTTAACTTCTTCTCTAGTGTCTACTTTTTCCAGAATTGCTCCTTCAACCGTCCTTTTCCCAATTATCTCTTTTATAGCTAAATTCGTAAGAATTTCTGCCATCTTTTCTTGTTGTACTAGTTTGAGATTTGTTTCGGATGCACGGAATTCGTTTCGACGGTGGGCTAGAAAAATCTTTTTGGCTACCTTGTTAAGGTCAATCACGGCATCAACAGCTGTATCACCACCTCCCACTACAAGTACTCGTTTATCAAGGAATTGTTCAGGTTCAATTACGTAGGGATAAACACCCCTGTCTTTTTTTGAAAATTTTGATTCACCTAGTATTCCAAGTTCATTGGGTTTCATCCCTGTAGCGATAATAATTGCTTTTGCTTGATAAGATGTTTGTTCATTTGTTTCCACTTGTAGATTACGATAGATCTTTGTTACTCGTTCTTTAATAAGATAAACCCCATGATCTGCGGCTTGCCGAACCCATTCAGAAACCAGATGATCCGCACGGATGCGAGGAGTTCCTGGATAGTTATAGATTTTTTTCTTTGGATAAATGGTACTTAATAGTCCACCATAAGTTCCTCCCTCAAATACTGCCGCATTTAATCCCTTATTAGATGTAACTATCCCAGCCGAGAGACCTGCGGGCCCCCCACCAATAATGATAACATCAAAACTTTTCTGAAGATCTGACAATATTACTTCACCAACTGTTCGCTTTTTTTATTTTCACAATTAAGAACAAGACCTTAAAATCGATGGTAAACATACAGGACAATTCTCATCATGCATATTTCCATCACACGGAGATGCAACATGAAAATTAGGGTGAATAACTTTTTTAAGTAGTTCCTTTTCAAAAGAGCGGACTTTTGGGTCGTTTAATCTGTCCCAATGGGTCTCTAGGTAATCCTCAACTAACAAATTGGAAATATCTTTGAAAATATGCTTAACAAAATTCATTGTGTTAGCATCGATATCTTTCTCCAGGAATGCCAAACAAATAATACATTCAGAGCTTGTATAGTTAAATAATAATTGCAACGATCCAATACTCATTCTGTGGACTTTTTTATCTGATTCAGCAAACATTGCTGGCATTGTCATAATAGCTGATAGGAAAGCAGTTAGAAGTTCGTCTTTTTCACCTAGTTTTCCGCAAACATCTCCCCAACACTTTGTAAAGATAGGTTGTCCTGATTCATGACAGATAATGATATATTCTAAGTTGATCAACCTAAGTTCATCTTTTCTCCTAAAGATGTCTACTGACGAACCTAATTTCATTTGTTTCTACACTAGATCGTTAGCTTTTATAAAAAATTCAATGCTGTCTTCGAAAGGTCAAAGCTATAACGCATTTGATGGAAGTAATGATTTTTAATTCTTTAAGAAAAATAGTTCTCAAAAGTTTCTTTATTATCAATTCAGTGATTTCAACAGTTAAAATCGATTAATTAGGTGTATAAATTGGCATTATGGGAATGTTCAATGTGCTTATATACTTATGATGAAGATGCTGAGGGAGTTCCTTTTGAGGAGCTTCCAGATACGTGGGTTTGCCCTGAATGTAGAGCTCCAAAAAAATACTTTGTTAAAATTACGTAAATTCCTTTTTAGTGGGTGGGAGTTTTTCTTGTAAACCTTTAAAGAGATGAAAACGCTTTGATTAATTTTCCTTGATTCAACTCAAATAGATTATATTGTGAGGTGGGAGTAAATATGAAGAAATACGTTAGAACTCTCTAATAACAATTGTTTATTTATGAACTGCGTAGAATAATTAATATAAATAGATAATAGCTTCAATAGATCGAATTAGTCGGAGAAATCAATCTTCCTATGAATTTAGGACAACTCCAGATAAATCATTACGTCGTTAGTTTTTTATTTTTAATCTTAGTACTAGAATTAGAAGTGAAAAAACTAACTAAGAATCCTAACTCGTTAAGCTAATGTACTGTTATTATTCAGTAGAATGGTTCATTAATGATAGTTAACAATTGAGAAAATGTTTGAGGATTGTTAAAAGGTAATTTTAATTAACAATGATTATGATTAAGAAGTAACTATAAAGTGAAATCTCAACAAATAATTAAAGACAAATTTAACAGCCTAATCACTAAATTATGTCAAATTTACTCGTATCCTAAATGTTCAAAAATCCAAAAGAGGAAATATTATGCTACAATCATCAAGGAAACCCATTCTAGAAGCCCCGCGTGCTCATCCTGAATTTATTGTGACAATTCTTTCTGAGCAATGTGATGGGTGTGAATTATGTTTGGAATTCTGTCCGAGGGACGTTTTGGAGATCGATTTGGATACTTTCAATAGCCGCATGTTACATCCCGCAGTCGTTGTTAAACCAGATGATTGTGTGGGATGCCAGCAGTGTGAGCGGATCTGTCCTTCAGTCTCGATATTCGTAACTGAAATACAGGAGGGTATGAATCATGAGTAGTAGTGAAAAACTGATCTTGACCACTGGAAACTATGCTGTTGCTGAAGGTGCAATCGCGGCTGGTTGTAGGTTCTTTGGAGGATATCCAATTACTCCTTCTTCTGAGATTGCTCATTATATGTCAAGGCGTTTACCACAGGTAAATGGTACATTTATTCAAATGGAAGATGAGCTAGCCTCTATTGTTGCTGTTGTTGGTGCTTCTTATGCTGGTGCAAAGGCTATGACTGCAACTTCGGGTCCAGGATTTTCGCTTATGTCCGAAACTATTGGTCTTGGAGTGATGTTAGAAGCTCCACTGGTTATTGTGACTATTATGAGGGGCGGGCCTAGTACTGGACAGCCTACAAAAGCCTCACAATCTGACGTGATGCAGACGAGATTTGCTTCTCATGGAGACTATGAAGTTATTGTTCTGGCACCAGCTTCAGTTCAAGAAATGTATGATTTTGGAATTCGTGCTTTTAACTTAGCAGAAAAATATCGTACGCCTGTGATTGTTGCATCAGATGGCATTGTAGGCCAAATGATGGAACCTGTTCGTTACCATACAGATTTTGAACTTGTTAATCGAAAATCTCCACAGGTCTCACCAGAGGAGTACCAACCCTTTGAAGTGTTTGATGAAGACCTTGTACCCGGAATGGCTCTTGCAGGAACGGAATATAATTTCTATGTTTCAGGTCTCACCCATGATATTACTGGTAGTCCTGATATGACTCCAGAAACTGCAGTTACACTCATTAAACGTCTTTGTGATAAGATTAGAAGAGCAAGGCTTGAAATTAGTGAGTGGGAGGAGCAACATTTAGACGATGCTGAGGTAGTTATCCTATCTTATGGTATTAATTCTAGAGGTGTTCCTGAAGCAGTTGAACAAGCACGTAAAAAAAGCCATAAAGTGGGCCTAGTTCGATTAAAAACCCTCTGGCCTTTTCCCGAAGAATTGATGGAAAAATTAGGTCGCCTTGGTGTGAAAAAAGTAATTGTCAATGAAATGAACTATGGCCAAGTCATCCGCGAAGTTCAACGATTCCGACATCTCGGTTTTGAAGTTGCGGGTAGTTTAGTACCAACGACTATTCCTTTCAGTCCACGTTTTATTTATGACGAGTTGCTTAAGGAGATATAAAAATGACAACAACAGATAAAATTTCAACATCTAAAAGCTCCGAGGAGTTCCCAGAGGATCATCCTTTACATGAAAGGTTAAATCTAGACCGATTTATTTTTTGTCCGGGATGTTTAATTGGATCAGCAATTACTTCAATAACTAACTGTTTGAAAGAAAGAGGTCTTACATCTAAAGATTATGCGATTGTGTCAGGCATTGGTTGTACTGGACGATCCAGTGGATGTTTCAAATCGCCTGCCTTTCACACTACACATGGACGAGCTATCCCCTTTGCTACTGGATTGAAACTAGCGAACCCCAATCTAGAAGTAGTTGTTCTTTCAGGAGATGGGGATCTCTTTGCAATTGGTGGCAATCATTTCATTCATGCTTGCAGAAGAAATATAGAGGTTACTGTTCTGTGTGTAAATAATAATGTTTATGGCATGACTGGGGGTCAATGTGCTCCTACAACCCAAGTAGGTGATTTCACATCAACTACCCCGTATGGAAACATAGAACCTCCTTTCAACTTGGTTTCTCTAGCTGCAGCAGCAGGGGCTAGTTATGTTGCCAGATGGCCTGGCTATGACACTCTCCGATTACAAAAAAGCATCTTGAAAGCTTTTGATAATCCAGGCTTTAGTTTTATTGAAGTTCTTGCTCCTTGCTTCACCCAATATGGTCGTAAAAACAAGCTTGGTGATGCTGTGACGATGTTAGAATGGTTAAAGAATCAGATTAGGATTAAAACTGATTGTCCGCCACATGATGCTACATTTGACTTCAAGCGTGGTATAATAATTTGTGGGGAGTTTGTAGCTGAAGAACGGGAGGGTTTCTCGCAAAAAATACAGCATGTTAGAGACATGGCGCAAAGTAAAAAGAAATAATAATGATAATGAGTGATTACAATGACTGAAAGTGTAGATCAACCAACCGATGAACCCAAAATTGGTGTTTTTCTCTGTAAATGTGGAAAGAATATTGGTGGAACAGTTGATATCGACGAGATAGCCAAGGAGATTGAGGAGATACCAGGAGTAAAGCTTGTACAGGTCAACACCTATACTTGTTCAGATCCAGGACAGGTTGAAATTGAAGAAGCCATTAAAGAACAAGGAATAGAAAGGGTAGTTGTGTCAGCTTGTTCCCCAAGATTGCATCTTCCAACGTGGAAGAATCTATTAAGGCGTGTTGGAATGAACTCCGAAGTGGTTGAGGTTGCCAACATTAGAGAACATTGTTCTTGGGTACATCTCCATGAGAAAGAGGAAGCTACTCTAAAAGCCAAAGAATTAACTGAAATGGCGATAGCTAAAGCTGAATTATTAGAAGCTGTTGAAGAAATCGTTGTTCCTGTTGAAAAGAGAGTATTAATCATTGGCGGTGGAGTAGCGGGGATTCAGGCCGCGTTAGATTTAGCTGATGATTATGAAGTTATCATGGTCGAGAAAAGTCCGACAATTGGCGGAAAAATGGCATTAATTGATAAAACATTCCCCACTATGGACTGTTCAATTTGTATTCTTGGTCCTAAAATGGCTGATGTAGGTAATCATTCAAATATTAATTTGATTGCTAGTGCTGAGGTAACGCGTATCGATGGATATGTAGGGAACTTCGAAGTTACTATTACGAAACAACCTCGGTATGTAGACGAAGACCTTTGTACTGCTTGTAATGATTGTATTGATATTTGTCCTGTGAATGTCATTGACGAATACTCTGGCAATCTAGGATGGAGAAAGGCCATCTATATTCCATATCCTCAATCTGTCCCAGCAGCGTATCTAATCGATACGGAAAATTGTCTTGGACTCTCCCCCTTAGCATGCGGTAAATGCACTACTACATGTGAGAAGGAAGCGATCAATTACGAAGATACAGAGAAGACTTATAAATTTAAGATAGGCTCTATCATCATTGCCACTGGTTTCCAAATTTTTGATGCTTCTAAAATACCTGAATACGGTTGGGGGAATTATCTCAACGTAGTTACGACTTTTGAGTTTGAACGTCTAATAAATGCTGCGGGCCCAACTTCAGGTGAACTTGTCCGACCAAGTGATCTCAATCAGCCAAAAAGTGTAGCTTTTATTAACTGTGTTGGTTCAAGGGATGTGCGGTTTAACCCATATTGTTCTAATTTTTGTTGTATGGAAGTCATCAAAGATACCCTTCTAATCAAGGAGCATTGGCCTGAAGTAGATATTTCTGTTTTTTACATGGACATTAGAGCCTTTGGAAAAGGTTTTGAAGAACTTTATACTCGTTCCAGAGAAGAAGGTGTTCACTTCATTCGAGGACGTCCTGGTTTGATAGAAGAGAATCCTGAGAATAATAACCTTCTTGTCTCTGTTGAGGATACTAGTTCTGGTAACCTTATATCAAAGGAGTTTGAACTTGTGGTTCTTTCTGTTGGAGCAGAGGGATCGCCATATCCTATTCCTTTCCCAGTCTCAAGAGATCCCAAAGGGTTTTATATCGAAGCGCATCCAAAGTTAAAGCCTGTTGATACCCCAACTGATGGTGTTTTTATCGCTGGTGGTGCTGAAGCTCCGAAAGACATACGAGAATGTGTTACCCAAGCCAGTGCGGCTGCAGGCAGGGTCACGAGGTTGCTTACCAAGGGAGAGTTTACTGTCGAGCCCTTATTCGCTTATGTCGATGCAGACTTATGTAATTCCTGTGGAACTTGTGCTAAACGTTGCCCCTACAACGCAATTAGTGTGGACAAGAATAAGAAGACTCCTGCTCATATCAATCCTGTTCTATGCAAGGGATGCGGAACATGTGCGGCAGATTGCCCGAAAGATGCCATTACCATGACCAACTTCACTGATTCGATGATCATGCGACAGATAGACATCGCTCTCAGAGATAACGCCTCTGAGAAGGTAATGATTTTTGCCTGCAATTGGTGTTCGTACGGAGGTGCAGATCTTGCTGGAACCAGTCGAATCCAGTACCCAACTAATACTCGAATCGTCCGAACGATGTGTTCAGGTCGTGTCGATGTGGATTTCATAAAAAGGGCCTTTGAACGAGGTGCTGGTGCTGTTATGCTGACTGGGTGTCATCCTCAAGACTGTCATTACATTTCTGGGAACGATTGGGCACTGAAACGTGAGAAAAAGATGCGACGGTGGATGAAAAAGCAAGGTATTGGTGATGAGCGATTTATTATTGAATGGATGTCTGCAGCAGAGGGCAAGAAATTTGCTGATGTTGTCACAGAAATGAGTAAAATCGCTCGTAAAAATCACGAGGTTGCTCATAAAGAAGCAAAAGCTGCAGCATGAGAAAGAGTTTTAACTGTTTCTTGATGAAATAAATAATTGGGAGGGTTTTACCTCTTTTTTCTTTATAAATATGTTAATTTCCTATCTAGTTCCAGTTAGTTCTTCCAAAAAAGAGAGAATGAAGATAGATACTATTCACCAAAGTCCAAATAGCTTTCTTCAACCATATCCCACAACTCTTTTTCGGATAAAGTCATTTTTTCAACAATCATCTTTTGGATTGTTAATAAGAGTTTATGATGCTTCTTTTCATCGTTAAGTATCGCCTTAATGATGAGTTTCTCACTATCATTATCGGTTGTTTCTAGTTTGTCTTGATAGGTTTCTATGGCTTGTCGTTCAAGCTCAATATGTTCTGCAATGGCATTTTTCAGATCTTCTCCAAATTCCTCTGCTATAGAGGGTGTAGGTTTAGTATACATACTAATCAGTGCATTCAGCATACCTGCATGTTTCTTTGAATCTAATGCAATTCCAAGTATCAATTCTCGAATGAGAATATTTTCTAGACCACGAACCACGTTTTCAGCCTTTTCGACTATTGTATTCTCTAGCTCGACTTGTTCCTTATAAAATTCGATTCTTTCTTGTTTGCTCATGATAGGTAATCCACCTTTTTTGATTCTGGATGTTTTCAGAGAATTTTTTAAAGCTTTAGCAGAAAAATACTTGTAAATGAGATTAGTGGTTCTGAGATTATTTTTCCAGAACCAACACACTCCTTTACCAGTTAAAATGAAAATTTTCATGATATTTCTTTTAAGATGGGTTCAATAACACTGTTAATACATGATTAGTTTAGAATTCCTATATTGTTAATGAGGTTGATACTTGGTGACAGATAAAGTAGTCAATGACTGGGAAAATCCTGGTGTGGCAGGTAAAAATAAGGAACCTCCCCATTGTACATTCATCCCATATTCAGATGTTCCGACAGCGCTGGAAAATGTTCCTTCACTCTCCCCGTTTTATATATCTTTAAACGGGAAATGGAAGTTTAACTGGGTTAGAAAGCCCTCTAAGCGTCCTGTTGGTTTTTATAAAGAAGATTATGATGTTAGTCAATGGGATGATATCATAGTTCCAGGTAATTGGGAATTACAAGGCTTTGGAATACCCATTTATACTAATGTCCTCTATCCATTTGATCCTGCTGATCCACCAAATATACCACATGATTGGAATCCAGTTGGGTCGTACAAAAGAAAATTCATTATCCCAAACAATTGGTATGAACATCAGGTGTTTTTACACTTTGGAGGAGTGAGTTCTGCCATGTATGTTTGGGTCAATGGGAAAAAAGCAGGCTATAGTCAGGGAAGCAAGACGCCAGCCGAATTTAACATTACTAAATACCTACATGAAGGGGAAAATACTCTCTCTGTAGAAGTGTACCGTTGGAGTGATGGTAGTTATCTTGAAGGTCAGGATTACTGGAAAATAAGTGGTATTGAACGCGATGTGTTTCTTTTCTCAACTCCACAAGTGAATATCCGTGATTTCTTTGTCCTTGGTGAATTAGATGATGACTGTGCAGATGGAATTTTGAAAGTCACAGTTATTGTGAAAAATCATTTGTCTAAAACGACAGACAAGTATCGTGTGTTAATAGACCTTTTTGATGACAAAAATATATCGGTACTAGAGAAGCAACTGAATGAAGAAGTAGTAGTTACTCCATTAGATGAGAACACAATCTATTTTGAACAGTCTGTTACAAGTGCTGTAAAATGGACTGCAGAAACACCTTATCTATATTCATTAGTAATATCACTTGTAGATAAGTCGGGAAAGACGATTGAAGTTGTATCCTGTAAAATTGGGTTTAGACGAGTAGAAATCAAAGACGGGCAACTATTGATTAATGGTGTTTCCATTCTTATAAAGGGTGTTAACCGTCATGAACATGATCCTGTAAGAGGTCGTGCGATTTCTGAAAAATTGATGATCAAAGACATCCAACTAATGAAGCAGTTTAATATTAACGCCGTGAGAACAAGTCATTACCCAAATAATCCAAGGTGGTACGAACTTTGTGATGAGTATGGGATTTATGTTGTAGATGAAGCAAATATTGAATCTCATGGGATGGGTTATGATCCTGAGTACACACTCGGTAACAATCCTGATTGGAAAGAAGCCCACTTGGATCGTACTATTCGTATGGTTGAGAGAGACAAGAACCATCCTTCAGTGATCATTTGGTCTCTTGGGAATGAAGCTGGTGATGGTGTTAACTTTGCAGCCACTTACAAATGGATCCAAGAACGAGATCCATCAAGGCCAATTCACTATGAACGAGCACTAAAAGGCCCGCATACAGATATTTATTGTCCGATGTATCCATTAATTGAGGAATTAGAGGAATATGCTAACAAAGAACAGACCAGTCCCCTTATTATGTGTGAATATGCCCATGCTATGGGAAACAGTGTGGGAAATCTCCAAGATTATTGGAATGTTATAGAACAACACAGAGTACTACAAGGAGGATTCATTTGGGATTGGGTAGACCAGACTTTTCTTAAGAAAGACGAGAAGGGTGAGTATTGGGCTTATGGTGGAGATATGGGTGATTCAGAAGTCTGGAACGATGGTAATTTTTGTGTTAATGGATTGATCCAAGCTGACCGCAGCTTACATCCCCACATCTGGGAGGTTAAAAAAGTCTACCAATATATTAAAATGAGTTCCATTGACTTAAATCGTGGTAAGGTAAAAATTGATAATAGATATGATTTTCTGAATTTAAAAGTGTTTGATTTTTCGTGGAAAATTATGGGAGATGGTAAGAATGTTGTTGGAGGTAAATTTTCTCCTTTGGATGTTGAACCGCATACTAGTAGGATCGTTAGCCTAGAATGGCCTGATATAGCAGCTGAACCAGGAGTAGAATACTTTCTAAAGATTATTGTAACTGCGATCATTGAAACACCGATCCATGTGCCTAAAGGTCATGTGGTTGCTTGGGAACAATTCAGGTTACCTTTTTATGAAACTCAAGAAAAAATAGATCCTACCAAATTTTCCAAGATCGTAGTTCATGAAGATGACATATCTGTTCAAATTGCTGGAAAAGAATTTTCTCTGGTCTTTGATAAAAAGAGTGGTTCAATTAAATCTTTTCAATACAGGAAAAAAGAACTCTTTGTTATGGGATTTGTACCAAATTTTTGGCGAGCTCCAACTGATAATGATATCGGGAATGGAATGCCAAACCGTTGTGAGGTATGGAAGGAAGCAGGAATAAAACAAAAGCTCATTAGTCTTACTGTTAATAAAATTGATAACCAAACCGTTCAGATAGAAGTTTTCTCCTCCATACCTGCTGGGGAATCTAAATATCACACACAATATGCTATCTATGGGAGTGGGGATATCATCATCAAAAACACGTTCACTCCTAAGGAAGATCTTCCAGAACTCCCTCGTTTTGGGATGACAGTAATAGTACCGAGTGAATTTGAAAACATTTCTTGGTATGGTCGTGGTCCCCATGAAAGTTATTGGGATAGGAAAACAGGAGCTGCCATTGGAGTGTATTCTGGTACTGTATGGGATCAATATCATCCCTACGTCCGTCCACAGGAGAATGGGAATAAAACAGATGTCAGATGGTTAGCTCTCTCAAATAATGAAGGATTTGGTCTGATGGCTGTAGGATTACCTCTTCTTAGTGCTAGTGCTCATCAGTTTTTAATGGAAGAATTGGATTATAATGAGGAAGTACAAAGACATTCTAATGAAATTGAACCTACAGAAATAATATCATTAAACTTGGATTATAAACAGTCTGGTGTTGGAGGGGATAATAGTTGGGGCGCTGTAGTACATGAAGAATACACACTACCTTCTAAGGAATATTCCTATAGCTTTAGGATACGCCCTTTCTCTCCAGATGATGCACCTCTTATGAAATTGAGCAAGCTAGTGTTTTGAAATTACGGAATTATGAGAAAGAAAAGAGATTCCTCAGACTTTTGTGAAAAAAGGTGCTTAAAAGAATTTATAATCTTGCAAAGAATTTTTCAAACCAAGCTAAATACTGAAGTAACCGCTTAAAACCTGTTAATAATAGGATGTTTGGAAAATGGTATCGATAGCAAAGAAAATATTGGAAGAACACCTTGTTGAGGGCAAATTTGAAGTTGGAGAGGAAATTGGTATTCGAATTGATCATACTCTGACTCAAGATGCTACTGGAACGATGGCGTACCTTCAATTTGAGGCAATGGGTCTTGATAAAGTCAAGACGGAGTTATCCGTTTCAATTGTAGATCATAATACGTTACAAACGGACTTTAAAAACCCCGATGATCATCGGTATTTGCAATCTGTTGCAGCCAAGTTTGGCATAATGTTTTCTCGACCTGGTAATGGAATTTGTCATCAGGTATTTCTTGAGCGTTTTGCGAGACCAGGAAAGACCATGATAGGTTCTGATTCGCATACCCCAACGGCTGGAGGAATGGGTGCAATTGCGATTGGTGCTGGCGGTCTTGATGTCGCTGTAGCAATGGGAGGTGGCCCCTTTTATCTTAAAACTCCCAAAATTGTTGGAGTGAAATTAACTGGAGCATTGCAAGATTATGTTACAGCAAAAGATGTAATCTTAGAAGTTCTCAGGAGAATATCGGTAAAAGGTGGTGTTGGTAAAATCCTAGAATACTATGGGCCAGGAGTAAAAACATTATCAGTTCCCGAACGAGCCACGATTACAAACATGGGGGCTGAAACTGGAGCAACAACATCAATATTCCCCTCTGATGAAGTCACACGAGATTTTCTGAATTGGCAGAAAAGAAAAGACCAATGGGTGGAACTACCCGAGGGAACAGATGAGGATTATGATGAAATCATTGAGATCAACCTATCAGAGCTGGAGCCTTTAGTTGCGAAACCCCATTCTCCTGGTGATGTTGTACCTCTCTCTGAAGTAGAAGGAATGAAAGTAGACCAAGTGGCAATTGGATCATGCACAAATAGTTCATTAAAAGATATGTTAACCGCTGCTGCTCTTCTTAAAGGACGTAAAATTCATCCTAACACTGTCTTAGGAATTTCTCCCGGATCACGTCAAGTACTGATGGAATTAGCAAAAGATGGTAGTTTATCTGACATGATTACAGCAGGAGCCAGAATTCTAGAAACTGCCTGTGGTCCATGTATAGGTATGGGATTTGCACCTAAAACAAATGCTACAGTAGCCCGAACTTTCAATAGAAACTTTTATGGAAGAAGCGGTACAAAGAGTGCAAGCGCTTACTTGGTTAGCCCAGAAGTTGCTGTTGCTGCCGCTGTTTTTGGCGAGTTCACAGATCCACGCAAATTGGGAGATTATCCTAAAATTGAGATGCCTGCAGCTATTGAAATCGATGATTCAATGATTCTTAAACCATCTGACAAACCCGAAGAAGTAGAGATAATTCGTGGTCCCAACATTGCTCCATTACCAGAATTTCAAGTGATGCCTGATAACTTCCAGTTCAAAGTGCTCATTAAAACCGAGGATAACGTCACAACAGATCATATCATGCCTGCAGGAGCAAAAATCTTACCTTTAAGGTCTAATCTTCCAGAGATTAGCAAGTATGTGTTCGAACAAGTAGACCCAACCTTCCCAGAAAGAGCTCTTGAAAGTAAAGATGAAGGTGGTGGAATTATAATTGGTGGGGAAAATTACGGTCAAGGATCTAGTAGGGAACATGCAGCACTTGCTCCTATGTATCTTGGAATAAAAGCCGTCCTAACAAAATCCTTTGCACGCATTCATCGGGATAACCTTGTAAACTTCGGAATTCTCCCTCTATCGTTCGCAAACGTAGCAGATTATAACAAAATAAAAGAAAATGATATCTTAGAGGTTAAAGGAGTACGTAAAGCCTTGGAAGGAAAT
>JAEOTY010000154.1 GCA_016839625.1 Candidatus Hodarchaeota archaeon
TCCCTGTAGATAGTACAACCATATCCATTTCTTCTGTTGTGATACCTGGTGAGCCAGTGAAGTTTTCATATTTTAAAAGTAAATTATTGGTATCTGGATCTTCTTGTATTTCGTAGATTTGAGAATTTACAAAGTGGATGTTAAACTCATCGATTGCACGTCTATAGAATTCTTCGAATCCTTTACCAAAAGCGCGAATATCTATGTATAGAATGTAAACCTCTACGTTAGGATCGTGTTCTTTCGCCATTATAGCTTCTTTCACTGCATACATACAACAAGCTGCGGAACAATAACTTCTATCAATAGATAAATCACGAGACCCAACACACTGCAAGAACGCTATCTTTTTAGGATGTTTTCCATCTGATCGTCTTATTACTTCTCCTCCCGTTGGGCCTGATGCACTGAGAAGCCTTTCGAACTGAAGAGTCGTGAAAACATTGGGGTATTCCCCAAAATGAAGTCTTTCGATTTTCTTTACATCATAAGGATCGAACCCAGTGGTTGTTATGACTGCTCCAATATTTATTTCACATTCCTCATCTTTCTGGTCAAAATCAATCGCCCCAGGACCACAGTTCTTCTTACAAACTCCACATTTTCCATTTTGAAGAAACCTACAGGTCTCTGCATGAATATAAGCTACTTTTGGAACTGCTTGTGGGAAAGGAATAGAGATGTTTTTTCTACCAGCTCTTTCTCTTCCCTTCTTATCTTTTTGTGTGAGACCCTCGTTAAAATCATCGTAAACCCACACAGGACATTTTTCTTCACAAACCCCACAACCAGTGCACTTAGCTTCATCAACGTAACGGGCTTTTTTGAGATATTTCAGAGTAAAATTGCCAGCTGAACCAGAAAGATCAAGTGGATCACAATAAGATAATAGTTCAATATTTGGATGACGTTGAACATCAACTAGTTTTGGACCAAGGATGCACATTGCACAATCAAGGGTAGGAAATGTCTTATCAAGTTGTACCATTCTCCCACCAATACTTGGATTGCTCTCTACCATGTACACCTTAAATCCTTGATCTGCCAGATCCAGAGATGCTTGTATACCTGCAATACCTCCACCTATTACTGCTATTGAACCGATTTTTTCATCTGACATTCTTCTTACCTCTCAATCATTACTTTTTAGTAGAAATTTCATCTACTAACATCCCCAATTCTTTTACTTGAAGCTTGTAATCATGTTGGGGTTCTCTATCTTCTAAGACACAATTTAAATGAGCAAAGCATTTAGTACAGGCTACAGTAAGTATTCCCTCATTTCCAACAACCTGCTTTGCTTCTTCTAATTTCCGTAACATTACTGCACGTGACTGATCATCGCATCTAAGCCAAGCTGATACCCCACAGCAATTGGTATATTGCTTATTGAGGGGTAGTTCTTTTAATGTCGCACCTGTATTCTTCAGTACATTTCTTGGACTTTCATATTCTTTCATAAATCGACCAAGCCGACAGGGATCATGATAAGTTAATGTAATGTTCTCTCCCTTGAAACCAAGTGCTTCTTGATGTTCCTCTATAAATTGTGAAATATGCTGAATTTTAATGCCTTCAAGATCGTATAATTCACTAAAAGTGTAAAAACATTCAGCACAAGAGGTAACAAGTGTTGTTATCTTTGATTCTTTGATCATCTTCGCATTGTATTGTTGGACTTTGTCAAAGGAGTCAAGATCACCAGTCCAATATGCATCGTGTCCACAACATTTAAGCGAGATAACATTAGGCTTTATTCCCACTTTATTCATTAGATTTATTGCACTTTGCCCGATCGGATGAAACTTAGTTTTTTGTAAATCCAAAAAGCGATCAAAAAGATCAATGCATCCTGGAAAGTATGCGATGCTAGAATTCGGATCAATTTCGCCTTCATAATCAAACTCCATTCCCTTTTCTGTCATTTCTGCCATGAAAATTTGCAGGAGATTGAAAACATTATGATGTGCGTAACTTGTTTCATCGATTATTGTGTTTGCGCGTGATAACCGTATAAATTCAGGAATGTTAACCTCTTGAGGACAGACCTCGTAACATTTTGCGCAGGTTAAGCACATTGTAAGCTCATCATCACTTAGTGATTTTCCTAATTGTGCATTATGTATGAACTTACGCGGATTGAACTTAGAAACCCTCCGTAAGGGACATACACTAGTACAATTCCCACATTGATAACACGATTTGATTATTGATTCAATACTAGAAGACAACGTGTCCATATCAAGAAAGTGGGATTCTGTATTAATCATTTCAAAAATTCTCCTTGAAGATATTGAAACACTTTATTTTTTGTACAAGTAGGTTTAGCAACAAGACAGGAATATATGGATTAGCCATATTAAATTCAACGATTTTACCCATGGTTGCTAACCTCATGATAACCACACATGTTGTAAGGCATTATGGTGGATAGAAATGGTTTTATAGTACCTCGGGGCTTGAGAAAAGTATTTTGTATTTCTATTTTAATCTTTCTTGTAATCAGCGACATTTTTTTCATTTACTATTGTTAAAAAAATTTTTCCGAAGAATATTTCCATTATAATCACTTTCTAATTATTTTATCATGATTAAACAAAAGCTCGGGTATTTTTCGAATCTTTAATTCTTGAGAATTTAGGAATTAGATATTCCCGTAAGCCACAGTAAAGAGTCTTATATTGGTAATATGCACATGTTTGAATTTTACGTATTAAATATTCTGCGTTTGTTTTGTACTTTTCTCATTATCAGGTTTTAATGGGTTATTAATCCAAAAAAATTTATAACATCAAGAAAGAACACCAAAGGAGATATTTCTTATCGCCAGTTAATAAGCAAAGATATAAAAAATGAATAAGTGAAATCGCTTGATGGTTACTCACATATCACGAATACGGTATTGGAGTTATTTAAGATGTCCTATGAATTAGATAGTAATGCTAAATATTATAAAGAACATGACTGGATCAGAGTAGAAGAAGACGGTACTTGTTTAATTGGAATTACTGATTACGCCCAAAAGGCGCTTAAAGACGTGGTCTTTGTAGAACTTCCAGAAGTTGGTGATACTGTTTCTCTTGGAGAAGTGTATGGTTCTGTAGAGAGTGTGAAAGCGGTTTCTGATGTATACAGCCCTATTTCTGGAGAGATCGCTGAGGTTAATGAGGAAGTGGTAGATTCTCCTGAGATGCTTAATGAAGATCCATATGGTGCATGGTTACTTCGGATCAAACCATCCAATCTTGAAGAAGAATTAGCAAAGCTTATGAGCCCCGAAGAATACGATGACCTTTGTACCCAAGAAGGATAATTTCCTTCTTATCTATCTTCTTATTTTTTTTGTTCTGAACTAGCTCATTGCTTCGAGTACTAATTCTATTAGATCCTTTACTTCAACATCCTCTTCTAATTGTTGGGTTTTTGTTGCATCGGTTAACATACTTGTACAGAAGGGGCAAGCTGCGATCAAAACCTTCTGTTTAGGTTTATCCTCGTTTTCATCTTCAGAAAGTAAATCCAAGGTTCTTTTAGCTTCTAATACCCTACGTTCAGAGATGCGAGTAGTCACCCATTCAGGAGTCTCACGAAACATACCACCCCCGCCTCCACCGCAGCAGTAACTGAATTGGCCATGATTTGGCATCTCTTTCATTCTCACACCTGGAAGGAGCTCTATTATCTTTCGAGGGGCATCATAAACGTCATTATATCTGCCAAGGTAGCAGGGGTCATGATAAGTGACCTCATAATTCAAATCTTTAGTGAATTCAATTTTCCCCTCTTCAATAAGCTCAACCAATAACTCAGTGTAATGCACAACATCAAATTCCCCTCCATACTCAGGGTACTCGTTCTTAATAGCATTAAAAGCATGAGGTGAGGATGTAACAATTCTCTTAACATTATTTTTCTTAAACATCTTGATATTATCTTCAGCAAGCATCTGGAATAAGGCTTCTTCACCTAATCGCCTCATTTCGTTACCATCGTTCTTTTCGGCATCACCAAGCGTTCCAAAATCAATTCCAGCCTTTGTAAATACCTCATAAGTTGCCCGAGCAACTTTCTGGTTTCTAGGATCATATGCGAGTGTATCGCCAGGAAGCCATAACAGTTTTGATTCTGATTCTTTTATACTCGGTAATATCCCCTCCTTCAACCATTTCACGCGGTCTCGCTTAGGTTGATCCCAGATGTTACCATAGTTATAGGCACTTTCGAGCATTGTTGTGAAAGTTCCTGGTATTTCACCTTCTTCAATCAAATTGGCTCGCATACCTACAATCATATCAATATGTCCAATAAGATGAGGACAGGCGTTTACACAAGCGTAGCAGGTGACACAAGCCCACAAGACATCTCCAGTAATCCCCGATTCTTCACCGATAATAGGGACGTTCTTTTTGGAATTTATTAAACCATATTGCTTCCTACCCCAATTTTTCACGTCTTGAACAACTTTGAGAGGGGAAAGTGGTTCACCTGTATCTTGGGCAGGACAATAATTATGACAAAAATGACACTTCATACATGCTGATGTTTCAAATAACTGGTAGAATGTGAAATCTTCTATCGATTTGATACCTTCAGGGTCGAATCGTAACTGACCTGCTGGTGATTTTATATCTGTAAGAACGATATTTCCAAGACCCACCCCAATATGGAAAAATTTCCCGTAAGCTATGTAAGATGCGCCAATGAATGCCACACCTAAGTGGGAAAGATAGAAAAAAAGGTGTAAGGCAAAAATTTGCCCATTAGTCAGTGAAAGGGTTTGGAGGATTAATGCCAGAGGATATCCAATGAATGAAAAGACCTCAAAACTAATTTCAGCTTGGTTAACCAAACCATATCCAATACGGAGGGCTTCTACGAAGAATCCAGAGATACTAATCCAAAATAGCATTAATAACAGAAGAAGATCCTCATAACCTGCTCGAGCATAATAATCACGATCCATTAAGTAACGTCTCATTAATGCCAACGTGGTGCCTAAGAATAAAAGTAATCCAGCTATATCAGCAAAAAGAGAATGAGCAATGTATAGGGGGCCGACTAGAAGTTCCTCGTGTAAAAACCATTCATGAATTGTTGAAATAATGGTAGCAATTGCAGCACCAAGGAAACCAAGCATAATCATTGAATGAGCTATGAAACTAAACCACTGCCTGGATTCACGTCTCGTGATACCAGTTCCAATGCCATAATAGATTCTTTTAGGGAGAGAACGTGAGAAAATATTCTTAAAAACCTTTAATATCAGGCCTAGAAAAAAAAGAATGAATTTTTGGTCTTCTGTATCATATTTTCCATGAAACCAAACACGCATTCCACGATAAATCCCAATTAGGACTATTAGAACAGCGATCATTGCACTAATATAAATCAAAAAGCCAAGTTGATGTCCATATAATTCTAAGTGACGAGGCCAATAAGCCTCTCTACCAGGTTCCTGCAATATAGAAAGAATTGTTTGAATCATAAAGTTCACCGATACCGAATTCACTAACTTTTCTGCAATATTTTCCTTATTCTACGGCAAAAGCGTTTAGAAATATTGTTTTAGCTAATTCTAAGCCAGATTTGTATGCGAAGCGACTGATAAACTCAGGCCGCTCCTCTTAGGAAATTGACATTTGCTATCTTAATTTCTTATATGAAGGTGTCGTGTTCATAATACAACTGAAAGATGAATACCTATTTCCAAACAGAGCAATAATACACATTCAGAGGAGCCTGGTATGAGCTAGAGAAAAAAAGAGAATTTTAATCTGAAATAGAGATTAAACTTTCTTTAACAGTTCGGGGAGCACTTCGTGAAGATCAGCAATAATTGCGTAATGAGCTACATCTAGAATCGGAGCTTCCTCATCCGTATTAACAGCAATTATCGTTTTGGAGTTACGCATCCCAACTAAATGTTGAATAGCTCCTGAAATTCCACACGCTATGTAGAAATCTGGTGTAATAGTTTTTCCTGTTTGACCGACTTCATGATCGTATGGTACCCAATCAGCATCAACTGCTGCCCGACTAGCACCTACTTCGCCACCTAATTCCTTAGCTGCATCAATGATGATTGAATATTTTTCTTTGCCACCCACACCACGACCACCTGCAACTACTAGCTTAGCTTTTGTAATATCAACAGAAACTTTCGCAATCTTCTCCTCAACAAAAGCTTCACGCTTATCACTATCACTGATGGATGGAGCAAAATCAGCAATTTCTCCAGATAACGATTCATCTTTTTCAACTTCTGGATTGTTTCCACTCAAAATGGTCACAAAATTCAATTGGTGTTTAGTAGCTGACAGTGTTCCTAACAATTTTTCTTCAAAGAGCGGATGTATCCCTACCAAATTGTCTCCTTCAACTGTGATGTCCTTTACAGAAGCAAACATTGCGGAGCCGAATCGTGCTGCCAAGCGAGGTATTACTTCTTGACCGTAAAGACTAGCGCCAGCTATGACAACAGATGGGTTAACTTCATTAATCAATGCTTCTAAAGTGCGAGTATGATGAAGAATGTTTATTCCTGCGAATTGAGCATCATCAATTTTGTGTACCTTCTTTATTCCATATTTAGTGGCCTCCAGAGCCAACTCGGAAATATCCTGACCCAAAATGACTCCTTCAACTTCTTTTCCTAAATTTTCGCTCAATTTTTGTGCAGCAGTTAAACATTCCTTTGTAATCCCCATTATCTTACCTTTTGCAATCTCTATAACTACAAGTATGTTAGTCATTCTTCTTCACCTCTCATTTAAAGGCTCCTAAGTTCAAACCTTTATCTTTCAGAGTAGCAAGTAACTGATCAACCAAAGTTGATGTATCCTCATCCTTGAAAACCACACACTCTTCAGTACGTGGTGGAGGAGCTTCCATCTTGATAAAGCTGACATTAGTGTCAAGAGAACCCGCTTCCAACTCACTAATTTTCCAAACAGGAACTTTTGTTCTACTAGCTTTCATAATTCGACGCACACTTGTATAACGGGGTTCTTCAAAATCACCACTCGAAGCAATACTTAGTACTGCGGGTAATTGAAGTTCTACTGTTCTGGTTCCTCCCTCAATGACTTTATCGACTTTGATCTTATCACCGTCAAATTTAATCCTTTCAACCCACGAGGCAGTGGGAAGGTCAAGAAACTCAGACACGATTGGGGCCATTGTAGCAGTACCAAAATCATAACTTTGCATTCCAAAAAGAACTAAATCATAAGTTCCTATCTTTTTAACCGCCGCAGATAAAATTTTGGCAACTCCAAAAAAATTTGTCACCCGCGCTTCTGAATTCTCAATTCGAATAGCGTCGTTGCAACCCATCGCAATTGCTTCCTTAACAACCTTATCGGCCATATCAGAGCCTAAACAAACTGCTGTGACTTTACTTTCGCCTTTCTCTTCAACAATCTTTAGAGCTGCCTCAATGGCATGCTTATCATAATTGTTCGTCATGACATCAGCTTTGTCATCACGATCCCCTGGGAAGGTTTCTTCAGGGGAAAGAGGAGCATTTCGATCTATTGTTGCTTTAACAAATACTATAATGTTCATATCAGCATTACATCCTTAGTATTATCTTTTCGTTGAGCTCATGCTAATGTATCCTGAGCAATAATTATGTTCTGTATCTCCTATGTTGATTGATTGGGAAGAGATACTAAACTGATTCAGCAAAATATTAGTATATAATCGCTTTTCTTGTATATATAAAAAATATTAATTAATTACAATTTAGGTATACCTAGCAGAGAGAAACTCAATGATTGATCAAAATAACCTAATCGGAATCTTGTGGATGGGAGGTCAAAGCCGTCGTTTTCAAAACAAATCAGGTATCTCTCAGTTTAGTGATAACAAGATTTATGCTCTATTGCATAAAAAACCACTTTTTTTATGGGCATTTGAAACCTTAGAATCCGTTGTTGACCGTTGTGTACTATCTTTTAATTCTTCTACTCAGTATAATTATTTTATGGAGTTTCTTGATCAAACATCCCTTTCCCTACCTCTTTTTGACACAATTATAGATAAATTTTCGATTCCGTCTCAAGGCCCTCTCCAGGCGCAATTAACTGCCCTTCATAAGTTCAAAGGTGCAACGAAAGTTAGTACACTCTCATCTGACATGCCATTTATCACATCAAGATTATTAATAGATATTATAGATGAAGCAACTGCGATTTCTACCCTAGGTTCACAAAATAACATCTTAGAACCTTTAGTTAGTGCTTATACAATTAATGAATGTAAGGTAGCGTTAAATTTCCTCTCTTCCTTTCCCTTTGGTAGAGCTGATGATCTCCATAGATCGGTAGAATCATTGACACTGTTAAATATTTCACCCAACTATCCTTCGGATGTAGTATCTTGGAACCAAAATGTTAACTACAAGCAAGATATTTCAGAACTGAATCGATTAAAAATTTTATTTACAAACCAAAAACCGAATGTAAATAAAAAGAAAATCACAAATCCAGGCAATACCCCTAAAAAATTGAAAAGTATTCTACCTCCAGATTTGAAACAACAAAACCAAGAACCAAAATCCATGAAAAAAGACATTCTTAATTCCTTGATAAAGGAAGAAAGTTATTTCTTTGGGGGAAGATACTCAGAATTTCTAGCTAATACCTCGGGGGAGAAAAAAGGAGTATCTTTTTGGTATTCTAAAGCTGCAGATTGTTATTGGAATGAAACTCAATTTTGGATCAAAGAGAATGTTCCATTCCTGGCTTTTCATTCAGTAAAAGACTGCTATCATTGTATTAACAAAAGCAATTTTCAATCCTCATGGATTCATGAGGCTGAATTTTTGCACTCACAATTAATGAAAAAATTGAATCTAACAAAGGGAGTATCATAAATTAACTTCGACCTGTTTTGTCAAAAATGAGTTAGAATACTACTGGATAACAATTTAACATGTGATTTTTCTGTGTACTGTCGAATACTAATAAACGGTGTGGTTCAAGGAATCGGATTTCGTCCGTTCGTATACAATATTGCGTTAAAACATAATCTAAAGGGTTATGTTTTGAATCGAGGCGATGCTGGTGTTGAAATCCTAGTCAAAGGGAGTAAGAGTCAGATTGAGAATTTTATCTTCAGTCTAAAGAATCATAAACCGACATTAGCGCGTTATGAAACCTTTGTAATTGAATATAATCCATCACCATCAAGTTCAGATCATAAAACGTTTGAGATCGCACCTAGCTCTCTAACACGTGGTTCCGCGGGTTCTTACATACCTCCAGATCTTCCTATCTGTGAAAAATGCATCACGGAAATGAAATCAGATCCTCGACGAGTTAATTATCCATTCACTTCTTGTGTCGATTGTGGACCACGATATACAGTGATAACCTCCCTTCCGTACGACAGACCTAGGACTGTAATGGAGGAGTTTCCCTTGTGTCCTGACTGTCTGGTAGAGTATAAAAATCCAGCTGATCGGCGATTCCATGCCCAAACAACATGTTGTTGGAATTGTGGGCCAAGATATTATCTATTGGATAAATTTGGGAATGTAATATTTGACAAAGAGGACTTCCAAAACAATTGGCTTGATGTTGCTAAAATACTCGATGAAGGCAATATTATAGCTATTAAAGGGATTGGTGGTACCCATCTTGCTTCTTGTACAGTAAATGATGATCCTATTCTAAAATTGCGACGATGGAAAGGCGCACGTGGAGACAAACCTTTTGCCGTAATGTCATCAAACCTGGATCGAGTAAGAATTTTTGCTGAATATTCACCAGCAGAAGCACAACTTCTTCAGTCTCTTACAAGACCAATTTTACTTCTTGAAAAGAAACACGATTTTCCTCTATCTCCCTTTATATCACCTAGATTGCATAACATCGGTGTTTTATTACCGTACGCAGGGATTCATTTTTTACTTTCGGAAAATATCACCGACCCAGCACTTATAATGACTTCAGGAAATCCAAGTAATATTCCAATCTTGATTGAGAATGAGGAGATCCAACAACAACTCTCATCAGTCGCAGATTATTTTCTTCTCCATGATAGACAAATCTATCAACGAGCTGACGACAGTGTTATGCGATTCCACAAGGTAAATGAAGAAGGATATCCTTTGCTCATAAGAAGAAGTAGGGGTTACGTTCCTGAGCCCATTCAGTTACCATGGACTTCCTCAAACATCACAGTACTTGCACTTGGAGCAGAAATGTATAATGTTGGAGCATTAGGGATTGGTGGTCGTTGCTTTCCAACCCAACATATTGGACATATGACTACAATCGAAAATGTTGACTTTTTTAATTCCACTATTGAACACATGAAAGAATTATTAGGGATCAAATCCCTTGATGCACTTGGTGGTGACCTTCATCCGCAATTCCTGACAACACAAAAAGGCCAACAACTTGCATCTGAAAATAATATCCCTTTTTTTCAGTTTCAACATCACTTTGCTCATTTAGGTGCATTGGCTTTAGATGCAAAAGTTGATCCACAAGAAAAAATCATTTGTGTGGCTTTAGATGGAACTGGATATGGAGAGGATGGAACAATATGGGGTGGAGAAATCCTGTACGGCAATTATTCTGAATATAAGCGACTAGCTCATTTGGAGAAACAAATCCTCTTAGGTGGAGATCAGGCAATTTCTCAGCCTTATCGAGTGCTTCTAGGCATTCTCCTCTCAGATTTTTCTCTTGAAGACATAACTGCAGAGTTTAAAAGAATACCATGGTTATCATGGATTCCACAAACCTCTTCTTATCCGCTTATTGGCAAACAGTTAGAGAAAATTATGTTTCACAGGTCTTCAGGAGGTTTCCACAAAACTTCGAGTTGTGGCCGTCTTCTAGACGCTATAAGTGTTCTGTTAGGCGCTGCGAAGAATCGAACTTACGAAGGTGAACCAGCTATCAAGCTGGAATCATTTGCTGAAAAAGCATTAGACAAATCCATCAGTCTTGAATTTAAATTATCCTCAATAACCACAGCAGACGGAATGGTTGAAATTCAAACCTCTCCTTTAATTCACAACATCTGGGAATATATTTGTCGAAATTATCAGCGTGAACGAATTGCATTGGCAGCGGAAAAAGCAATTGCTAGGAAGTTTGCGGAGGTCGCATTAGACCTTGCTAATAAGCATGGAGCGTCAAAAATTGGGATGTCAGGAGGAGTTTGTTACAACCGAGTGATTTTTACTGAATTTTATGAATATATTTCTAAATATGGAAATGCTAACAGTATCATTTCACACAAACGAATACCTTGTGGTGATGGAGGAATAGCAATTGGCCAAGTTCCACTGATTCAGGCCAAACTCGTCTGAGAATAATCCTAACCCTGTTTAAACAAAATTTTTTTTTCGAGAGAAGACCCTTTACGAATACTTTTAAAACTGATAGTTCCGTATTAACACTAAAAAAAATAGTCTTTCTCTATAACGATTCTAAAACATCCTAGGAGAGAAGAGATTAAAATGACTGCTCCAGATGAACCAAAAGAAAAAGATTACAAAGATTATTTAGAAGCTTTGTACCAAACATTGAATACCCTGAATGATCATTCTTTACAGGACCGAGATGAATTATATAGCCAACTTGCTATGGTTGAAGACGCTTTAGAAACAGTGCTAAACTGGACAAAGCTAGAGAAGAGTGCATTAAGGAATTTCGAGACAATTTTAGAGTGGACTGAAATTTTGTCACAAGAAACTGCAATCAATACGGATGAAATTCGTTATCGGTTACGAGTTGTTGTTCAACCACAGGTTGAGGCTTTCATCCAGAATCTTACTACGTGTGAGAAAAGCGCTCTGAAAATGCTTGATGCTGTGAATAAGAACTTGGAAACACTACCTGCATTTTTAAAAGAATTTCAACAGACCAATTTTCAACTACTCAGTATCCTCGGTTATGAACCCGAGAGTCAGACATCACACCTAGATTTAGCATTAGCCAATTTGTATCAGGGACGTTATAGGGAATTTGAACAAGAAATTAAATCATTGAATGATAATTTGATTCCCCCTGAAGCAGAAGAGGACACTGAAACAGTTGAAACAAAAAAGGACACTGAAACAGATTATTAAAAATAAATATAATCCATCATTGCATGAGTATTATTTAGACTTGAGCCCAGATTACATCGGACTAAAGTGTTTATTGCAGATATTTTAGAAGATGATTGGGAAAATTTGGCATATTTTGATTAAGAAGAAGGTTCTGTATTTTGTCACAAAAAAATCCGAAATTAATCTTTATTCAGAACATTGCAGAGCAGGAACGCCGTCTAGATCATCAAATATCATCAGAGGCTAAATCCACGATAAAAAATCTTCAACATCGTCCCAAATCATACTATACAATAGAAGATGTAGAAGAGGTTGTTGAAACGCTCAAAGGAAAGATGCAAGCAATAAATAAGTCAGCACACACCGAGTTCTCGAAAAAAGGACTAAGAGGTATTGATAACATTGATACAATTAGTTCACCAGACACTTTATTCCCAAATGAGGAAATCACCAGACTTGAAGAAGAAAATCGGAACCTAAAAGAGAAAATATCTGAAAGCGAATCATTGGAAATGAAAATAGATGAACTGCAAATACTCTTAGATGAGAAGGAAACAGAAATAGCTCAATTACAAAGTCAAAGTGGAATAGACTCGGGTAAAGCTCATGATCAAATAGAAGAATTGAATCGACTCCAAGAAGCATATGATGAGGCTCAACGGGCTGAAAAGAAAGCAATACAAGATCGTGAAAAGATAGAAGCTGAATTTGAGACTGTCGGTAATGCTCTAATGTCTACAAGGCTCGAAATCGAAGAACTTCAAGAAGCATTAGGAAGCAAAGATATCGAAATTGAAAATTTAAAATCGGAAAAAAATATCCAAATAGAGAACCTAAAATCTGAGGTCCAAGTATTAAGTTCTCAAGCAGAGGAAAATATTGAGCTAAACGAAAGTATTGCAACACTTCAGGAAGAAATCCTCAGTCTTGAAGATAAGCACAGACAAGAACTTGAGAACCAGGGGAAGAATGCTTCAAATATGACCCAACAAATTGACGAAATGGAATCAGAAAGAAACCAGATGAAAGAAAGAATTTCACAATTAGAGCAAGAGAATGAAGATTTGTTATCAGATGCAGGAGAAACAAGTCAGGAAGCAATAGACATACGCAACAAATATGAGGAATCGCAACAATTATTAAATCAAAAAGAAGAAGAGAATAAAGAACTACTTCTTAGAGTAGAGAGGATTGAGAAAGAATCACTGAAATCTTCAGAACAACTTGATACTCATCGTAATGAAAAAGAATCGTTAGAGTCTCAAGTGAATGATCTTGAAGTGCAGCTAAAGGGGAAAAACGAACGAATCCAGACAATTGAAGCAGATCGTAATGAATTACGAGAAAATCTTGCTAGTATGAAAATTGAACATGAAAAACAAAAAACCGTTGAAATCGATCTTAAAAGCCAACTTGGTATAAAAGAGCGTGAACTTGAAGAAAGACAGAAAGATATTGAAAGATTACGTGAAAAACAGGAGGAAGTTGTAAAACAGGCTGATTATTCTCGTTCTAAACAAGCTGAGGTTGAACGTGAACGAGATAAATATGAAAGTAATTTAAAATCCATTCGGACGCAGCTAGAAGATACAACAAATGAGCGAGATCGATTTATTAAGAGATTTGATGAAATAGAGGAAGATTTAGCAGACAAAAATTCCGAGATTGAATCATTAAAAGAATCGAACAATTACTTAGAAGAAAATATTAGCAAATTAAAAGAAACTTTTGAGAACTTCAAAATAAACATGTCTAAGAATCCAAAATATGCGCTCCTATTTGTTCTTCAGGATATTCAACAAGGTACTGTTGAAGAGCTAGCTAAAACAGTTGGTTTACTTAAGGGAGGTGCAACTCGGTTACTAAAGGAACTTGACTCAGAAGGCTGGATTGATTTTAACGAAGAAAAATATTCTGCAAAGCTAAAAAAACAAATATTTTAATTCAGTAGAGACCAGCTTTTTCATATTCATTAACTAGGGATTTTAAGATGGAATTGGAGAAAATCATTGGAATCTGTAAACAAAACCTAATCGGTTTAAAGGCAGAGATTCAGTTAATCACTTCAGCTATTAATAGTAAAATCCCAGTAGTAATTGAGGGAGAATCTGGAACTGGGAAAACAGAATTAGGAAAAACAATCGCACAAGCCTTAGAACGCCCTTTCTATCGTGTTGACGGGGATGAAAATCTCACAATCACTCATTTACGTGGATGGTTTGATCCACCATTGGTTATGAAATCTGGTTTTGGAGAGAAAAGTTACATCCCTGGTCCTCTAGTAAATGCTATGCGAAAAGGTGGCCTATTTTTCTTTAATGAGGTCAACAGAGCTCCAAGTGAATCTATAAATGGAGTTCTAGCCGCTCTCGACGAAAGACAAATTGAAGTTCCCCAACTTGGTCGAATTCATGCAGTAGAGGAATTTTACTCGATTTTTGCTAGAAATCCCTTAGAATATGTAGGGACAAATCCATTGCCTGAAGCTTTTTTTGATAGATGCATTTTAATTCGCCTCGAACACAAAACTGGTGACGAAGCTGAAAGAATCGTGAGATTACGTACAAATTGTACTGATAGTGATCTAATTACAAAAGTTATTCTTTTTACAGATCGAACTAGATCCTCTGAGAATTTTGAAGTAGGAGCAAGTGTCCGTGCAGCTATCCAGCTTACACAACTCTTAAAAAATAGTCCGAGAACTCCAGATATTGTATTTCCTGCAATCTATGCAGTTTACTCTGGTAAAGTAAAAATGCAATCAGATACGGTAAAAACTGTTGAAAATTGCCTTTATGAAATCGCAGAACCAATATTTTTTCCCACGGATAAAAAAAAACTATAGGGCGGGATTATATTCCCGCCTCAGGAAAACAAACTGTATCGATTCGTGAAACAAAACAACACAAACACCTACTCGAAAGAATCTACGAGTATCAGCTACAACAAAGATTAACCACTGAATCAGCTCTAGATTTTACGAAACAAGCAGTTAAAACCAAAAATCTAAGAGCAATTGAGATACTATCAGAGGTTTACCCTCGTGTTGTCGCTGAGGCTTTACATATCGATTTTGGTGATGCTGACTTTATACTGGAATCGAACTCATTAGTTTTTCAAATCAAAGAATTTCTCTCACCTGAAGAAAAAAGATTACTCTTCAAAAAAGTTATTCCAAAATTATTCAGACAAGCTGAGAGAATATTTCATACTATTGATAGAACCAAATATCCTGTACAAGTTTCCTATCTTCCTGGCCATGCTTGGAATTTAGAGAGAACCATTGAGAACTTTCTTCTTTCTGGAGACACCACGTTTACTTATGACCATGTAATTTGTTCTAAGAGAAAAGATAAACAAAAAAATGTTATTCTCCTGATTGATAAGAGCCATTCAGTTCTAGTATACCTTAAATTGATTATTCTTACTTCAATTATGTTTAGTTTTGTTATAAATCTAACCGATTTTGCTATTATCGGTTTTGACACTCATCCAGAGGTCATTAAAAGATTCATTGAATCAAACATTACAAATCGGGATGTTATAGACCGTTTAATTAGCATCAGCTCAGGAGGAAAAACAAACATCTACTCTGCTTTACAAACTGCTAATAAAGAATTTTCTCACCAAATTAAACCTAAGAAAACTCTAGTAATGATTTCTGATCTCCTTGCCACTAGTGGAGGGGACTTTTTACCAGTTCTTAAACGAATGGACGATGTTCGTATTATTCTAACTCCACGAAGACAAACACTCCAGTTGACAGCTCCTATCATTAACCAGCTACGAAAACTACCTAATGTCAAACTCTACTTCATGAAACCTGACGAACGATTAATTCCCACATTGTTGGAAAAAGTTCTCTATGATTGAGAATCGGATACAACTCTTGAATGTGACTTCGTTTCAGTCGAGATTTTTTTTACCATTTGTTCATATTTCTCATAATGAAAAAGTCGGTACACAGTTAGAATTCGCTCCCGAAAACCAGGATGGTCATAATCCTTTTCTGGTGTTTGAAAGAGCTCATGCTCAAATATAATTTTGCTTGGTTGAGCAATTAAAGTTGCAATGAAACTGTCAATTTCTTCTGAATCGAGTGTTTGGCTAGAATCAGAATCAAACCGACGCCAATCAATCGTTTTTTCCTTTAGAACACTTGGTGTAAAAACCCTCTCTTCCTCTGTTAATGAATCAAAATAGTTGGCTCTTTTTTCTAATAGTATAGGAACAGCTTGGTTTATAAGCTGTGTCCTCGCCTCAAGATCTAAACCGACGCCGTAATGATTCACTAGATCTTCCAGTTTCTCCTCAAGGAATAATTTGGGGGCAATTTCACGAGCAACATCCTCATTGAGCTGTGTTTTAGGAAATCGTTGATAAACATTTCTTAAAAAGGTGTTTGAGGGTTTCTTTTCTTCTGAGAGGTTAGAGAGCCACGTGATCTCTCGTGATAAGACTTGCATTGCTTCACTACGTTGTCCTAAGTGAATTAAAGAGTTGATTAATACATCGGAACCAACTAATTGCGCGGCAAAATAGTCAGCTAAGTATTCGGCCTGACGATTTGCAGAATAGAGAAACCTCACAGTTATCCTAGTAAGTAAAGCTAAAACCAGATATACTAAACCCAAAAAGATTACGCGTTCTATTACTGTTACCAGATCTGGAGTATCAAATATTGCATCTAGAATTCCGGTGACAATCTGTAGATAGATAAAAAGATAAGCAAGATTGAGAAATAACCTAGGGATTGACAGAACTAGCCGAAAAAGACTATCACCATTTTTTACATGAGCAAGCTCATGAGCAATCACAGCTTCAATTTCTTCCTCGCTCAAGATTTCTAATACATTTGTATTGAGTACCAAATATGGTCTTCGAAGAAAGGGAATAGGAAGAAGATCTAGACTAAATGCATTGGGTACGGCTTTCCGGAACACAAAAATCTTAGTTACATTGATGTTCACCCTTTTTGATACATGTGAAACCAATGAAATGGTCTTTTCGACATGCTGAGCCTCTTCGGGAGTATATCCAGGCCCGTACAATGGTCTTGGATAAATTTGAATCATATTTTTATTTGAAAAAACGACATTAACAAGAAACACTAATAATAGTATTTGTAAGCCTGCAGTCATTAACAGCAGTAAGAAGGTAAATTGAGGGTTTGCAAATGGATTAATAGACACGTAAAATCCGAGGAATCGCGCAAATGCTCTCAAAGGTTCTGTTCGTTGTTCCTGACTAATAGAAATCCAAGAAACAACAATTATTTGAGCAAAGGTTAAAATGAAGAATGTTCCAGCATTAACAATCCTAGATACCCTGATTCTTAGTATTGAAACCATTTAGGCACCCCCGCCATACTGAAAATGTTTTCTTTGCTTGGTGTTTCATGAAATAAAATTAGTATTAAAATCATTCATTTCAAAAAACGAGAATTGACTATATGGTATTTTCTTTTAGTGCAATTTTAATCACTCTCTCCCTGCTTCCAAAACAAAAAATAACTTATTAACTATTAGATTGCGACCTTTCCTCTTGAAACGATAACCCTGGAGGAAATCACCAATAACCTGCGAGCTGTTTTAAGCGAGAAACTCTATGTGCTAAGAACGTCCGGATCTCATCAACTATTACTAAAAAGCTTCCGATAATAATGATTACAACCCAATCAACCAGTTCGAGTGCTGCTGTATCGAAAAATGGTTGGAAAAAAGGAATGTAGAGGATTAATATATGAAGAAGGATTGAACTAGAAATAGCGAGAAGAAGATATGGATTTCGGAAGAACTCTTTACCGAGTAACGAATGTTCTTCCTTCCGAATATTCAGGGCCATGATCATCTGGAACATGATTAGCATAGTAAATGCAACGGTTCTTGCATAAGTTTCAGTGTGTTTAGGATTAGGAGAATACATGTACAAGAAGAATAAAAACAAAGTTCCAATCGCAATAATGATTCCAGAATATATTATGAATAATACCGATTTTCTAGTAAGAATCGGTTCGTTCGGATTACGAGGTTTTCTAATCATAACATCAGGGTCGGGAGGATCGACTCCCATAGCTAATGCAGGTAATCCATCAGTTACCAGATTAACCCAAAGTATTTGGATTGCCAATAATGGTAAGATGGGAGTGTTAAATAAGAATGAAGTGAGTAGAATTCCAAAAAACATAACTGCGATTTCTCCCGCATTACATGAAAGTAAGTAAAGAATGAATTTTCTCATGTTATCATAAATCGTTCTACCTTCAAGAATTGCTCCCACAATGGTTGAGAAGTCATCATCAGCTAACACCATGTCGGAGGCTTCTTTTGATACGTCTGTTCCAGCAATACCCATTGCTACACCAATATCTGCGCGTTTTAATGCAGGAGCATCATTTACACCGTCCCCAGTCATAGCAACAATTTGATCATTTGCTTTAAGAGCAGAAATTAACTTTAATTTGTGCTCAGGAGAAACTCGAGCAAAGACATTTACATCCATGACAGCTAAAGAAAATTCCTTATCATCTATATTATCTAAATCTTTTCCTTCCATATATTGGGCTGAATCTTGGGATGAAACCAGACCTATTTCGGACGCAACAGCTATTGCTGTTTTGAGGTGATCTCCCGTAATCATAACTGGTCGAATCCCAGCAGTTTTGCAAGTTTTGATAGCATCCCGAGTACCTTTTCTGGGAGGATCCATGATAGCTACAGCACCAACATAAATCAATCGACCCTCAATCTCTTCTACATCTTCAGATAGCACTTCTATTTTGGCTTTTTCAGGATCAACTGATTTATATGCCATACCAAGCATACGATAGCCCCTCCTTGCAAACTTTTGATCTGCTATTTCGAGATTCATTCGCATTTCATCATCAAGCGGTTTGATCTCTCCTTTAGAAAAGAAATGGGTACATAATTCTATTAAAACATCAGGAGCTCCTTTAGTAAAAACGAAAATCTTTCCTTCCTCATTCCTCACAACAACACTCATTCTTTTCGAAATTGAATCGAATGGAACTTCATAAAGTCGTTCATAATCGCGCTTGAAATCAAATCCTTCTGTAAGTCTCAAAAGAGCTATTTCGGTTGGATCTCCAATATCAACCTCTGAATTTTCACCATGATGAGAGACAGCTAGCTGAGCATTGTTACAAGCCAATCCTATTGAAAGTATTAAATCCACTGCTTCATCGATTGGTTTTGCTTTAGACACTAGATAATCACTATCAACTGTGAGCATTTGTCTTACCGTCATTTTATTTTCAGTAAGAGTACCAGTCTTATCAGAACATATCACTGTAGTCGAACCTAATGTTTCAACCGAGGGAAGTCGTCTAATGATGGCATTTTTTTGACTCATCCGCTGAACTCCAAGAGCTAAGGCAAGGGTAACAACTGCAGGTAACCCTTCTGGAACAGCTGCTACTGCTAGGCCAACTGCCACAATGAACATCTCTATTACCTCCTGCTCCAACAGAACACCGATTGAGAAAATAGCCGTGCAAATCGTCAAGCTAGCTATCCCAATCCACTTCCCTAAAGTTGCTAACCTTTTTTGAAGAGGAGTCACTTCTGTTTCCTCTTCCAATAATCCTTTTGCTATTTTACCAAATTCCGTTCGCATTCCAGTCATAACAATAACTGCTTGACCCCGTCCTCTTGTGACACTAGTACCACTGAACACACAATTTCGACGGTCAGCTATAGCTGTATACGGCTGAATATTGCTCATTGCCTCTTTAGCAACTGGAAATGACTCTCCTGTAAGAGCAGATTCATCAATACGAAGAGAGTGGGATTCAAGAAGACGTCCGTCAGCAGGAATTTTATCTCCTTCTTCAATCAGAATGATATCACCAGGAACAAGGAGTTGAGCTTCAATCCTCTGCTTCTTTCCCTCACGAAAAACAGTAGAATAAGGTGCTGCCATAGATTTCAGCGCTTCTATTGATTTCTCGGCTTTATATTCTTGAATAAATCCAAAAAATGCATTAAAAAGAACAATAGCTGTTATGGCGAAGGCATCGATAAAATACTCTAGCTTTTGATGCTCATCGGTCGAGAAAAGCCCGATAGTGATAGATATTACTAGAGCTACGAGTAGGATGATTACCAATGGATCTTTGAATTGTTCAAAAAAGAGAAAAATTGGATGTCTTTTCTTGGCTTTCTCTAGCTCATTGTAGCCATACTTTTCTTGTCTCTGTTCAGCTTCTTTGTTTGATAATCCAACTTCAGTTGTAACCCCTAGTTGATTTAATAAAGAACTTCGCTTCTCTGCATACCAGTGTTGACTCATAAAAAACCACTTTAGATTTTCTCAAGAGCTAGCTTACTTGATTTTCAAGAAAAACATAGAATAGTCGTAAATTGACTTATAAACAATCCGTGTAATTTTTTTATTAACGCAATAAAATCAATTCGGTAATTCATACATTTGATGCTCAAAGCACATTGTTATATATAATCTGTATTCAATATGTAGTCAAATTAACTAAGTCTTGAATATGACTGTTCCTTTTTATTCATTTGAAAACGGATTTCGAGATTTTGAAATATTTTTCCTTTTCAGAACTTTGATTTTTTGAGAGATTAATTCAAGCAAAAACTTGTATAACATCACCATCTTGTAGAACACGATCCAAGCCAACCTTTTCACCATCGAACTTGGCTGAGCGTCCCCAGATACGAGTAAAACGGAAATATTTCAACATTTTTTTACTTAAGACTTCAATAGCATTTTCAACTGTACTTCCCTCCCTTAGGATTATGGGTCTAATTGAAATATCACCTTTAGAATCACGAGTAAAAACTCGGATTTTACCTAATTGGCTGAAAATTGATTCCTCTAGACCTTCAAATCCTTTTTTCTGGTTTACAGATGTCGGGATAACTGGGAAGTTGAGATTTCTCTCTTTAATAAATTTGATAAGTTTTTCATAATTCTGTTTGGAACCTTCAATATCTCCTTTCGTTCCTACTATGAGCGTGGGAAGGTAACTAATTGATTTATCCAGAGCATCTAGAAATTGATCTACTGTAACAGGTGCGTGAAAACGTACGATGGCATTTAGGAAACCATTCCCTCTCATAATTTCAATTACCGCCTCTTTTCCTTCACCTTCAAAAAAATGCTCATTAAAGACTTGAATGTTACCTGAACCAACTTTTTCAATAGTTATTGGAGGTTTCAGCACATTTAAGCGAATTTTTCCCTTATGAAGCTCTGATTGAATTAGCTGAAGTTGCTCTATAGGATCTTTTGATAAATCTATTGTGACCAACACACAATCTGCGTTTCGAATTCCCGCCAAAACCAATTTTCCTGACATATCTCCCTTTACACTTCCTTCTACTAATGCAGGTAGCTCTACTAGTTGTAATCGTGCCCCGCTTGCAGTAGTTGAACCTACTTCTGGTTTAACAGTGGTAAAAGGATATGATCCGACTTTTGCTGCCTCTGATTGAGCAATTTCATTAAGAATAGATGATTTTCCAGAGTTAACTTTCCCAATTATCGCAATCTGGGCGTCTTCTCCCTTAGGAACGAGCCATTTTTCCCCTGAACCTTTCTTAGTCGCTTGTAATTTTTCTTGTTGAGCTTTAAGCTTCTTTAATTTTGTTTTTGCCATCCTAAGATGGTTTTCCACCCCTTTGTGCTTGACAACGACCCCGAGGAACCTTTCTAGGTGAGCAATCTGTTCCTCGATGCTAGAGGCTTCCAGATATTTTCCCCACTCGGCCTGCGCCTCTTGATTTAAATTGATAGGCATATGTTTGGAGCACCAAATGTGAAAATGATGATATCCAATGCTTTTATGTTTCTCTAATTTAAAAAAATATTCTCAACAATGATTCTTTTATCTTCCTCATTAATTAAGGTATAATACTTCAGGTACGTTATCATGAGATTCAAAGCTATTCTTTTTGATCTTGATGGCACCCTGGTTGATTCAGTCAGACTTTTTCCCCAACTTATCGCGCAGGAATTCTTCAACACACCCAGTTCTGATCAAGTACGCAAATATATCACTCGTTTGGGGACATTTTACAACGCAGGGGGAAAATATACCTGGTTTCGATTGGAACTGTTTAGGGCAATTCATGCTGATTTTAGATTATCGTGGTGGGGGTTCGCTTGTGGGATGACTCGAGTCCTCTGGCAATTTTACAATTGGGATCGAGAGATTCATGTTTTCCCAGAAGTGCCAAAAACCTTGAAATTACTAAAGAAGAAGGGATATTTGCTAGGAATAGTGTCAAATGGCTCTCCATATTTATTAAAGAAAAGATTTAGACCATATTTGAACCTTTTTGATGTATTAGCTGATTCCAAAACTCTGGGGATACGTAAACCCTCTCCATTCCCAATTCAATACGCATGTAAGAGATTAAAAATTCCAATAAATGAAACAATCTTCGTAGGTGACACGATTGTAGATCTTTTGGCTGCAAAAAACGCAAAAATCCAAATTATTCTGGTTAAAACAGGAACATTTGGCTTGCCTCCGATCCAACAAGTTGGTTACAATCCCTTTGCAGTCATTTCAGTTGTAGGAAGGGAATTGATTTCGATCTTGTGAGAATCTAACCATTCAAGAATCAATCAGGTTTATTGTATCTCTGAGGGTCTTACTTTTATTCTTCTAAATTTACATCAGTAAATTTATGTTTCATTAAGAGTTAGACGACTACCAAAAAGAAACAAAAAGAAGAACAATAACATTGCGATTAGATCAATGTTGAACAGCTCTAAGACATATCCTTCGATAGCGATTTGACGTAGTAAATGCACAGCATAGGTTGTAGGCAGCAAATAACTTACCCAACGAATGATTTCAGGAATTTGAGAAATTGGAATAACTATTCCTGACATTAATATAATTGGTAGGATCACAATCGGGACAAATTGGATGGCTTGAAATTCTGAGCGTGCAAATGACGAAAGAAAGATCGCTAGCACTAACCCTGTCCATCCAACGATAACAGCACCGATATAAATCGATATATAGTGGGCTAAGGTTGTTCCAAAAGATACATTAAAGATGGTGCTAGCCACTATAATTGTTACAGTTGTTTGAACCATACTGAAGATAGAAAAGGCAGCAAGATACCCTAAAATAATCTGACTTTTGTCATATGGACATTGGAGAAGTAATGGCAGTGTGCCTCCTTTTCTTTCTCCGATAAGATTCATGATGATAAGGATAAAAGAGAAAAAGAACACTCCAAAGACAATCATGCCAGGCGCAAAGAAATCTATTGTATTTAAGTCCTCACCAAAAGCATATTCCACATCCAATCCTAAGTTTCCTCGAAACTCACCAGTAGCATTCTGAAACGCCTCTTGAAAAGCTTGTAACGCTACCACGCCTACCTGAGGGTTTGAATTATCTAAATAAAGTTCTATTGAAACATTGTCACCTTCAGGGGAAGCTAAATTAAAGGTAAAATTGCTTGGAATTAAAATTGCACATATAAACCTTTTAGCATCAACTTCATCCTTAGCGTTTTCATAATTATCATAATCATCATTCACATTTACTTTTGATGTATCTTGAAGATTATTTACAATTTCAACCCCTATTGATTTAACTGTCTCATTGAACACTGTAATTGTAGTGGTGAAATTAAATGGATAGATCTCTACATCAACTGTCCTTTGAATCAAAACCTGAGCATCACTATCTTTATTGATGATGACAATAGGAACATGTTCGATTTCTCCCCCGAACGCGAGACCAAACATTATAATAAATAAAATTGGAGCAAATAGAGCCAGTCCTGCTGTCCGTCTATCTCGCAGTAGTTGTTTCCATATCCTTATAGTGATTAAATATGCAAATCTCATGTGGTATCACCCTTTATAAGTTCAAAAAACATGTTTTCCATATTTTTTTGTTCAGTTTGCTTCAGGAGGTTTTCTGGTGTGTCAAGTGCTAGCAAAGATCCATCTCTCATTACTGCCACTCTATCAGCCCACTCAGCTTCGTTTAAGTAATGAGTAGTTACTAAAACTGTGGTACCTCTCTCTTTAGCTATTTCTCTAAAATATTCCCAAAATTCCCTCCTTAAAACAGGATCGAGACCAACAGTTGGCTCATCAAGAAAAGCTATCTCTGGCTTGTTAACCATAGCTGCTGCCAATGCTGTTCTTTGCTGCGTACCTCCCGACAAATGGAGAGCTAATTTGTCTTGGTGTCCAATGAGAGAAAGTTTGTCTATCATATGGGATGTAAATTCATTAACTAATCCCTTAGGAACACCTTTTGCACGGGCAAAGAACTCAATATTCTCCTTTGTAGTAAGAAGATCATAAAGTGCCCTTTGTTGCGGAAGATACCCCATTATTCGTCTGAGCTTTTTTTTCTCTTGGGGGATCTGATATCCTTTAACTAGAATGTCTCCTTGACCTTTTTCTGATCTAAGGATTCCTAACAACAAGCGGATTGTAGTAGTTTTTCCGGCCGCATTAGGGCCCACTAAGCAAAAAATTTCACCTTTTTTTACCTGTAAATCCAGTTTATTTACAGCAATTACATCTCCAAATTTTTTCGTGACATTAGAGATATTAATATCAAACGTCAAGTTATTCACCTTCACTAGACTTTTCTTCTTGATTGTACCACATTCTAGCACTAGTTTTTAAAGTGGTGGGAGTATAATTAAAAGTTTCTTTCAAAATATTGTGGTCATTTGGAACTTCTGCTACAATATCTTGGGGAAATTTATTCAGTAGTTTCACAAATTTTGATAAATGCCAAATATAAGGATTGAAAGGCCAAGTAAGTATTGAAGCAATTTTTAACGGGAGAAGTGGAATTTTTCGATATTTGATTTGTTTCCCTGTAATATTGGATATTCTTTCTGCTGCTTCTGAAAAAGAAATTGCCTCTGGGCCCGTTAACCGAAATCGTTTTCTTGCTAAATCAGTTCTAATAACTGCTTGGGCAATTATCTCTCCTAAATCAATAGGAGAAATAGTTGGTAAAGCAGGAGGGCCTCCACCAGGAACAACCATTGTATTTCCTCGTATCATAGAGAAGAATATATCATTTGATGGAGCAGCACCCATTACTGTCCAATTAAAGTCTGACCTAGCAAGAAATTCTTCAATTTCTATTTTTAATTTTCCTTGAAGAATGTTTAACTTGTCTACGACACTTTTTCTAATGTCGTAAACAGAAATGTATACAATTCGAGAAATCCCAGCATTTCTAGCCTCCTCTAAGACCATAAGCACCGAATCGCGCTCAATAAGCTTCGTTTTGCGTATCAATTTCCTGCTCATTGCAGAAACACTAATTATGACAGCTTTCGTCTCCTCTAGTGACTCTATTATTGACTTTCTGGAGGTTATATCTCCCTCAATGATTTCAGGCTTTTCACCGAGAACTTCTCTACCTTTTTGGGTATTTCGTGATAAAACTTTAACGGATTCACCTTTTGCTAAAAGACTGTGTACAATGTGTCTACCATAGTGGCCTGTTCCACCAAGCACGAGAATAAACTTCTTTTTATCATCTTTTTGCATGAATTATGCCTCTTTGACATTTAAAAGTCTGTCACTACTATGGGTAGTAACACTTATAAGTGTTACCACTGAGGATGTATCTAGAACAATAGGCGAAACAAATGACTGTTGATGAAAAGCTAATATTGGATGATCTACAAACGCTTGGTTTAACAAAAAACGAAGGAAAAGTATTGATATCCTTAGTAAAATTAAACAGGTCTGTTGGAGCTTCAAGAATTGCTAGTGAGTCAGATGTTCCACGAAGCAAGATCTATCAAGCCCTTGAGGGACTTGAGGAGAAAAAGATTGTGACAAAGGATGAGATCAAAGGCAGCGCGAATGTCTATCGACTTCTGTTCAGTCCCGCTCAGATATTAACTCATCTAAAGCAAATAAAGGTTAATCCTATTGAAGAAGCTGTTGAAAGATCATCTGAAAATTTACTAAATATAATCAATTCTATTGGAGAGGAGGAAGGTATAGACGAGCTTTTCCTAATCAAAGGACTTGTTCATATTACTAAAACAGCAAAAGAGATCATAGATGCGGCAAATTATCTAGTTATTTCAAATTTATTCCCATATTACCTTGAACCACTAACTACAAATCTTATTGAAGCGAAAAAACGAGGAACTCACATTAAACTCATTAATTTAGACGAAGAAATCAAAGAACTGAGTAAAAAGATATTAATTGATTCAATATCTACTGAAACCAGAGGAATAAGCATAGAAACACTGAAACATGTGGGAAAATACTTCATGATGGACGAAGAAGAGTTCTCCTTAGAAGC
Organism: Candidatus Hodarchaeota archaeon; assembly: GCA_016839625.1. Taxonomy (GTDB): domain Archaea; phylum Asgardarchaeota; class Heimdallarchaeia; order Hodarchaeales; family Hodarchaeaceae; genus Hodarchaeum. The sequence continues at coordinate 26,397 of JAEOTY010000154.1, forward strand.
AATCACGTTTACGTTTGAAAAATTTCTCCAAGAAAGACCAAACTTCCTTCTAATCGATCCGAATTCAGAAAACGCAAATGCTATTTTGATTTTGATGGATCCAAATGATCTGGCTAATTCAAACGCAGTCCAAACAAGAAATCAGAGTTTCATTAGATCGATTGATAGGCTGGTAGATTTTGTCATAAATTTTGCTGGAAATTTAAGGGTTCTCTTGGAAAATTTAACTCCGTAGTTTTCCCAACAGCTAACAGTCTTCTCACTCCGCAAAAAAAAGGAGGAAGAACGAAAGGTGAATTATACTTTACCTATCGTTATTTAAAGAATATTTTCAGTCTGTTAATGTTTTCGTTTCCTAAGGAAAACAGCCAAGAGAGGTAACACTAGTATGGGAATAGCTATATCAAACCCTGGAGTACCATCACCATCAACAGGTTCCAAAGAATCGGTTGTTTCTACCGAGGTATCTTCATACCCCGACAGTTCATCAGGATAATAATCCCAATAGTGATCGCCTTGTGTAGCAGCAGCAAAAGAGCTATTCTCAGATGTCCATGCCCAGGCTTCAATCTCCCAAGATCCAGAATTAGCAAGATCATCCCAATATACTTCGTTTGTTTCCCAAGAAAGAGAATTTCCACTAATCTGAGGGCTCGTTGTGCCTGTACCATAAGTTGTATAATTTGTAAGATCTTTGTAAACTAACCATGATGCAGTAGCGTCAGTTCCTTCATAACCACCCGCCCAAAACCATGCACCAGGACTAGAACCTTGTGTTCCTTCTGCTTCAAAAGCTATCCAAATCCAATAGACATGTGTACCATCGAAAGCAGGAGTACCTTGACAAGTCAAAGTCATTGTTATGTTTCCAGCACCGTCAGCTTCCGCGCTAAGCGAAACAATGTCGATCTCGTCATGAAAATTCCCTTTCTCATAACCATAAGCAGTGAATGCCCAACTGATTTTTTCCACATCATTCGTATCATCAGTTCCTAGATTAACCGTGGGAAAGGCATGAACGATTGAAACACCAAGAACTAAGAAGAAAAACACTCCGAATTTAATTCCAAATAACTTCGCATGCATTTTAAGTTTCACCATTTCTATATACTGTATATTTCATTTTTAATTCAGTTATAGTTTAAAAATTATGCTTTTTAATGATAATGATCAGGGCCTTTTTGACTCTTTCAGGCTCTAATATCAGTAAAAAATAACTACTCAGAGTTAAAATGCTAATTCATAGACCAATGTGATTTAATTTGAAATAACCTACCTTGGTTGTATTCTGTTTATATTTCTAGGTTTCCTTTTTTCGAAACCTACTGGATTGAAAAGAATTCCTAAAAAAACGGTAATTCTTCAAAATTAATATTACGGTAGTTAAATTTGGTCTTATCGCAAGGAAATGATTGAAATCACTGAATCTCGAAGAAAATATTCTTAGCACGAGTTATAAAGTGTTCATCTATTTCTTCCATGTCTGAATAGCCTGAAAGTAATTCTTCCAATCTTTTCTCAATAATTGACCTGTTTGGGAGAATGGATCGAAAAAACACTGGGAAAATAATGACAATTAATCCATAATTCTTCCCTCCACTTCTTTTTATTCGTTCATCTTTATGATTCTTTTCCGTCATTCTAAATCCAAAAACTAATCCACGATATTTGTCATGATCCGGAACAGGAAGCTCAAACAATCCTTGCGAGTACGCATGGCCTGCCCCAGTTGCCGAAAAATAGTGAGTACCAATTTTTATTAGAAAACTTTCTTTTTCTTGAGATGAAATTGAATCTTCAAAAGGGAGAGCTGATGTTAAAAATGGTTCTGGGCCAAACCGACCAAATTTATAAACTGAGATCGAAAACAAATCAGGATTTGCCTTTAAACGTTGAGTAAGAGCCATTTCTTGTTGAGCGTGATGTTCTAATAGAATTGGAGTAATAATCTGCCGAAGATTTAGATTTGTAAAGAATTCTTCCTTCGTTAAATAATCCTTGATCCCAAGTTTCATGGCTTGGACTGCTATTTTTTCAGATCCTAATCCAGTGATCATTATCATTGGGGTTTCAGGACTTATCCGCGTAATTTCCTCTATTACTTCTAATCCTGATTTTCCGGGAAGTATGTAATCTACCAATACTAGATCGAAATTATCCGATCTTATTTTTTCTAATCCTAATTCACCTGTTTCACAAACGATGACACGTTTTAATCCAATGTTACTCAATCGTTTGATAATAAGGAATTGATGGTCACGTGTGTCCTCTATCAATAAAACTCTTGCATCGACAATTGGATCATCATCTTCAGAAGACATCGATAATACCTTTAACTATTGGTTAGGAGGAAATAAATCGCGTTGAACCAACCATTCAAGTGATTCATCAATTGTTGTTTCCATAGTTTTTTGGGGGTGGAATCCTAATTCATTTTTAATTTTTTGATCAATGTATCGACGGGAACGAGCAAATTTACTGACACGATAACGATTGAGAGTAGTATGTCTTCCCGTTATTTTAACGTATATTTCCGAGAGAATTGCAATAGTATAGACCAAACGGAAATTCCTATGTTTGGGAGGTTTAGGAGGATTTATTTTTTTAACTATATAATTCAAGAAATCTCCTAAATGACATTCAAAAGATTTCAAATTGTAAGCTTGACCTCTTGCTTGGTTTCTATTTTTATCTATTAACAATAATGCCGAACACATGTCAACTGGATGAATAAATGTTAGATACGGTGTTCCTTTATTGAAGATGGGGAATTTTCGTTCATGTACGGCTTTAAAGATGCCATACATCGTTTTCATATCTCTAGGCCCAATAACACTAGGAGGCCGTATAATACCGAAGTTATGCCAGTCTTGTTCACTTTGAACCTCCCAAATAGCTTTCTCTTGATAATATTTGCTCTTTTGATAGATATTAGTAGGATTAAATTTATAGCTCTCATCAATTGGCGTTTCAGGAATATAATGTCCATACACCCCTGTGCTACTGACATGAGCTAAGAACGGATCAGTGTTGGTATGTAGGCAGGCCTCTAATAAATTCTTCATCCCCTCCACATTCACTTTATATAATTCTTTCCATCCTACCCAATCACTGGCTAAAGCTGCTAAATTGAAGATAACGTTGACGTCTTTCAAAGCTGTCTTTAAACTCCCTATGTTATTTAAGTCGGCTTTGACGGCGCTCAGGCCCAATTTCTCAATTTTTTCTTTGTCCTCATCAGAACGAACAATAACCCGACATTCTCCATTCAGGCGTTGGTCGTCTTTCGACAAAATTTCTACCAGAAAGCTTCCTACTAGTCCAGTACCACCAGTGATCAAATAAACCACTTTTTTTCACCATAAAAAAAGGCATTTTGTACGTAAAAAGTAATAATGAATAATTTTGTGATGATTTAAAAGAATTATTTCTTGGTTTTCTTCAACCAGCTTTCGAGATTGTCAGTTTTTTCGCCAAGTTGCTCTTTCACTCTCTTTATCCTGTTTTTCGCGATATTAAAAATTGGTTCCGAGATTTCAAATCCAACATAATGTCTATTGTATTGAATACATGATAGAACCACAGAACCACTTCCTAAAAAGGGTTCCAGTACAAGATCACCCTCATTGCTCCCTATTCGGACACATTTATCTGTCACTGCTAGTGGAAGACGCGTAGGAGTCTTTTCACCTCCTTTCTGATAATCCCTGTTAATTCTCCATACATCCTCAAAATAAAGCTTTCCTGGGGAGCTAGAATATTCTGGAATCCGATTGAAAGTTCGTAATCGATCATTCTTTTCAGGTAATTTTGTAATATACAGGATATGATAATGACTCGAAACAAATTTTTTCTTGGTAAAAACCCCGAATTGGTATTTCCATATAATATGATTAACCAATCTAAATCCGATTTCAGTTATAGCATTGAGAATATCACCCAGCCGGTTCCAACCTGAAAAAATAAACCCACTCGCGGTCGGTTTCATTGCCCTCCAAGCAGATTGAAGCCATTGTAAGGTGAAATCATAATAATCCTGCTCTTGAACTTCAATATAATCCCTACCAAGCTCTCTTTGCAATCTATTATACTGTGATCCCATTTTATGGAAATCTATTCCAAAAGGAGGATCTGTCAGCAAGAGATCCACTGTTTCAGGTTCTAGTTGATCCAATCCTTTAAGACAATCTTCATTATAAACTTCATTAATGGATAAAGTCATAGATTTTCTATCCCTTTCCTCATCATTTTCAGTTTTAAATCAATATCTTTAGTAACCATTATTTGATATTTCTTTATAATACAGTCTCAGAACAAACCTGTTATTCTTCCATCTGGATAATATTCCATATTCGTTGCAGAGGGATTTTTGGGCAAACCAGGCATGGTTAACATTTTTCCTGCAATTGGGTACAAGAATCCAGCTCCAGCTGATAGATGGATAGCATCTATTGAAATAAAATGATCTGATGGTCGTCCTACAATATCAGGATTGTCAGATAGACTCATTTGAGTTTTAGCAATGCAGATAGGTAATTTATTATATTTCAATTCAAACCATAGGGCAATGTCTTCCTTAGCTTGATCTGAAAACATAACACCAGATGCATTATACGCCTGTTTTGCAATTTTGATTATTTTCTCTTCAATAGAATCCTCAACGCCATAAGTGTAGTTGATAGGTTTAGGATCGGTCTTGATTGCCTCCATTAGTAGTTTAGCTAACTCAATCCCTCCTTTTCCACCTTTCAAAAACAGATAGGTAATTGTAGCACCGTAAGCGCCAGCGTTAAGAGCCTCCTCCTTAATAAACTCCAGCTCTTCTGAAGGATCTCCTTCAAAGGCATTAATTGCTACTATTACAGGTTTACCAAATGATGAGATATTGTTAATATGATGGGAGAGGTTTTCACATCCTCTTCTGAGGCCCTCAAACATTTCTGGTGTCCCTGATTCTAGTTCTCCTACACTCCCCTGTCTTTTAATAGCACGAACGCTGCAAACTAAGATAATAGCACTAGGATTGATACCACTCATCCTACATTTAATATTAAAGAATTTTTCACCTCCTAAATCCGAACCGAACCCGGCTTCAGTTAAGACAACATCAGAGAGCTTTAATGCAATCTTATCAGCAATAATACTTGAACATCCATGGGCAATGTTAGCGAATGGGCCAGTATGAATAAAACAGGGAGCACCTTCATAAGTTTGAACTAAGTTTGGTTTAATTGCATCTTTTAAAATTAGAGTCATTGCTCCTGCGGCTTGGAGATCTTCTGAACTAATTATTTTTCCATCCTGTGATCTTGCTACAATTATTCTTCCTAGTCGTTGACGAAGATCAGCAATATCATTTGCTAAGGCCAAGATGGCCATTACTTCTGAAGCTGCAGTGATGTCAAATCCTGAGTTACGAGGGATACCGTTTTGTGGTCCGCCAAGTCCAATTCTTACTTCTCTTAGAGGTCTATCATTCATGTCAATGACTCTTTTCCAAAAGATTTGTTCAATATCAATATTAAGTTTATTTCCTTTGAAGATGTGAGTATCAATCATAGCAGCTAATAAGTTATGAGCAGAGGTTACTCTATCAATATCACCTGTTAATCCTAAATTGATATTTTCCATGGGGAGAACTTGGGAGTATCCTCCTCCTGTTGCTCCCCCTTTAACCCCGAAAATTGGCCCCATTGATGCTTGTCGGATTACACAACACGAATTCACACCTATCCGTTTGAGAGCTTGGGTTGTCCCAATAGTATGAACAGTCTTTCCTTCACCATAACGGGTGGGTGTAATCCCTGTAACCAAAACCAATTTTCCATTGGGACGATTTTTAAAGCGATCTAGAATACTCAAACTGATTTTTCCAACGAAATGTCCAAAAGGTTCAAGCTCTTCAGTCATTATCCCAAATTGTTGCGCAATCTCTATAATCGGCTTCATACTTGCTTCTTGAGCTATCTCTAAACTTGACTTCATTTTTCTACCCCACCATGTCGAGCAGTATTAATCATTAGCTTGTTTTCGCTCTGAAGCTAAAATTGTGTTATTAAATAGTTCTACAACCGTCATTGGCCCAATCCCGCCTGGAACTGGTGTTATATAACTGCATTTTTCTTTAACATTCTCAAAATCAACATCCCCGCACAATTTTCCGTTTTCATCTCTGTTCATACCGATATCAATCACAATAACACCATCCTTTACCATATCTGAGGTTACCATTTTTGCCCTCCCTATTGCAGTAACAAGAATATCAGCGAGTAGGGTGTATCGGGACAATGGATTACTACGGGAGTGGCATTGTGTAACAGTTGCATTCCGTTTTTCCAATAATGTAGCCAGTGGTCGTCCTACAGAGTTAGATCGCCCTACAACAACAGCATGTTTACCCTCAATTTCAATATTATAATGATCAAGAATTTCTATGCATCCTAGGGGTGTACTTGGCCAAAAGACATCTTCATACCCAAGAAGACGGCGTCCGATGTTATTATAGTGTAATCCATCAACATCTTGATCTGGACGAATTGCGGTTAAAATTCTCTCAACATTCATATTAATAGGAAGTGGTAATTGTATAATTATTGCATCTTCGCTTTTCAAATCATTTGAGATAAATCGGAACAGCTGTAAATCAGAAATTTTATCGAAATGCTGGAGTTTGGCGGATATTCCTACCTCTTTGCTTGTTTTAACTTGATTCCTAGCATAAACAGCTGAGGCTGAGTCAGTTCCTACGTAAATTATGCTTAATGTGGGGGGACGTTTTAATTTCTTTATTCTTAACTTTAAATCTTCTTTTAACGCATCTGCAGTAGCTTTTCCATCCAATATTGTTGCCAATAAGAAAAAACTCCTATTCTTTGAATGATTTCAAAGATTCAGTAAGAAGCTATTCTAAGCGAGTTCTGCTTCAACAACTTTTATAATAGCTTCTCTTTTTGAAGCAAGCTGAGCCAGAATTTCCTCCATATCGTTTGTTAAATTCTGCTTAACTGCTTCATCTTTTATACTTAGCATGTTGATTTTGACGTTAAATAATGCTCCTCTGACAGCCGATTCAGCAAATAAAGCAGCAACACCTGCATCGGTAATGGCATTTCTATTTCCCCTCTCAGCTACAGCTATGATTAGGTCTAAGACTTCAAAACTAAGCTTTGCAGTCTGTAATGGAACTTCAGCAGCTCGTTTCAACGCGTCTTGAATTGCTGCAGAACGAACTTCTGGTTCATCTTTTGGCATTCGATAGGCCTGCAAAATTTGATTAAAAGCTTCAGTGTCTTCATCTACTAATTTATTCAATGTCAGGTGAAGTTCAGTTCCTCTTGACACCACTCTTTCCATTTCTTCTTGGACATCTTTGAATTTTTCTTTCCCAACAGTCGCTTTTCCAACTAAAACAGCTAAAGCAGCGCCCAATGCACCACCTAGAGCGCTTACACTTCCACCTCCAGGTGCAGGTTTGTCCGATGCTACCTCTTCAACAAACTTTGATACGGAAAGGTCAACTAGATTGATATCAGTCATTTTATCATCAACTCTATTATTTTCTGTTCAGGGACGAACTCGTCAAGATCGCTTAATCCAAGATTATCTGTGGCAATTTTGATTAATTGATCTTGATCCTCTTCATCTGGTGCATAGTATTTTCCAGCCATGCGAATAGCCTCTAGAGGGATCAACCCAACAATTTCACTTCCAGTAACATTTACGCCTCTATCAGTAGCTAATCTTTTTATTTCTTCAAAAACCTCATGGGGTTTCGTTAGTTGTCTGTAATTCATTACATTCATAGAAATTTGTGTTAACTTGCGATCGGGTTTCTCAAGCGTAACTCCCATGCCTTGTATTCCTTTGAATAACCCGGATTTTCGAATTTTCTGTCCATCTTTTTCTACCCACCACCCGCTTTCTCGAACAATACGTCCGATTTCTACTGCGATATCTACATCTTCGGAGTCAATGTTCACATTATAAGCTATAAGGAAATCTCTAACTCCTATGACATATGCTCCAGAGCGCTCATTAAAAACGGGCTCACCAAAATCAGGTTTCCATTTAGGATCTACAATCTTTTGTGGTAAGCCTTCATACTCGCCTTTACGTATGTTTGGTAATCTTACTCGTTCTTCATCAGTAGCTGCTTTTGCATATAAATAAGTGGGAACTTTCAACTCATTAGCTACCCTTTCAGCTACTTGACGAGCTATTTGGACGCATTCCTCATCTGTGACTCCCTTAACTGGGACGAAAGGACAAACATCGGTTGCTCCGATCCTAGGATGCTCACCTTTATGATTTCTCATATCAATTAATTCAGTTGCTTTGATCATCCCTTGGAAAGCCGCTTCTCCTATTGTTTCGGGAGATCCAACAAAAGTTACTACGACTCTATTATAATCTGCATCTGGTTCTACATTCAACAACATGGTGTTTTCAACTGCTTCAATCGCATTGGTTATGGCTTCTATCACAGTAGGATCAACAGTTGAAAAATTGGGGACACACTCAACGATTTTATCCATATTACAACCTCAACATACATTATGTAGCTTAGAAAAATGATTGATTAACGAGCTCTGATGATTTTAAATTATTTTATTAAAATTGTTTCATCACATTTACCTGAAAATTGTCAGAATTAAATAAAACCTGCTAGGGCTAAAATTGAAAGATAAATACCGCTAATGATTAGTAAAATGATCGATATTGGCAGGAAACAAATTATAAAAGATTTAAAGTCTAAGGGGTGTTTTCTTTTTGCTAACAATGATACAGCCAATATTCCTGCTGCTGATCCAAAAGGTGTCCATCCTCCCCCCAATGCACCAGAGAAAATTAAAATATACCAAAGATAACGGGGATTTGAATCAATATGAGCTGTATTTATGTCTTCAACGACTGGAAGAAGTGCCGCTGTAACAGGGATATTATCCAGAATCCCGCTGAAAAATCCTGAAATTATAAGGATGAGAAAACCTGATAGAAAAAGATTATCTCCGCTTATTATTTCGAACCAATGGGCAAGATCAATCAATACTTCAGTTTCTTCTAATAAACCCACTAAAATAAAGAGTCCTCCGAAAAAGATGAGAGCACTCCAATTTACTTTTGTAATCAATTCATGCTCATTTGGTCTAGTAAGTACTATTGCAAATATTCCACCAGCAATTGCTATAACACCAAGTGGTATATTCAATGGTTGAGAAAGCACAAATCCAATGATTGTTATCGCCAATGAGACAGCTGCAAGCCTAAATTTCTTTAAATCATCTACTACTACCCATGGATCTATAGACGAAATCATATAAACGTCCACACCAGGTGAATCTTGCTGAAGCGGAATCTTCTCTGGTGGGTAGAATTTTTTCATATAAAAAATACATAATGGAGTACAAATTAGTACAAAGGGTAAAGAAATGATAAGGAATTCAATAAAACCTATTCCTGCCCTTGCTCCTACTAAAATTGCAGGTAAGGAAGATACCAATGTTGACAAGCCTGCAAGATCCGTGGCGAGGACCGCACCAAGAATAAATGGAGTAGGGTCATAATCAAGACCTTTACAAGTAGTAATAATCATTGAACTTACTAGAATCATCGCTGTAACGTTTGCTAACACAGATGATAATAACATGGTCAATATAAAAGTAAGAACGAACAAGGGAAAAACCTCCCCTTTAGAAATTTTCAACATTCTTATGATTAACCAATCAAACAATCCTGTTTCTGATGTTGTTTCGACTAGGAGTGACATACCAAAAACTACAGCTAAAACTTCCCATTCTATATAATGATCAATTATATTGTACCAAGTAAAGCCTTCAAACAACAGAAGTGCTAAAGCTAACCCAATTAAACAAGAGACTAATATGATCGTTATTTGTTGATGATGATATTTAGCCACTAAAATAAAAGTTGAAATAAACAGAAGTGAAAATACTAGTATTTTTCCCATACGTGGATTTATTAAATAAAAAATCACCAAAAGACCGATTAATACAACAAAAATGAACATTAAAGGAATTGATTTATTTGATTCCATTCTCTTATAAATCATCACACTAATAAATGTCAGCATTTTCACTTTTATTTTTTTTCACGATAAATATTAACTATCTTAGTAGTTCAATTCAAAAATTATCATTATCTTAGAATAGTGTGACTCTAAATAAACTTAACTAAATATGTTTTAAAATGTAGATTGGATGGTACAAGTGCTAGAACATGAGGATGACTTTATGAAACGACTCATATCTACTCTTTCACAATTAAATGAGCTATTTAATGTCAAAACTCTAATAGCAAACATGAAATTAAACTATCGAACTTTCACCAGACATTCTGATAATAGTATTTGACCAATTAAGATACTAAGATGAATAATAATGTAAACTTTTATTTAAATGAAGAAGAACAAGACTTATAAATCCTAAATGTACCTCCGTCACATGTGAGATTTTAAAGAACTCACAGTAACTTTAAAAGGAGAAAAGGTGAAGTAACATGGCCAAAAAAAAGAAAGCGGGCTTTGCTAGTGCTCGTGTTGAAAAATTAATTCGTACCGCAGGAGCTTTTCGTGTTTCTGCTGATGCAACATATAGATTGAATGAAATCTTAACAGATTACGGAACGAACATCGCGAAGTATGCTGTTGAGATCGCACAACATTCTGGGCGTAAGACTGTTCAGGAACCTGATATAAGACTAGCAGCAACAAAATAAAGGAAGAGATGACCTCTTCTTTCCTTTTTTTATTTAAGTCTTGACTTTACAAGATTTTACCTTTTAGGCTAAAAAAATTTTCTTCTTTTAAAAGGAATGGGGTTCAATAGAAAGGAATCGCTTTAAATCAGCCTTTATATTTTTATTTATTCCAGTACATCAA
>JAEOTY010000155.1 GCA_016839625.1 Candidatus Hodarchaeota archaeon
GCGTGAAAGGTGTCATTGTAACAAGCTCTGAGGGATTACCTATAAGCTCAACGATAGATATGGAAAAAACGGAAAAGGTTGCGGCATTAATTACATCACTAGTTAAAAAAACGTCGCAAGTTGTTCAGGCTCTCGGGGAAGAAAGCTACAACTTCCTAATTTTAGATACACAGGAAGGTAACATTTTAGTAGCGCCTGAAGAGGAACAGACGCTGATAGTACTAAGAGAGGCCGAAAAAGAAGTCTAACAGCAATTATTTACCTATTTTTAATTATCTAAAACAGTCTTTTCTCATTTCTAGAGTTTTTATCTAAATTTAGATGGATTAGTCTACGAAAGAGAAAATACCAATATGACTTCATATGAGCCCTGTTTCTGAATTTCAAATTCAATAAAACCTGTTTCATTATTCTGGGATAGTTTAATTTCCTCACTCCCATCTACGTATGCGCTCCAATCTGGGGTGTAGGCTTCTTTTACAAGTAATTTCGCTGGAGTATCTACATTGTTTGCAGCAATTTTAATTTCGTGTATATTTAATCGCTCATATGTAAATCTGTCTTGTAAACTTGAGGGCTGCACGTCTAAGAAGGAAATCTTTGCATCTGTCTTAAAAATACGATATGCAATTATCTTATCGCCTTTCTGTACAAATTCATCGTGAACGACACTGAATTTTTGTGATGACTCCACCAATAAGAAAAATTCCCAGGTTCCGACAACTATCCATTTGATGCCATATAACTCTGCGTTTTCTATCACCTTCGAATAAGTTCCCATCTCGTCAGTTGCAGCTTCTCTAAAAATGTCTAATTGGGCGGATTCTGGTCGATGCCCTTGAAAAATCGATTTTCCTGTATAAATGGGCAATAATTTAAAGTGGTTACCGCACCCTGCTAAAAGGATTCGACCTTCTTCGTTTTGTTCATTGAAGTAATCAATAATGCCCTGTGGAATTACCTCATTTCCAGTAGGAATTGATGGAATCCATATAGCTACCGATGTAGAAATAACTAGACCCATTATGACAAATGGCAGCAACTGTTCTTTTCTCCAATTTTTTGAAAATGTGAAATTAAGCTTGTGAGAAATAGTTGCGCCTCCAAATAGTGCAGCAATTGGTGATCCGTAAATAACAAATCTATTGGATAAGTTCCTCTGAATTAAAATATTCGCTAATTCAGGCCAGTATGGAGTTAATGGTAAATGACTACCGAAAAAAATAATGCTACATGCTATTAGCCAAACTGTTCCAAATTCAACTAATTTTGGAGGAATATTCATCTCATTTTTGCCGATTATAAGTAATCCTAAAACCGTAGCAACCATTCCGTAAATAACGAATCTGTTTAAAAGAGATAATTCATTTACGAATAACAAAAGTCCTGCTATTATCACAAATAGGCCTACAATTATTTGCCAGGGAAGTTTTAAGAGTCTCTTGTCACCCAAGAAGTGACGAATTAGACCTACCCCTCCTATTATAAAAGCAGGATAACTTCTTAGAACTAGAAACAGAGGGGATGCAGGGGGTAGATAATAAGATAATCTCGCAATTCCTAACTGCGGAATCAATAAAACGAATATAGGTGACGAAAAAACAACGAAAATGAGAAAACTGCCTAGTATATGCTTCAATATCGAAATATTCCTGTTGATCAATAGAAATAGCGTGAATAAAAGAATCGCTGCCAAAAAAGTGGTATAATGAGTAAGGAAAATTGCACTAAGAAAAATTCCCGACAGAATTGTAGCTTTGTAGCTTTCTTGTGAGACTTCATCCTTCATTTTCTTCAAAAACGTTACATACATACACAAGAAGAATAATCCAATTGCTGTTGTTGACCCACCAATTCTTATCACTTGATAAAAGAAACCATTCGTAAGTTGAAAGAACAATAATGTCACAACTGTAGTTTTCTCGTCTAATTCAAAACTACGTGCGAGAATATATAATGAAAAGTTGACTAACCCATAGGAAAAAAATACAAACATCTTGTAAGATAGGAAAGGATTTATCCCCGAGAATAAATGCAAATCATTAATAATTAAAGGAAATCCTGGCTCGTAAAA
>JAEOTY010000156.1 GCA_016839625.1 Candidatus Hodarchaeota archaeon
GTATGATTCGCATTCTAGCAGGATAATCTAACAGAATGGCTCGATGCACTCTTTCATGTTGCCACCACAAGCTATCAGGATTATACTCATTGGTAGGAATCTGACCGATATCAGGTAATCCTGATTCAATGAATACAGGTTTGAAAAGGGAGGTACAAGGGGCAGCTGTTCCTGTGACCCAATGAATTTGAATTTCAGGCATTAGATGTGAAACTAACGACCCTGTTGTCTGAGATATTACAAAAATTGGTTTGCAGTGAATACAAATGTCATTAAAAGAGCCTTTAGAGGGATTCCACTTATTAGACTCCCCCTTGATGTTATGGGTCCGAAGAATATTCATCATAAGGGTGGTATCAATACTTCCTTGTTTCTCCATTAGTATACGAGTAGTTGATCGATGTCGATTTAGCCCCTTTGCCCCCCATGTTCTTATATCAGTAATCCCTGAGGTAAAAGCTTTGGCAAAATGAAAATCATTGCGAGACTTACAATACCCCTTTTTCACAGCGTAATCGATAGTGTCTGGATGAATTCGATCAAATTTCTCCCCAATTGTTAATGCGTTTGAAATTGTTCGAATGTCTTTCACCTTCTCAGTACACCAAAATCTGTCTGCTGTCTCCAGAACCCATGCGTCATGGAGATCGGCTATGAGCCAAGAGTTGTGATAGGTCGTCTTTTTTTCTCTGGGATCAGAACAATTACCACCCTGCCCATATTTTTCCAATAAATCTATGATTATATCAAGTGCTTGCACAGCAGTTTTCGATCGTTCAAGTGCAATACGAATAAAGTCCATCCCAAGAAGGCCCTCATCTTGTTCTGGTTCTTTTGTAAAAACCGCTTCATTACCAATGGTGACTCCAAATTCATTAGTTCCCATTTCACAACCAAAAAGCCAGTAGGGAGCTGACATGAGAATGGCAAAGGTTTCCTCAACTTGAGGTATTTCTTTATATGTCATTTTCACTACATCTTTATCTGGATCATGGTTTTTTCGAGGAAAATATAGAAGAGCCTGCCCTTCATTTGGCATACGATCAGAATTTTTAGCTAGAATCACGCTTCCATCAGCGGTACTATTACCTAAAGCCACTAAAGTATCACACAATTTGCCTCACCAATTTGGATTTTCTCTAATGAGAATTATTTTTAATTCTAATTAGCTGTTTTGATTTTATTACTATTAAGTCACGTATTCAGCACTATCATGAGAAGTGTTTTTATTACTTGTGAATAAGATAAGCAATCACCAAAATATGAAAGATTAGGTGAATGAAATGGAGACAGAAGGAACAATTTCATTACTCGTCCAACTTATCCAGAATAAGTGCGTAAATCCACCTGGCAATGAAATGACATCGATTAAAACCATCCAAAAGTATCTACAAGAACATGATATTGAAAGTCAGGTTTTTGAGTCAGCCCCTAATAGAGGGAATTTAATAGCCAGTATCCCTGGAACGGAAAATGGCCCTAAATTGATGTTTGGCCCCTCTCATGTCGATGTGGTACCAGTGGAAAATCCTGATGATTGGGAGGTTGAACCATTTTCTGGTGTCGTTAAAGATGAGTATGTTTGGGGACGTGGTGCGCTTGACATGCTCTATATTGTCGTGACACAAATACAGGCATTTATTAAACTACATCAAGAAAATTTTAAACCCCGAGGGGATTTAATATTACTAATAGTCGCCGACGAAGAAGCAGGGGGAATTTATGGTGCCGAATGGATGTTGAAAAACCAACCTGAGTTAGTTCAGACTGATTATTTGGTAACCGAGGCTGGAGGACTATTTCTTGCACCAGGCAAATTTGTTGTCATGATTGGTGAAAAAGGGGGAGCTTGGAAACGAATCTCCTTTAAAGGCACCCCTGGTCATGGATCTATGCCCTATGGTTCAGATAATGCTGCTGCCAAGGCTGCTCAAGCAATTACACAGATCACCAGATATTGCGATTCAAAAATGCCTATAACGACTGAATATCTAGGTTATTTAGCACAAGGTATGGGTTTAGGATTTGTACAGCGGCTAATGTTGACCAATAGAAGGTTTTTATCATTTTCTCTTAAGAATCTTAAAAAACGAGATCCTCAGATGGCTAGAGTGATCCATGGCCTTAGTCGAATGACAATGTCTCCCAATATTGTACATGGTGGGACTAAAGTTAATGTAATACCCGCAAAAGCGTATATAGACGTTGATATTCGAACATTACCGAAACAAGATGACGAATATGTCGTCGATCAATTAAAAAAGGCCCTTGGACCGTTAGCGGAGGAAGCTACAATAAAATCTTTGACTGCTGAAGAGGGGGGTTTTACATCTTATGGTAATGCAAGTGATGTCTCTTCCGAATTTGTAGACGCGATGGAAAAAGCGGTTCAAAAGGAAGTACCTGGAAGCAAGCTGGTTCCTTTTATCATGCCTGCTGTATCTGATTGTCGGTTCTTTCGTGAAAGTGGGGTACAGGCTTACGGATTTTCGTTATTTGACCCTGAAACTCCAATGAGTCATCTTTCAGAGCTAGCTCATGGAACTGATGAACGTGTGAGTATTAAAACAATTGATTTATCCCAGAAAGCATACTATAATTTAGCTAGGATCTTCCTTGGGAAATAGATTATATCTTCAACACAGGCAATGGTCTAGAATCGCTTCCTTTCTCTTTTCTATGAGTCGAACAGTTTTTTAACCAACAATCAAGAAGATTTCTCAATGGGGAATCATCATGAAAAGATTGAAATGTGTCTTTATTGACATGGTTGATGATCGAAGGAGAAGAACAATAGGGTTTGATGAGAATATTTCTACTCCCTCTACTTTTGGGGAGTATCCATTTAATCGAGAAATTGGTAGTCGTGTGAGTCAGCTATTTGGTTGGACAACTGATTTAACAAAAACCATGAATAATACCGACGTTGAGATTAGTGTTCATATTATTACACTAGATTATTTACGAAGACACGGTGTCACTCAGCATTTTTATTCTCCCCACGGGCAGAAATTTGATGATAAATATTCCTACCTACACGGTGCAAATCTCCTTACATTTGAGGGGTACAATAGAGTTCATTTGATATACTCAATTAAGAGAATAACGCATATTTTCCAATCAAAACGAATTTTTACATCTACAAGGTTGAAAAGCTTGAGTGGGCGCAGACCGAAGAGAGGAGTCAACCAGTTTTTTCCTGTACCTGTTGATCGCCCTAGGATTGGGATATTGACACCAACAATAAATCTAAATTCAGCATGGGTCAGTCGGTTGAAAGAGAAAACAAATTTCATTATGGTTTCCGACGACATTCGAGATCTGATTCCAAATGTGGATCCTGAAGCTTTCGTTGACTATTCACTATCGAGAAATTATCACTACACTCTTGATGATTATATTCAACCTCTCAACTCGATCCTTGAAGCTGTTTAATTCTATCTTTTCAATAATGTAATAAAAAGGGGAAATTAAAAATTTTCGGTCAATTGAGATCTATGATTTTGTTATTCTTCATATCTGACACATAGGTTTTTTGAGAGGCGAAGTGGGATCTTATGTTCTGTTTTATCTAGTTCGACTAATACACCTTCATCGTCTTGGTCTTTCACGACCATTTTGACCCCCACATGATGAATATCATACGTTTCTAATTCACTAGCAGTATTTGACGTATGACTGTCGATCCTAGTCAATATTACTGTTTTTCCTGATGAAATATCAAGTAAAATCGGATCATCACAACCGACATCCTCAATCTCTCCCATAGGGATAGGCATTCCGAATGGAGTATTTTTATCTTCTAGTTTTTTATAGATGTATCCAGCTAATAGATCAGAAATACCGTGTTCAATATTACACGCCTGCTCGTGAAGTTCACAAAAAGGAACATCAAATATTTGATAAAGCATTGCTTCTGCTAACCTATGATTCCGTGCAATTCTTCTCGCAACTTTAAAGCCCTCTTTGGTCAAGAGTATGCCATCATAGGGTATATAATCCACATAACCTAGTGGTTCAGGTTCTAATTTTCGACGTACAATATTTGTCAATTGAGTTTTAGCGATTTCTTGTCCTATTTTGTCTAATATTTCTCCCATCTTGATACGTTCCCCAACATCTTTAGAAATGGCAATATCAAAAAGAGCTTCCATTATTTCTTCTTCAATATCTCGGAGCGCATGGTTTTTTTCGTGCATTCAAATACACCCAAACCTCTGATTGAGGAGGCGCGCGAGTCTTCACCTATTGATTGCTTATTTTCTCTTATTTTTTTAGTGTTTTTAGTGAGATTTTTCCTCAATACAATAAAACGAAGAAATATATTTCATCGCAATTCTCTGGATATTATGTCATTATCTGCTTATATTCGCATTCTAGTTTATTTTTTACTAACTGGTATTGTCCTTATAGTATCATTCTTCCCTGAAGGATGGTTGCTTTATTATCTAGTAACAACTCCTCAGCTGGATGTAATACACTATCTGTTGTCCCCACTGTACCTTTTTATCGCATATTGTTTAACTGTGCTATTTTTTGGGATTGTACATTCTCAAATAGTTGTTCGCTTAACACTACCCTTTCAGATTAAACCAGGAAAATATCCACATCACACTAACAAAGGAAGACTCGTTGCCATTCGACTGACCGCTGATGGAATCTTTAAGTCGATGTTGAAAGTGTTCACATTTCTCCCATTCATCTGGGGAATTTTCTTGTTCCCCTATGGTTTAAGACTATATGGTCTCAAATGCGGTAAGAACGTCCATATTGCAACCCGGACATATGTTGAAACCGCTGGATTGGTAGAGATTGGTGACAATTCCTTCATTGGTTATAACAGTGTAGTGACTGGGCATGCCAACGAAGATCGTAGTATTGTTGTTGAACCAACAAAGATTGGTAAGGATTGCTTAGTCGGAACTTATTCAATAGTTGCTTGTGGTTGTGAATTTGGAGATGGTAGTACCTTAGGAGGAATGAGTGGAATGCTGAAAGGACAAAAAATTCCCCCAAATGAAGTCTGGATAGGTTTACCTGCAAAATTTCTGAGAAAACGTGGTGAAAAAACGAGTAACACTCAGAGAGATAAATAAAAATAATTTCCAAATTTATCTTATTTCAAATTTTTAATCGGTTGAGCTTTCAAACGAATCGAATTACTCCTAGTCTGGATTAAATCTTCGAATTTTACTTGTTGACACTCCATATTTTACCAATCCTGAAGTGATAATCAAAGCACAAACGACTCCGTCTAATACTGGAGCTTTGAGTTTTTCTTGCAAACGTTTGTCTAAACCAGTCATTCCTGCGCAGCCCAATACAATAACTTCTGCCATATCTTCCTCAATAGCCTGTTTTGCTACCCTAAAATATTTCTCTTCCTCATTATATTCATTCATTTCCTCATCAGGAGCTCTTACTGAAGCCAAGGCATCTTGAAGATGATACTTTCTTACTAAAGCTTCTTTGATGGGAATTGAATGTTTAGAGGTTGATAAAACTGAGAAACGGTGACCTAGCATTGAAGCTATTTTCATTGAAGCTTCTCCAATGCCCACAACAGGTTTTTTGGTTATTTCTTTGATGACATCAAGATTAGGATCATCATGGCAAGCAACAATAAAAGCATCAAAGTTGTCTTCATTTTCTCTAACTAACTGAATCATCCCTGGAGCAGCTTTAAGTTCGTCTTCATAAGTTTCAATAAATTTAGGAGCTCCAGATGTGGGTTTACACACAACTTCATACTCTTGATTGGTGAAATTATCTGCTGTTTCTTGAATTGCCTCGGTCATTTCAAGATCACTATTGGGATTGATAATTAATATTTTCATGATGGTTCGTCCTAATTAAAATTCAAGCATGAAAGGAGTAGATGGATCTGTTTTTGTTATTTTTTCTTCAATTTTCTCTTCAGGATAACTCAATAGTCTTCCGAATTCTCTGGATATTTCCTTACGCGCTTTTCTATCATATTGACCCGCTTTTTCTAGCAGGGTTTTTTTCTCTTTCAAAGTTAAATATGTTTCAAGGATTGAATCTTCTTCATAATAGAGAATAGACCATTTTCCTTGAGTAAATTCTTCTGATTGGAGATCAGTTATAATCAACGATGTGTCTAAGTACGATTTTATTCCAAATCCCTTTACAATATCATCAGAAGCGTTCTTAATCTTCTTATAATCTTCAGGAGTAAGTGGTGGGCTTATTGCCAACTTTTTTACTCCACATGAAACCATTTCTACAAAGCAATTAATCATTCCTAATTGAAAAGAAAGTCTATCAATGATTATTTTTGCCATTACCAGTAAGCATCCATTTTTTGATTTGTTGACTCCCTGACACGATTTTTCGATGAATTTGAATTAAAATTCGTTTGCTAATGCTCTAATGTATGAAATAGTTTCCATTATATCTTCAGCAGTAATATCCTCATTGATTATAACAAGACGTAATACAATTTTGTTATCGATTTTCGTCAAAGAAATAGACCTTTTTCCTTCTACTTTTGTTTTATCATAAACAGATTGTTGTAATTGATCCAATTGCTTCTTTGGAAACCCTTCAGGAGTAACACGAAAACAAAGAATTCCCAAATCTGGTTCATGGCATAATTCAATAGCTTGACTATGCAGAAAGTTTTCATATACTGTTTTAATCGCGACGAGTGGAGCATGAAGTCTTTGAATAATTTTTTCCATACCAAGATAACGAATTGACGTAACAAGGGGGAGAGCAGAAAGAGGCCGTGTTGAGGGGGGCGACTTCAGTCCCGGATTCGGCTCAGGATCCTCTCGTCGATTCCAATAATCACCATAAACAGCACTACGATAAAGATCCTCCCTACGGCGTACAAAGAGTAAAGAGTTAGGGATAGGAACCCCAAATTGTTTGTGAGGATCCCAGGTGATTGAATCGGCTTGTTCTATTCCAGAGAATAAATGCCTTTTTTCTGGAACTAAGGAGTAAGCTAGTCCATACGCGCCATCCACATGAAACCAAATCCCAGCTTCTTTGCATATTTTTACTATTGGTAGTATTGGATCCACTGAGCCAGAAGAAGTTGTCCCTGCAGTAGCAACAAAGCAAAAAACATCATAAATGTCCTGTAATTCTTTGAGGATTTCCTCTATATTTTTAATATCTATTCGATAATTTTCATCGACTGGTAAGGTCACGAGGCTCTGTTCACCAAGTCCCATTATGCGTAGAGCATGTTTTAAAGAAAAATGTGCTTCCCGAGAAGTTATTGCAACTAAACGAGTAGGATCCTCAAATCCTTGTATTCCTTTTTTGGCAAAATCAAAACCGTGTTGTTCTGCAGTCCAATGAAGTGCTAAATATAAAGCTGATTGGTTGGAATAGGTTCCACAATACATGAAAGTAGCATCTGCTTCTTGAGAGAGACCAAAAAGTCGACAAAGAGATTGACAACACAGTTCCTCCAGCATTACAGCTCCAGGAGAAACTTGCCAGTTCGTCGTCCCCTGATTATAATCTATTGCTATTTTAGCACCAAAATTTGCCGCTTTTTCTGGAAAGAAATTGAATAATGATTGGAACTCTGGTTTATCATATTGCATAAAATGAGGTAGAAGTCTCTCTTCAATCATCTGTCGTAATTCTTTAAGAGAGACACCTTGTTCTTGGAAATCAACTAAGAGTTCTAAATCAGATGTTACTTTTTCTGGAGAGGCACCAGAGCAGAGAGGATTATGTTTGGACCCATTCACATTTTCCACCAGGGGTATGGTTTAGACCAAGTTCTTTCTAAAGCTTAATTGAGACACAAATACCGTCTCTAATAGGATTTATTGTCGAAAGTACCCTCGAATCAGAGAATGCAAGCCTATTATATTCAAGTATTCCTTTCGTACTTTCTCTCTTAGGCGTGGATTCCAGTACTCGTCCATACCATAAAGCGTTGTCTGTGATAAGCAGGCCTCCTTTCTGTAACCTAGGAATAGCTTGTTTAAAAGCCTCTGGATAATCTTGCTTATCTATATCGTTGTAAATAATGTCGAATTCTCCCTGTAATTGGTTGAGTACTTCAAGAGCATCTCCTACAATAAATTTAACGTTAGTGATTGACATTCTTTGGAAAAAGGAAATAGCCATATTCTTACACTTCTCTGAGGTATCTGTACAAATTATTTCAGTATCATCAGAGGTTGTTTTTGAGAAGTATATGGCTGAGTAACCGTATCCTGACCCTAATTCGAGAATTCTCTTAGCATTTATTAGTTGTGCATATTGACTTAACAGCTGACCTACAAGAGGTCCAATTATTGGAAAATCATGTTTTTTTGCATAAGCTTCCATCTCCAAGAGGACTTTGTCTCTGTCTTTGACTAATTCTAACATGTAATCATGTAAACCTTCCATGTCCATGAGAAACACCAATATCTATAATATTGACAAATGAACTGCTATAGTTCTGAAGAACCTGATAAAAGTTCTTTTTTATTTTGCATTATATTTCTCACATAAACTATCGTTACTTCTGACTTATCTTCGTTTTCACTCACCAAATTTTTAATTTGGATTTTTATTTTGAAAAGCAGACAGTTCTGCTATAAAAATCTAAAACGTGAACTTTTATGAATAAAAAAGTAGTCGCTCCTATATTTTTATTATTATTCATGATTAGTGTATTATCTGGTTGTGTTGAACAACCTTCTGTAGAATCAGAACCAGGAATCATGGTTATTGGGTTAAATAATGAAGTCAATAATTTCACTCGCACTCAAATAGTGCAGTTACCTTCCGTATCGGGTGAGGGGGCCTTTTTAAAGACAACTGGGGCAATTGTTGGACCATATAGTTATAAAGGAACAAATTTTACTGCTTTATTAGAATCTATCATGAACCTCACGGAGGATTTTTCCATTGAAGCAATTGCTACTGATGGGTACAAATTTACATATTCTAAGGAACAAGTTTTAGGAAAAGTTCCACTCTATAATGATGAAGGAGCTTCCATTGGGTATGGAGGCCCAGATAATGTCACTTTAACCCTTATTTATGAAGAAGGAGGACAAGCAATAACAGAGGATACAGGTGGGCCATATAGATTGGCTTATATTGGTCCTAATGCTCCAATCACTGATGGCCATTTTTGGACGAAATTCGTTGGGACGATTGCTATCAAAGCAGGGATCCCTAGCTGGTCTATATCTCTTAATGGATTGACTTATGCAACACTAGAACTTGACGATTTTGATTCTATTGTCTACTGTGGAGATCATGTACATAACTTATCATATCAATACTCTGAAGGCGGGCGTATTATAACATATGAAGGAATGCCTCTTTGGGTGGCTTTATCGATAATTGATGGAGGAGAGAACGAAACCAATCATTATGTTTTCAATGATGAACTAGCTCAAAAAGGGTATAACGTGAAAATTTTCTCATCTGAAGGAACTCACCTGACCCTAACAAGTAATACAACATCAAGAAACAATTCTCTTATCCTTGCTCACGTCAGGAACAATTTACCTCTGCCAGAAGATGAGTTTCCTGTAAGATTGATATCTCCTGATCTTCCCCAAGAGAAATGGGTTAAGAAAGTCACTGCAATTTCGATAACTGATATTTCTGGATTTGAATTCAATTGGTCTGTAACTTTAACGAATGCGATAGACAGTTCCTTTTCAACGGAATTAACAGCTGAAGAGTATTTAGAGATTATTAGCTGTCCACATCATCATCAAACTTTAAAGATTCCAGAGAAAGACGGAATAAATGCAAGTTATGAAGGATTACCATTATATATTATCATTTCAATCTTTGACGGTGCTGATGTTGGAACTCATTATGGTGGATTCAATTATTCTTTCAATGAAGGGTTAGCAAGTAGTGGTTATACGATCCGTGTAATCGCAGCAGATGATTACTCGTGGGAATTCAATAGTTCTGATATTATCAACAACACAAACCTTATTGTTGCTTATTTACGGAATGGTGCCCCATTGGATCCAGATCATAGTCCTTTACGAATTATTGGAATAGGGCTTGAAGGGGAACAGATGGTATCAGCCATAAAAGAAATTCAGATATTTCAATAGATTTTTACTATATTTTCTTGTCCGAGGTGAAAAAAATAATTGATCTGAATATCACAAATGGGAAGGTTTTTTTGAAGAATGAGGTTGTTGAAGCTGGTCTAAGTATAGATAAAGGAAAGATCGTAGCTATAGGTAAAACTCTACCAATAGCCCAAGAAACAATTAATGCTACTAATAAGCTGATCATACCTGGAGGTGTGGACGTACATACCCATATATTAGACCTTATTTTTTCTTACAGAGAAACCTTTGTTACGGGAACGCAAGCTGCTGCTTCTGGTGGTATAACTACAGTACTAGAGATGCCACTTGGTATTGAAGGTAAATCAGTTCTCGACGTATATGAAATGCAATTAAAAGCTATGAATGAAAAATGTTTGGTAGATTTTGGCATAATCGGATCAGCAGGTTATACCAGTATAGACTCCATTCCAGAATTAGCTTCCAGAGGTGCAATCGCTTTTAAAACATTCATGATAAATCCCTCGGAAGAAGAAGCTGAATTAAAAGATCTTGCTGCTAATGATGATTATCATTTAATCAAAATTTTTTCAGCGATAGCAAAAACTGGACTTGTCAGTAGTGTTCATGCGGAAAATGATGCGATAATAGCACATGAAATCAATAAATTGTCGTCTATGGGAAATAAGGACTTTAAATCACATACTGAATCCAGACCTGTTATTTCTGAAGACGAGGCTTGTATGAGAGCGATTTTATTGGCACACCATGCCAAAGTAAAACTGAATTTAGTGCATATGAGCTCAAAAAATGCGTTCAATTTCATCAGAGAGGCTAAGCAAAGGGGATGGGACGTTACTTGTGAGATAACGCCACATCATCTATTTCTTTCTTCGGAAGAGGGTGAGAAAATAGGATCGTGGGCCAAGGTTGATCCCCCCTTACGATCGAGAGAGCATGTTATAGCTGCATGGGAGGCGCTGAATGATGGGACAATAGATATGATTGCTTCCGATCATTCACCTTATAGTGATGATGAGAAAGATGTGAGCCTTAAAGATAACAACTTTTTCGAGTGCGGTTCAGGGATGACAGGTCTGGATACGATAATCCCTCTTATGTTGGACGCAGTTAATAAGCAAAAAACTACGCTACTTAGACTTGTAGAATCTACATCGTCGAGTCCTGCAAGAAGATTTGGAATATATCCCCGTAAAGGAGCAATTGCTTTAGGTGCAGATGCTGATCTTGTTATAGTAGACATGCACAAAGAATATACCCTGAAAAATGAGGATCTATTCACTAAACCCAAGATATCTGTATTTGACGGGATGAAGCTTAAAGGAGCGATCGAAAAAACGCTCGTGAGGGGTAAGGTGGTTTATGATGGGGGAGATTTTCATGTAGAGCAGGGATATGGAAAATTTCTCACTCCATAACAGATTATATTACTTCAGGAGTTCTACCTGACCCATTGTTAAGACAGCATCTCCAGCGTGATTTCGGGTCTCAAACCCGATTAATCTACTCTTTGTGTTTTCTTTCAGTATCCATCCTTCTGTCGTTAACGTGTCCTTCATGAAAACAGGTTTTGAAAAGCGTGTTCTTACCTTTTTGACTTTGGTTGGATCACCTCCTGCTAGTTCATCTACAATTGCCTGTGTAGCAAAAGCCAATGTACATAAACCATGAAGAATTATATCAGGTAATCCAACAGCTCTAGCAAAATCTTTATCTACATGTATGGGATTCTCATCACCGGAGGCAGCAGCATATCGGACAGATTGATCTGAAGTGACTTCCATTTGCTTCGTAATTACTATCTGTCTATCAACTGTTTCGTCGCGTTCAATCGGTTTTCTCGGTTTAGGTCTCTTCCTAGGCTTCCTGAAAAACATACTACCTCGCATTTCGAAAACTAGTTCGTCTTCACTATGACCCTTGGATACAGCCCATAAAATGTCACCTGACTCTTTGACATCAATAGACTCTAGTTCTACTTCTATAGTAATCTTATCCCATGGTTTTAGCGGTCGATGGTAGAGTATCTCTTGTTCACCATGAACCATTCTCGAAATATCAAGATTTAAAGAGTCATCTGTTACAATTTTGATCATTGGGTCGATTAACATAGTCACTGGGAAAACAGGTGGGACTCCTAGTTTGGTTTCATCATGTTCAAAATAACGGGGATTTGTTTCATTCGTTGCTTTTGCATATAATACCACTCTTTCAGGGTCAACAACTTCCAATTTTCCCATAAAGCGCCTCCCCACAATAGCTGGGTCGAGACCACTATCACTTGGTTCCAATTTATTTCACCTTAACATTTTTACTAAGGATTATTCGAAAATCAAAGGTTTTTAGGATTCCACTAAAACATTAACTGTATAAATAGAGGCGAATATTTCATCTTTTCTTAACGAGGTATCTTTAAAGAATAAGAGCTTAAACTTGCTGATAACTGATTTACTTTTTTAAGAGTGAAGAATTTGGCCAATTTCGACTTGACAATAGATCCAAGGGCTGTTAAAGAACAGATTGTGTCATTTATAAAAAAAACATTAGAAGAGCGAGAAGGAAGTGGATTACTAGTCATATTTAGCGGTCAAAATGACTCGTATACTACAGTACAGCTTGCAATCGAAGCTGTAGGCATTGATTCTGTCAAAATAGTTATTCTTAGTGATGTTTCAAAATCGAGACGACAAGAAATCTCATCAAATGCAACAAAATTGCTCAAGATATCCAGTGAGAATATAATTAGTTTCGATATCAGAAAAATCTCGAAACAGTTCGATACAGTTGAGGGATTAATACCTGAATTGGTTGGAGTAGTACCTATTTCACAACAACACAATATTAGTCACCTCTTATTGCGAACCAATCTCGTTAAAAAAATCGTGGGAGAGAAGACCTATGTTCAAGTTGGTAAATCAACATCTGACAGAGAAAAGTTCTTTCAACAAGTAATAGCTCGAAATAAGGTCAGAAAGAGGTTAAAAATACTTTTAGCTTACCTCATTGTTGAAAGAGAGAATTACCTCTTAGTCAGTAAAACAAATAAAACTGAATGGCTAGCAGGGTTATTCACTCCGTTTGGTTATGGACATGCAGCGGATGTTATGCCCCTAGGTGATCTATATCGCACACAAGTTCTACAATTAGCTGAATATTTAGATGTACCGAAAGAGATTCGTGATCTAGCATATACAGATATACTTCCAGGAGTTCAGAATAAATATCAGTACTTTTTCGATTTAGAATCAATCGACGTTGATAGAATTTTAGTAAGATTAAATGCAGGATTACCTCCGATGAAAGTATGTGCAGAACTTCACTTAGATATAGAAAAAATTGATCATGTCAACCATTTCTTTCAAGTATCAAAAATTCAAAGAAAAGTCCCCCTCATTCCCAAAATAACAAAATAATCTCTAGGTAGGAAATAGATCATGGTTTCTAGTAAATATCTCCAACCCACATTTTTCATTGACACACAATCGGAGATCATAGCGAATTTGGCACAAAATCTCGCTGAAGGGAGAGAAAAGGTCGAAACTGCAATATCAACATTCAATTATGTACGTGACCAAATTAAATACACAATAGATATTACAATGTATCACGGACCAGACGACATGACAGCCAGTGCGACTATTCAGAAGAAGATTGGATTTTGTATTCCAAAATCAGTTGCCTTGGTTGCATTATTACGAGCTAATGATATTCCAGCTAGACTGCATTTTGCCGATATAATCAACCATAGAATCCCTCCTCACCTATTAGAAATTCTACAGACCAACGTTATGATATTTCATGGATATGTTGATGTTTACTTAGATAAATGGATAAAACTTACTCCCTCCTTTCAAACTCCACTTTGTGAACGGCATGATTTTCCAGTGTGTATATTTGATGGTGTGAATGATGCGACCTTTAAACCACATGACAACTTGGGAAGAAAATTTGTTGAATATATCAATGATAGAGGTACCTATGCTGATCTACCTTACCAGGAAATTTCTGATTCATTCCAAGAGCACTATGGATATCGTATGAGTTAAGATGAGATTTAGATGGAATCTCCATGAGATTCGAGTTTGTTGTCGTCAATTGGTAAGAGAGGGTAGAATTCAGCTGTAAATTCTTTTGGGTCGCAAAGCTTAAAAATATTCATGAGTAAGAATATTAGATTCTGAATTTTGCTATAATAATTCAAAGCATAATGATGATATTAAGGAGAGAAAATTTATGAAACATGGAAAGATGACATTATTGATACTAATATTATTGATTGTATTTTTTCAAACTGCTAATCAAGTAACTGGAATGGAAACAAACAAATGTCAAGAGGATAATAAGTGGCAGAAAAGCTTACTTCTCAGATCTATCGATTCTTATCAAGAATTATTTCACATCTCTAGCATATCGGTGCTAATTCAGTCTACTCCCTTCTACATTGCTAATGATTCAGCTTTTGGACCAACTGGATACAATTTTACTGGTAATGGAACACTAGGTGCCCCTTACGAAATAGATAACTATAATATAACAGATTCTTCCCAGATTCTTATTGAGATACATAATACGACTGCATTCTTTGAAATCAGTAACTGCCTATTAAATGGTATAAATAATGATCATTATGGAATATTTCTTTCTAGTGTAACTCATGGTACCATTGTTAATAATGAAATACATCACGGAGATCGTAGTATCTATTTGATAGACTCTCCTAATAACACCCTGTCTACTAACACTCTTTATAATAATACTAAGCAGGGGATTTTGACGCATGCGTCTCCTGATTGTATTATCAACAGCAATACTGTCTTTAACAACAGAGGTAGTGGAATTTTTGTTTGGGATTCTGGAAATGTGGATGTTTTCAATAATACAGCATATAAAAATGGTATTAACGCGTTTAACGACCCAGAAAAATACAGTTCAGGAATCACAATTTCCGCGTCGTCAGATATTTCTATTTATAACAATACATCACATGATTCATATGATAATGGAATAATTGTTGATAATTTCAATACCGCTAATGTCTTCAACAATTCTGTATACAATAACCATGCTAATGGTCTTTATATTTATGAGTCTGAATATGCTGCCATTTACAACAATTCGATTCACGGTAACGGAGCCAATGGTATATACCTAAACAACTCTAATAATAATCCCATTGATAACAACGAGATTTATGGGAATGGTAACACTGGAGCAGGGTCTGGGATTACCTCTAATAATCTCCTCCTTTCTATCCAAACTGGCGCTGGTGGTGGTCATGGAATTTACCTTGATCCTTCTAATCACAACAACATTACCAACAATGAAGTGCATGATAACGCTGGTTGTGGTGTGTTTCTGGAGAATTCGGAATATAATATTATTGATAACAATGATATTTATGGGAATGGTAACACTGGAGCAGGCTCTGGGATTACTTCCAATCCTATCCTCTTTTCTATTCAAACTGGCGCTGGTGGTGGTCATGGAATTTACCTTGATCCTTCTTATCATAACAACATTACCAAC
This sequence comes from Candidatus Hodarchaeota archaeon, assembly GCA_016839625.1. Lineage (GTDB taxonomy): Archaea > Asgardarchaeota > Heimdallarchaeia > Hodarchaeales > Hodarchaeaceae > Hodarchaeum. The sequence continues at coordinate 15,582 of JAEOTY010000156.1, forward strand.
AACGTCGTGTATGATAACGCAGGTAGTGGTGTGTTCCTAGAAAATTCGGATGACAATCTTATTGAAGGTAATGATATTTATGGGAATGGTTACAATGGAGCTGGGTCTGGAATTGTCTCAAATAATCTCCTCTTTTCTATCCAAGTTGGCGCTGGTGGTGGTCATGGTATATATCTGGATCCTTCAAATAATAATGGCATTTTCAACAACAACGTGTATAACAACAGTTGGTATGGAATAAATATTAACACTAGCTCCGAGGGCAACACAGTAGAATGTAATAATTTCTACCAAAATAATCTAGAAGGTGAGTCTCAAGCGTACGATAATGGTGTAGGTAATCTATTTGCTTACAACTTTTGGGACGATCATGATAATACTGATGAAGACGAGGATGGAATTGCTGATAATCCCTATGCCATTGATGGAGGAAACAATGAAGATGCAACTCCTATGACAGAACTTATTCAACCAGATACTAGATGTCCTCCTCCTGAGAAAACAACAGAGGTATCAACTGATTTAACAGAGAGTACATCTGAAACATCAGAAGAAGCACCAGGTTTGACAGTTTTCATTGCAATTAGTTCTCTTGTGATGACAATTATCGCAGTTAGGGCAAAAATTAAAGCGAGAAAAAGCTAAAAGCGATATTTCTTTCTCTAATCCCGACAACTGACGGGATTAGCACCTTCTTTTTTTATCTAGTTTCACATTTGATTTCTTTTTTTCATAAACCTCTTAATTTTCTAGCCAGACTCTTGATCAAATTTAAAAGATGACCATTTTCTAAATAGCTCCGACCGTGATATCAAGATCGGATGTTTTTGGGAATGCCTGTACCTTCTATTTTTCGATTCTTTAAGGGAAAAAAAGCTCAAAACAAATTACAGGTACAATTTCCTGAATTAAAACGGGTGGAGCATCATTTTCAATGCGGAAGACTTGATGAAGCTATGCGAGAAATAGAACAGCTGGAAAAAAAGGATGGAATCACAGAATACGGGAGATTAAATAGCCAAATTCTAAAAAGTATACTGTTGACTCAGATGGAAGAACCTATGAACGGACTTACACTCGCTGAACAGGTGCTTAAAGAGAGTCAAGAAATTGGAAATCCATTATTGATTGTTGATGCTATTATCTCAAAAGTAACTGCTATGATTGAGCTTGGTGATTTAGATAATTGTATTGACTTAATTCAAAATGGTGAAACTTATCTCAGGAACATGGAATCTGGATTAAAATTAGAAGTTCCTCTACGAGATTCTACTTTTTTACATCTTAAAGGCAAAGTTTTTAGAAAAAAAGGGAATTTAAACGGTGCAATTGATTGTTTAGAAACCTGTCTTTCGATTAAAGAAGAATTGGGAAATCCATATGGAATCGCAGATACTCTTAACGAGATTGGGATAATTCTTGCCTCTAAAGGAGACTTTAACTCTGCGCTCAAAAAATTAAACCAAAGCCTGATAATTTTCAAAAAACTCGAAAATAAGAGTTTGATTGTGAAAATACTAAATAATATTGGAATGATTCATTGGCAAAAAGGAGAACTAGATCAAGCTTTAGAAAATTATCAAAAAAGCTTGATAATTAGCGAAGCGCTCGGAAAAAAGCGTTATAACGCAGTCTTGTCACTGAATATTGGTCTAATTTATAGGGATAGAGGGGAATTCAAATCTGCCTTTGAATCCTTCCAGAAAGCGCTCGCTAGTTTTAAGGAATTACAAAGAAAAACTGAAATCGCAATTTGTCTTAATAATATCGGCCATGTCCATCTTATATGGGGGGAACCAGATTTAGCATTACACTTATTCCAACAGAGCTTAGAAATAAGTGAAGAACTCGGTAACAAGCAGGAGATAGCTGTTAGTTTCTATAACATTGGTTGCGCATTCGAAGAAAAGGGAGAATTAGAAACAGCGCTCGCTTTTCATAAGAAAAGTTTGATTCTATCAGAAGAAATTGGTAATAATCTCGATATTGCAATTTCTCTCTACAATTTAGTCAGCGTATCAATATTCAAAGGATCGATGCAAGAGGCTCATTTATATCTACAAAAATTGCAGGAGTTAAATGATAGAGAGAAAAACAAGTTAATTGACCAAAGATATCGTGTGGCAAAAGCCAATGTGTTAAGAATGAGTGATAGAATCATTAGTAGAGCTGAAGCTCAGCAAATATATCAGGAAGTTGTTCAGGAAGAGATATTCAATATCGAATTAACAGTAGTAGCTTTGCTAGAACTCAGTGAGGTGCTTTTACTAGAATTACAGACAACAGGAAACGAAGATGTGCTGATTGAAGTGAGAGCTTTATTGCAGCAGTTATTTGAGATTGCTAAAGATCAACATTCCTATTTTTGGCTCGCAAATGCATATTGGTTACAATCTAAACTAGCTTTGATGGAATTGGATTTAGAAAGGGCGCAAGAGCTGTTAACCATAGCCCAAACACTTGCAAAAGATAAAGGTCTCGAAAACCTTGCCTCTATGATCTTAAGTGAAAAGGAATCATTAATCAATCAAATAAGCCAGTGGGAAATGTTCGTTGAACAGAAGCCCCCTATAAATGATATCTTAAAATTAACACGGTTAGAAGACTTACTTGAGCGAATGATTTACAAAAAGATCTATCTTAAGGAGGAAGAGGTTTTAGAATATGCAGCAAAGGCAAAACAGTTAGTGGAGAGATTAGAAAAAGATTAATAATGAGAAAGAGAGATTCATTAACCTATTTCTTTCCAAAAACTATTAACTAGACACAGTAATTTGTTGTAAATGATCTTTCAATCGTTGTTACTAAATTAAAATGAGAGGAATCTAATGAAACTCGAGGATTTCATGAGAAAAGCTGTAGAGTTAGGTATAGAACAAGACCCAAGGGGAAAAGAAGCTATTGACAGGATATTGAAGAAGAGAAACAAAAAATTTGACAAACTGGATGAGGACAAAAAGGAGGAGTATGATGCTGAGAAGCTTTGGAACCCGTTTAGCGATTCTACTATCCTGTATGATACAGAGACAGAGATTAAGAAGATTATGGCAGGGGTAGACATTGATACGAGCGAAATATTGTTAGTGGATAGGCTTAATGAGAAGAATCCTGAAGTACCTTACGATTTGGTTCTCGCACACCATCCTGTGGGCAAAGGTTTACAAGGCCTTTGGGAAGTAATGGATATGCAGGCAGATATGTTCGCTCAACATGGTGTTTCGATTACTGTTGGTGAAGGGCTAATGGGAAAAAGAGCAAAAGAAGTTCAACGGGTAGTATACCCGAGGAATACTCAGAAACCTGTCGATGCTGCACAGCATCTCGGTATCAGCTTAGCGTGTGTACACACGGTAGCTGATAACCATGTCCAAAAATTCTTGGAAAAAGAAATTGGGGAGAAAAAGCCTGAAACCTTGGAGGAAATCCTTAAAATGTTAAAAGCGATTCCTGAGTTCAAAGAAGCCGTGAAATATGGCTCTGGGCCAATATTATTTACAGGGACGCCTGAAAAAAGAGCTGGAAAGGTAGCAGTAAGCATGACAGGTGGCACGTCCCCGTCTAAAGAAGCATATAAGAAGATGGCTGATGCTGGTGTAGGTACAGTTATATTAATGCATATTCCTGAAGAAAGTCGGAAAATTGCAGAAGAAAACTTCATGAATATTATTATTTCGGGACATATGGCTTCTGATTCACTGGGATTAAATTTACTACTAGATAATTTTGAAAAGGAAGGCATAGAAATCTCTACATGTTCAGGCTTCATCCGGTTTAAGAGGTTCTTGAAATGAAAGACGAAAAAATGGATGAAGAATGTGATAAAAGACTAAAAGATTTACTCTCAAGAATGTTTGATTATGTTGATCTTTACGCGAATGAAAAGGGTTCCGCTATAGCGATAATAGAATACGACACTGGGGAAGAAGTAACTTGGAAAGACTTTGCTACTAAGTCGAAGGCCTTCGCAGCAAAGTTAATCTCCCTCGGATTTAAAAAAGGAGATATCTTAGCTACTTCTCTTCCCTTATTAAAAGAACACATCTTTCTGATTTATGCCTGTTATCGTATCGGGGTTATTATCGCTCCCTTGGACCTTAGATTGAAAGCACAAGAAATAAGTCGTAATTTCGAAAAAATTAAACCAAAAGCATATTTTTTTCTGGGGAAAACCGAACGTGCAGATTTTCGGCCGATGATTGCAGAAGTTATGAAGGATTACAAAGATACTTGTGAGTATTGGATTCAATTCCAGAAAGAAGAAGACTTGATAATGAATGGAGCTATTAGTATAGCAGAATTCGCTAAAGGCATAAAAGGAACTTACATCAAATCAGTAATCACAGGAAAGGTAAAGAAAGCTCAAAATCAAGTAAATAAACAAGATCCTTGCTTAATCATTTTCACGACCGGGTCCACAGGATTTCCAAAACCTGCCTTACTCTCTCACGAGAATATCTTGGTGCAGAACATTGGCCTCGCTGTAGGGTTTGGTATGGATGAGAAAGACATAATGTGTGTTAATCTCCCCCCGAGTCATGTTGGGTGTACCACTGAACAGTTAGCGACTACTATCTATGGCGGAGGAACTAGTGTGATTTTACATATTTTTGATGCCGAGAAAACACTGGATGCAGTTCAAAAGCATAAAGTTACTGTGCTGGGTCAGATTCCTGCACTTTTTGCTATGCAATGGAGATTGCCTAATTACTCAGATTATGATATATCCTCTCTACGATTCGCTATTTATGGGGGTCAAGCAGTCACACGACCATTCCTTGAAAAACTCTCAACAATGGCACCAGAGATGGGTAGTGGTTTTGGTTTAACTGAAAGTGCTGGTTTTCTTACTTATACTCCCCATGGTGGCACAGTGGATGATATCTTAGCCAGTATCGGTTATGATATGCCTATTAGTCCTATTTCAATTAGAGACCCGATGAAGCCAGATGGTTCTACAGGAAATGAAAAAACTCCTGGAGAGGTCGGGGAGATCTGCTTTTCAGGCCCCCAAGTCTTTCTTGGATATTTGGGTGACGAAGAGAACACGAAAAGAACCATATCATCAGATGGCTACTGTTATTCAGGTGATCTAGGTTCTTATGGTGAGAAAGGTCTTCAATTCGCTGGTCGTGCCAAGTTCATAATTAAACCCAAAGGGTATAATGTATTCCCGACTGAGGTTGAAGATTTCATTGAACAGTCGTTTAAAGGCAAAGTAAGTACAGTCGCATGTGTTGGTATTCCCCATGAGGTCTTTACAGAAGGAATAATGGCCTTTGTCGAAAAAGTTGAGGGAAACGAGCTATCTACAGCAGAGCTAGAGGAAATAGTGATGAACATAGCAGCATACAAGCGTCCTAGCCATTTTGAAATATTAAAGACAGGAGAAATACCTCTCACTCGGGTTGGTAAAACAGACTACATGATTTTGAAACAAAAGGGAGAAGAAATAGCACAAAAATTAAGATCCGAAGGAAAGTGGGATTCTTAGTCACTTACTAATCATTTCACTTTTGAGTTATTTTTCATAAGACCAGAATGGTGATAAATCATGGCTCCAGACATACTTTTATCCAACGATGATGGCATTTATTCCAGTGGAATTCGTTCTCTTGCTCGTGCAATACATAAGCGTAATTGGGACGTTACTATAATCGCTCCCCGTACCCAACGTTCCGCAGAAGGAAAAGCAATTACTTTTGATGACCCAGTGAGAATGCAAGAGGTTCCTCTATCTTATCTCGACGGTAAATCAGGTTGGCGTACTACAGGAACCCCTGCGGATGCTGTGATACATGGAGTTTATCAACGGGCCAACGGTGGCAAACCTCCATTTGATTTAATTGTTTCAGGTATAAACGCTGGAGAAAACACATCTGTTCATTCTGTTTTAACATCAGGGACATGCGCGGTATCATTTGAGGCGGCACTATTGGGATTTCCTGCAATAGCGTTTTCAATGGATGTGGATGAGCATCTTTTTTTTGATGATTCAGCAGATCCGCCCGGAATGGACATCGCTGCAGAGACAGCCTGCGAGATTATGAGGAAAGTTATGAAAAAGGGTCTTCCTCAGGGTGTTGGATTCTTAAATGTGAATTTTCCCAACACCATATCTAGCGATACACCCGTTGAAATATGTCAAATGGCACTGACAAAGTACCGTGATTATACAATTCGTCGGGAAGATCCACGAGGAGTTCCTTATTATTGGATTTGGGGTGAGACTCTTGATATTCCCAAAGATACTGATGCTTATGCAGTATTAAAGAAAAAAGTGATAAGCATTACTCCAGTTACTCTTCATTTTGACGGTAGAGAAAACCCTTCCATAAAACAAGCTTTAACTTATTTAAGTCACGATTAAATAATTGCTTTTTTAAGTGATTTTTCAATGAAAATAACTCAAGTGGAATTGTTTCATATTTCTATACCTCTTAAATCTACTTTCTACCCTTCTTGGATTCCTGGCTACCCCCAGACACACAATCGGTTTACATTACTTCGTTTATCCACTGACACTGGTATAACGGGAGTAGCTGCTGGAGTATCTTTTGGGGAAGAACGGGAGGGTCTAGGAGGCCTTCTAGCTCCCTATATTCTAGGTCTTGACCCTTGTGACCTAGATTTAGCTCATCAGAGGATGATTGAAGCTTCTTTCTTGGGTTGGAGGAACTTTTGGATGGAGGCGGCTTTTTACGATATTAAAGCCCAAGTAGAAGGGGTTCCTGTATGGAAGATGCTTGGAGGGACAGATAAACCTGTTCCAGTTTATTGGTCAACAGGGGCTATGTGTCAACCAAAAAGCCATTCGAAAATCATCAAGCAGGCTCAAGAAGAGGGCTTTAAAGGAGTAAAGCTTAGAGTAAAGGCAAAATCGTTGGAGGAAGATGTGAAAATAATAAAAGAAACGCGATCACGAGTAGATCACGAGTTTCCGTTAATGATTGACGCAAATCAGGGGTGGTTGGTGACAATAGTTGATCGAACACCTGCATGGGATCTTGAGCGAGCTCAACACTTCGTTAATTTAGTTGAAGATCAAAATATTCACTGGCTGGAAGAACCATTAGAGATGCATGCATATGAGGAATTAGCAGAACTGAGAAAAACCAGCTCAATCAAAATAGCAGGAGCGGAACTGAATGCTGGCTGGCATGAGGCACGAATGTTTTTGCATTTCGACAGTCTGGATCTCTATCAACCTGATGTGACGGTTTTTGGTTTTAAGGATACAATAAAGACCATTGAAGCTATTAAGGAGAAAGGATTAGGTTTTAGTCCCCATACCTGGACTAATGGTGTTGGTTTATGGATCAATCTTCATACTTCTGCTCTGACTGGGCGGGAGTTTCCACTTGAATATCCACATGAACCAGGTTCTTGGGCTCCAGAATATCGTGATGGTATTTTGAAATCCCCAATCGTCCCAAATGAAGGTTTTATTGAGCTTCCAGAAGAACCTGGTCTAGCAATTCCAATCGATTGGGACAGAGTTAAAAAATTTGGTAGGAAATTCTTTTCCATGACTGAGAGTGATTTAAGGAAGAAAGTTATGAAAGAAAAAGGTATGATTACAGCAATTAAACTTAAGAGACGTAAAGACAAAGAAGCAAAACAATGAGTGAAATTGAAAGTAGTCAAATAGATTACAAAGAGCAAAATAAAAAAGATGCTTTTTTATTGAAAAAACAATGTGGAATTCTAATACCGAGCTTTTATATATATATCCTTCAAATAAATTCTCTAAGAACTTATTGATCAAAATTATAAGCGCTAAAACTGGAGGTCATTCTAACTGAGTGCTAGAGGCTTTATAAGTAGATTTACTTGGCGTGAGTACTTTATTCTAGGAGGATTATTGATTATTTGGGCATTTGCTGCTTATACTGGGTTTCAAGCTCTTGGTGATGCAGATTTAGGGACTGTTGCGTTCGCGTTATTTATAGGAATCATTTTCTCTGTAATCTTATTCTTCTTGATCACCATTATTGACCGAATATTATAACAGCAAGCCTCAATTCCTCAATTTTCCTCATTTGACTATGAAATATGTTTCCTTTTGAAAGAATATTTCTGAGAGTCTTTGATATGCAGAATATGGTTGAGAAAGTCCTAAAGGGAGATCGAAGGGCAATTTCTCAAGCGATTACTCTAGTTGAAAATCATCCTGACCAATGTGCTGAGTTTATTGGATCCATTTTTAGAGCTACAGGAAAAGCATATATTGTTGGAATTACAGGTCCGCCTGGTTCAGGTAAGTCAACTTTAGTCAATCATCTTGCATTAGAGTTTCGAAAGCGTAAGAAAAAAGTAGGTATTATTGCTGTAGACCCCACTTCTCCATTTAGCGGTGGGGCACTATTAGGGGACAGAATACGGATGGATGATGTACAAACTGATCCAGGAGTTTTTATCCGCTCAATGGGATCACGCGGAAGTCTTGGAGGTCTCTCTCGTGCTTGCATCGATGCTATACGCGTTTTGGACGCAGGGGGTTACAATATTATCTTAGTGGAAACAGTGGGAGCTGGTCAAAGTGAAGTAGAGATCGTAAGGACAGCTCATTGTTGCTGTGTGTTAGGGATTCCTGGAACTGGCGATGCTGTTCAAGCAATAAAAGCAGGAATCCTAGAAATTGCCGATATTTATGTTGTTAACAAGTCTGATAGGCCAGGTGCTCAAGAAATAGTAAATGAGCTGAAAATGTTGCTAAGCCTTGATCCAAACGCAGATCAAAAAGGACGTTGGAAAATTCCAATCATCTCAACATCTAACATCGATAAAACAGGGATAGAGGAATTAACAGAAACGATCCTGAGCTTTCACAATCATTTGAACAACTCTGTGGAATTTGCTAAAGACCGAGAATTAACCCGGCGTAAGAATGAAATCCTTGAGATAATCAAAGTTGAATTCTTTGACAATATCCTTGAAAATTTAGTAAACAAGCAGCAGTGGGAAAAAATCCTCAACGATGTCATCACAAAGAATTTAGATCCTTATTCTGCAGCAAAATCAATAATGGATCCACTTTTTGGGTGATGTAAATAAATCCTATTGTGGTAAAGTATACTAAAAAGTAACCTAACATTGGATACAGGAATATTTTTTTTTTGATGCAGTTCATTTAATAGATCAACCCAAATTACATTAATTTAGCATATAATCAGGTAGCAAAAAAGGGATTAGTTTGTTTGCTTGGATAACAATTATCTCGATAATTCTTTTTGTCATTAGCCTTTTTGTATGGATTTATGATCATGAAAAAGGAAGGATTCCAGAAAAATATTCTGTTCCTGCGATAAGTCTAACAGCTATAATGGTAATCATCAGTCTATTCTTCATAGCTCCCCCATCTGTATTTACCTACACTGAAGTTCTAATGTTAATTGTCCTTTTTTTTATGGTAATTTTTGCATTTCTTTCAATAGCAGAAGAAGAAAAGCTTCGTGTCATTTTGTTTGGCGCAGTACTCTCTGTTATTTTAATGATAATTTTTCTCAACCAATTACTCCCAATTGAGTATTTAAAAGAAGTTATTGAAGCTGATGAAATAGAACATTTAACTGCAGACCAATTATCAACCGCTATTGGCAGGAAACTTCCTTTACCATTGGAACAGTTAATAGAGATAGCAGAAGCCCCAGATTTATTCTTCGAAGTGGCGTTATTTGGTTCCTTTATCGAGTGGGAAGTCATATCTATCGTGTTTGGGATGAGTCTTTTGGTAGCTGTTCTTTCAGACACAGGTTTATTTGATATGGTCTCAATTCGGACTATCAAGGCTTCTCGAGGCACTCCCAAAAGACTTTTAGTGCTAGTATTTTTCCTTACAATGATTCTATCAGCGATACTGGACAACACAACAGCTATTATTCTTCTAAGTGGTATTACTATCACAGTCACCCGTGGATTGGATTTAAATCCAAAACCTTACATTCTAGCTGAGGTTGCCGCTACAGTTATGGCGGGCATAATAACGGTTATCGGGTCGTTACCAGGTATCCTAATTGCTAGTAAAAAAGCTGGTGACATACCATTTGTGACTTTTACTCTTGTAAACTCAATTTTTATTTTCGTAGCTATCGTTGTATCAATAGGTTATTTATTTGTGATTTTTAAAGAAGAACTCTTAGTGTCTGACGAAGAGAAAATTGATCCTACTGTGGTAAATTTCCTAGACGAGTGGTCTGTTGTGGATTCACGAAGAAGATTCTATTTAGGATCAATTGTTTTAGGATTTGTTGTTGCAGGACTGATCCTTTCGAGTACTATTGGATTATCTGTTGGTTTTGTAGCTATAAGTGGAGCAATTTGCGCTATCATTGTTACCAAAGTTGATATTAATGAGGTTATTCATAAAATTGAACTAGATTCAATTTTATTCTTTGTTGGACTCTTTGTGTTGGTTGGGACACTCCAGATATCAGGCGCCCTTGAAGTTTTAGCTAATATTATGCTTGAGGTGTCTGGTGGAGACCCGCTTATACTAGCGATTATCATCATCACAGTCATTTCAGTACTGAGTGCAATTGTAGCAAACATTCCAATTACCATAGCACTAGCCGAAGTCATCAACATCTTGCTTGATGATCCTGTATTTGCCAGTCAAACTATTTTCGGGTTTCCAATTGAAGGATTTCTTTGGTTTACCCTCTTATATGCAGTTACATTCGGTGGAGGATTTACTCCTTTTGGTACAGTTACTGGGGTCATTGGGGTTCAAGTCCTTCAACAAGAAGGACATCCAGTCACATTCATGGATTTCGTGAAGAAAATGGCCCCATTAAGTGCAATATTGTTAGTACTCGGGTTCATCTATCTATTATTCATTCAATTTACTGGTCTTCTCCCATTCCTTTTTGATCTCTTTTAAGAGTTCTTCCAAACGGAAGTAAAAAAATGTAAAGAAAGGGTGCTTAAACCCTTGATATTATATCACGAGAAAATGGTTTGTTTCCTTGGTTCGTTCGTTGAATAGAAGGAATAGTGCCATCAGGAACCAGCTTGAACACTCCTTCACAAAAAGATTGTTTAACTGACCTGATTAATGGGATGAAACTGCGTCCAAGTAGACTCAAACGATTTTCGGAGCCATCGGTTCACCGCAGTGCGTTGGTACAGCTGTTTCATTGTCGCATGTAGCACAAGCGAATTTGGTTTCTTCAAAATCCATCGGTTCGCCGCACTCTTCACATATGGGGAAGTCTTGTTCCGCGTCACACTTTGTACATTTTAGAACGACCTTACGTTCAGAATGGACTTCCTTCGTTTCAACATGTTCTAATTTTTTCATCCCTTTTTCCAATTCAGTATCAGATGGTGGTGTATCTTTATCTTCACTCATGATTATAAACTCCTAATTGATGACTTCGATGAATGAAAGTCATGTAGTTCTTATTCAACAATAATCTAGGAAATAATTGTCAAATCGAACTGACTAAGAAAGTCATCACACAATATTTCACTTTGCCACTGTTTATAAGTGTTTGTCAACGTTGTCACAAAGAAATGATGATGTGTTGCTTCCTGCTAGAGGACTAATGATTATCGTTGGAACATTCTAATTTCAACACTCACAATTCACAAGAGGGATACTACGAAAGAAAATTTGACTTCAGATTCTCTGAATAAATAGTTTATAAAACCCATTAATATTGGATATTACGTTATAGATATTCTAATCTAAATTAAAGTCTACAAGACGATTTGAGAAAGAAAAATTGATATAATTCTGAATAAAGTCTCAAAAGGTGTAAAATTTTTTAAATATTACTCGATTGATGAGTAGTTCTGAAATACGTACCTTTTTAAATCTAACGAATTTACCATCTACATTTTTCTCACCAATCCTTTAAGAAAGCTTCTCCCCAATTAAGTAGTAATTTGGCCAAGGTTCCATATCAGAATAGCGCAAATTTTCTAGTAATAGGGTTAAGTGATCTTGCCAACGGGGAAATCCTATTGACAACAAATAATATAACAAGATTATTTGTAATA
>JAEOTY010000157.1 GCA_016839625.1 Candidatus Hodarchaeota archaeon
AAATCAGAACCTCCTCTTGGTTCAGTTAAAGCTTCTGCGCAAAATAATTCTCCTCTGATGATTGGTTCTAAGTATTTTCGTTTTTGTTCTTCATTACCAAACCTATTAATTGCCTCGCCAACAATACTCGGTAGAGAATATAAACATCCAAGGGAAGCTCCAAGGACACCTATTTCCTCTAGTATTGACACTTCTGCAACCCAACCCAATCCCTGACCACCATATTCTGAAGGAAAGCGAATACCAAGGAGATTTTTTTCCGCTACAGCTTTAACATAATCAGTAGGGTAATGGATCTCGTCTTTATCCATTTTTCTTAACCAGCTGTTGGGGATGGTTTTCACAAACTCCCTTGCTCGATATTTAAGCTCTTTTTCCTGTTCATTGAGTAATATATCAAACATCCTAATCATCCTATCCTTTGAAATCACGTAAAAAGTTAAAATTTTCATTATTAATAAAATGGAATCGTAGTCAAACGAAATTTTCTCGAAAACAATTAACCATTGGTGCTATTATATTAGTAATTTATGATTAATCTAAAGTCTTTTTGTGTCTTCTTAGATATACAAGGAAAATACTAATACTAGTTAAGAGAAATCCACCAAATAAGATATTTGGGTAATTCGATAGTAATGTTAAAAGTGAATTAATATGGGATGAAATGCCATTAGGAGGATTAGAGGAAATTGTGGTTATATTACGCCAATCAGAAACATCATATCCTTCTGTATCAAGCCAATCTAAGGCCAGGCTGATATTATAACTATCATAGGCTGTTGTTTCTCCTTCCTCTGGAGTCGTACCATCTGTTGCTAATAATGATTGCTTATAAGTGATTAAATCTTTTTCAGGTAATGCTGCCCACGAGTTTTGGGGAAGTGGGGTATAAGCTGGACACGCTAATCCATTCAATAGGCTCTCAACTATTGCTTGACGAGGGACGATATGGGAAATCGCATGTCTTACTCCTTTTTTATTAAGGTGATAAACACCATCTTGTTCAAACTTTGGATTAAAGTACATTGCTTGCCAAGCACTCTCGACTGACAGAATAGGTTGAACTGTTGTTTCAGCTTGGAGCTCGTCTATAATATGTGCCATAGTGAATTGAGGGTCTATAATGTTGACTTTTCCAGTTTTCATATCAGTGAAGGATGAGTCCCTACTCGCGACAATGATTGTAGCCTTTGTGGGCATCTGTGAAAGTTTTCCGTCCTTGACAAGGAAATGCTTGTTTTGTGTATCATTCACCCAAGCACCAGTGGAGTTATCCCACCTAATATTCTCGAATTTCTCAAGAAAAACGATTCCCTCTGTCGGATCATACTCTTTGAATATCAGAGAACCGCACCCAATGGGCCCTTTATACCCACTTGGATCAGTGGGGTTTGCTGTATTATAGGAGTGGGAATTCCACTCATTGATCGGAACCAACCAATGGTTTGAGGGGTCAAAATCACCACTTTCACTGAAACCATGATTTTTAGGATCCCCAAGAATATGTTCAGGGAGTATTGGTGATATCAAATAGTCTGTTTCAAACTCCACGCATGTTTGGTTCAATTGAAAACTAATATGTTCATAAAATCCATTACTATCTTTGTCTTCAACAATAAATGAATAATTACCGCTATGAATGGTTTTGTTCTCATAACCGAAAGGTTTCAACCATTCATCGTTGTAAAATCCATACCCTCCGTAGTATCTAGGACGCCCATTGTAATAACTGTATGGAATCATTCGTGCTTGAAAAGAAAAAGCAACGTCCCATGCGTCGAGAAGGTGGTCATCGTGCCAAAGGACATCATCACGAACTGAAATATTATATTGAAGTCCATCAGCAGAAAAAGTACCCATTCCATCCGCAATTCGAGTGTACAATTTCAAGTATTCTGTGGTACCAAAGTTGTCTAGCATCCATTGAGATCGATTGATACCAAAGGGAAGATTCAGTTTTTTTGAGGACGTAAAACCCAATAGCCCATCCGTAATTGGAACAGAACTATATTGGGCATAAACATCGTGTGCAATAAGAGGATTAAAAGAATCTCCTCTAGTAGAGGATGCAAGCACGACTTCTCCAATTGTACCTGTATAATCATTTGTTGTCCAAATTGATTCCCAATAAGATGATGGATTGATGTAACTTATCTGCCTTGGAGTTATAGCTATCGGGTCATAGCCATATAAGCCAGTGGAGATAGCGTGCACCTCATACTGGTTATAAATCAAGATATTGGGCATAACATCGTACCAGATTTTTTGCCAAGTTTTTAAGTCCTCTTTTGTTTCTGTAAGATTCCAGTTATTATTGATCTCTTTGATAAGTTGATTTGATTCATTTACACGATAGGTCATATAACTCCTACCAACTGAATCTGTACCAGGAGCCCAATACATCACATTGTATCCTGCTGGGGGGATTGCGTCTGCTCCATATACCTCCTTCATTGAAGCCCCAGGATGTCTAATAGGAGGTCCTAATGACATACCAAAGAAGCAGATATCATAACCACCTTCATCATATGTTCCTACCTCTTCATCAGTGCATCTGGGGCCAAATGCTGCCCAACTAATTAAGTCTAACTCTGCGTTAATGCCAATTTTAGGAAATTCTTCTACTATAACCTGCGAATTTAGCTTTCGTACTGGACTTGATGTTGGTTCAATAAGATGAACTGAAAAAATAGGTTCTAGGTCAAATGAATTTTTTGTCATTGAGTGATTTTGGGTTACTCTTGGGATAAAAAGAGCCATTCCAATGATTCCGATCAGGAACACCCAAATAAACTCAGAAACAACTTTCATTTTTATTCCAGTATAAGAAGAATCTTATTTGTTAAAAAGTTAGACTCTAATGCATTTTACCATAAAAAAAGATGAAATCAAAAAAGTCTTAGCGACTAAAAGAGTGAAATTAATTCACCTAAGGTTGGATATCGATACATTATGATATAATTGGTATTTTTCTTTAATCTAAAGACTTTTTGTGTCTTCTCTGATAGATTAAAATTGATATAATTCCCGTTAAAAGAATCCCTCCAAAGAAAACATTTGGATCACTTGATGCTAATGACAATAGAGAATTAATATAGGGCTGAATGTAGATTGGAGCGTTAGTTAATACAGAAGAACTATCGGATTCAGACTCTATTCCATCGGACCAAACAGTGGTATCATATCCTTCTGTATCAAGCCAATC
>JAEOTY010000158.1 GCA_016839625.1 Candidatus Hodarchaeota archaeon
AGGAGTTCAAGTTTCCTGGAATAACTTTATTGGAAGTAATAATGCTGTATTTGAAGTTACAGGTATTAACGAAGGAATAATTGTCTATAAGGAAAAGGATATAGTGGTTCAAGCTTGTGATGATAATCTAAATCCAAATAAAGACTTACCAAACAATTTCAGTTTTAATTTCTGGAATGATCATATTAATGAAGAAGGAAGTAGTGTTAATGGTGTATCAGAGGTTAGTTATATCATTGATGGTGTCAGCAACAATACTGATGATAAGCCAATAATTGAACCTAAAGAAGAGATATGGAATGAAATTGTTTCTGTTCCAAGAATCACGTATCCAATAGGATCCGAGGCAATTAAATCAACGTTTTCAATCAGTTGGATTGAATCTAAAGTGTATCCAAAGGATAAAGAAGTTAAATATTCGGTATATTACGGACTTGATGAAAATTACGACCCTAAGAATGTTAAGGACTGGATATTGCTTCAGTCAGATTTATCTACAAATTCTTGTACTTGGGATATATCCCAAATAGATGATGAATGGTATAATGTCAAGGTTATAGCACAAAGTTCTACAGGTACAACAGCAGAAGATACAAATGATTTCGCATTTAGTATAGGAATTGATCGTCAAAGAGATCAGGGAAGAGGTGTTTATGGGGGTAGCATTTCTGGTCTAAGTTTTTCTATTGTAATATTTACTATAATAGTTTTGATGAGTTTTAAGAAAAAAAGATAAATGATGATTTATCACCATTCTTTTATTCTTAAGATAAATTAAATCTTACTATAGAAAAATGGGAAAGCAATAATAAAATGAATGTAACCAATGAAGTTAAGGAGTATATTGAAAACAATCACGATGTACTAATTTTTTTTGGTTTAGTAATATCAATTTCGTGGATAATTTGGTTACCAGCCGTTCTAACAAGTATTGACATAATCAATTTAGGTTTTTCCAATAGAGAATATGAACTGTTGAATTTAATAGGAGGAAGTGTACCAACAATAGTCGGATTAATATTCATCTATTTATATGGAGGATTCGTGGAACTAAAAAAAACATTTGTAAGTACAATTAATGTAAAGAACATTAAACCAATGTGGTTTTTAACAATATTATTACTTATTCCAGCAGTTCAATTTATGGCGTCCCAATTAAATTTAATTAGTGGTGGTAAGAAATCTTATTCACTATTATTAGAATATATTACACATCTTCCTTGGTTATTAGTGGTAACATATATATGGAATATTTTACCTTTAGCAAATCCTATGCGGGAGGAATACGGATGGAGAGGATATGCCACACACGAATTAGAGAAAAATAGTAACTCCTTTATTAATTCCCTATTGGTAGGGATAGTATGGGGTATCTGGCATCTCCCACTATATTTCTTCCCCTCTGTTGGAGATATTTATACATTTATACCTTTTCCAATATTTGTCGGGGAGACCGTCCTTCTATCAATTATTATGACTTGGATTTATAACAATACAAATCAATCTATGTTGGCAATGATAATGTTTCATGCTACATTAAATATCTCTGGATTACTATTCTTAAATTATAAAACAACTTATGGTTTGTTTTATAATGTATTGTTAGAAATTATTTTAGTAGTTGTGATACTTTCTGTGTATGGTCACCAAACAATGGTACGTTCTGATCGAGCTATTGTCCCAGAAAAGAGAATAATTAATTAGAGAAAAGATAAATAATGAAATAAAATCATACTAATACACTTTTCATTTTGAGGCTCATAATTTGGTTGTAGAATTTCTTATTCCCATAAGTACTAATTTCAAAAAAATTCTTTCACTAAAAAACATCTCGAAAATAAGATTCTTTTCGATTTTTATCCTCTCTGTTATTTCTGCTATTATTTTAACTTACCAGACAATTGACTACATTATTGGCATAAGTTGTTGTGGTGAAAATTCACCCGAAATAGTAAAAGCTTTTCGTGAATATGGCACATTTCTAGGAGTACCTATTTCCATGTTCGGAATTTTACAAATGATTCTTACTATTAGTCTCCTTATCATTATTTCTATGACATTATTTCCTAAACGATATCTCGTGTTATTATACTATTTTCTACTCTCCGAATTACTTATATCATGTATTCTTGTTGTTAACCTTGTCTATATCGAATTGGTAGTAATTAAAAGTTTTTGCTTACCCTGTTCTTTCTCTCAGATCACTATCTTCAGTAGTACTTTACTAGTCTATTTTTGGAACCCTTTTATAGATGATTCATCTCCCAATTAAATATTAAGTCATTTCCCATCAATTATTGGTTGCACCAATATGTAAAATTAAGAAGTATTAAGAATTTTTGTGGGTAGATTTTATTTTCTTAAAGTCATTGTTCTAGTTTCCAAATATTGAAATCTACTCTTCTCCTTCCTCACCCAATATCTCAATTATGACGTTTCTCCCCATTTCTATAATCTTTATTCTCGGTAATTCAGTTTGACAATAATGTATTATTCGAAACCATTCACCGGCAGTATCAGGTCGAACTCTTACTTCCCGAAAATCCGACTTAAAAAATCTATTCTTTCCTGATTTTTTTATGTGCTCATTTAATGCCTCGAGTATTTTCATGTGCGTTTTTCTACTCTTTTTATTCATAATAACCTACTCTCACTATGAATAACCACTTTTTTTGTTGATATTACTCTCTTTATTAATATTTGCCATTTTTGTTGAACTATTATTCGTTCGTTTGTCATTGATTACGGTAATGTTTTTATTAATTCCATTATTACGCAATCTTTTTATATAGTTTTATTCTTTTGAGTATTTAAGACATATAAAGGAATACCTGTACAGACTATGATACAGAAAACAAATCGTGATATTATTTATGATATTTCATAGTTGTATGAATATGATTAATTAATTGCTTAATCCATCTATACTTTCAATAAATAATCAAAAAATTCAAAAAGGCACTTGAAGACAAATCTATAGTTATTCTTTAGGTATTAATTTATATCAAAATCAAAATTATTAATAAATTCAAGAAAGAGGATTAATATGCAATAAGGCCAATATATGGGGTATTAAATTGAGCAAAAGGGTAGTAATCTACAGTTTTATACTTCTTTTTATTATTTTATTAAAAATTTCTTGTAATTTTCCGTCGAATAATATTGACTTATCAACCTCTGTATTGCATTTCAATATTAATTCCTCAGAAATTTCTTTAATGTCTGTAGGTAACTCTGATAGCATAAATATTACTTTAATGTCTCCCTTGAATAATTCTATAGTTAAAGGTGGCACAGACATTCAGATCAATTTTACTGATTCAAATGGCTCAACTGTAACTCCTACTACAGAGTTCTATCGCTGGGATGAGGGACCTAATTTTGAAAATATTCTTAGACCACTCCCTCTTGAGGATGGCTCGCATATTCTGGAAGTGAAAGTCGAGTCAGAATCAAGTTTATGGTCTTATTCAAAATTTGTTTTTATCAGTGACAATCAGGCACCTGACATAATTTTAAACTCCCCAGAAAATTTCACATATACACCAAGTGGCAAAGACATTGAGATTTGGAGTTCGTCTTATCCTTCTGGATCTTTACAATCTATTGACTTAGCTGATATAACAGGAAATAATATTCCAGATATTTTAGTTGGTAGTTCAAATGGCCGAATGTACACTCTCAACGGTCGTTACGGGGATGCCTTATATTCAACAATCGTCTATTCTGCACCAATAACAGATATCAAGGTCTTCAATAAATCTTCATGTCTCATAGGCCTAAGTGATGGAGTCATCCGTTCAATTAATGTTACAAATGGCCAAACAGTCTGGAGTAATACTACTCTCATATCTTCAGTTGTCTCAATTGCTAATGACAATGTATCAAAGATCCTATATAGTCTCCATGAAGACGCTCTTTATGCTTTTAACTATTCTGGTTATCCAATTTGGTCGAAAAACAATACTGATTACCTGTATAGCCAAAAAGTGCTCTTCTTAGACAATTTCTTTGGTGACTCTAATAATGAGGTCATTTCAATTAATCAGAGTTCTTTTGTGACTATTTTTAATGCAACTACTGGAAATTTAATCCTCAACTACAGCTTACCTATTGGTACGCTTGAAGATGCTTTTATTGACAATAATTATTTATATCTCTCCTCAACCAATGGGTCTGTCTATAAATATAATGTGACTAATGGAGCTCTTAATTGGTCTAAGAATATTGCAACAGGTCAAAATATCTATCAGATAACTTCTACAATTGAGGGTATTGTCTGTTCGACTGGTAATGGTCACCTTATATTATTATATGATGATAATGGTTCAATAATGTGGGATGTTACGGCTTCCTCATCTTATATCAAACATCTATTAGTTGATGACTTTGATCAAGATTTCCAAAATGAAGTTCTAGTATTTGATGGAAATTCTTTCATCAAGAACTTTGACTGTAAAGATGGTCAATTAAACTGGGATTACGAGACATCATCAGGCTTTAATGGATTCATATCGGAAGATCTCGACAGTAATACTAGAACAGATGTTGCAATTATAACAAACACAGGGAATGTCTTGGTCATTGACCCTAGAGCTAAAATACCCAAATTAGTCCCAGCCTGGACAAATGTAAGTATTGATTTTGATGATGAAATTAGTGGGAACATTACTTGTTGGGAAAAATATTCTTGGGGTGGAGGTTCAAACCAGACTTCTCCAGGATCGATTCCAACATCTAGCGGTCTTCATTCACTTGAGGTTTGGGTTAGTGACAATGCTAGTAACATAGGCTATGCTAAATTTCAGTTTTTTTCATTGATTAATGTTAAACTATCTCCCCCAAATGATACCTATCAACAAAGTGGTACTCCTATTAATCTTACATTTAGCGAGTCACCCTTAGAAGCACTCTATAAGTGGGATGATGGTTCTTACCAAGAGACTTTAGCCGATGTCCCTGTTGGTGAGTTTGGACATGACCTCTACATCTTTCTTATGGATCAATCATACAACAGAAGAGATTTCCACTATTTTTATTTAACTGATGACACAAAAATAGAGTCTATTACACTTTTATCACCTGATAATGACTCTATTGTGGAAGGAAACGAGACTATCGACATTCAATTTAGCGAAATCCCTTATCTTGAGTATTACAGTTGGGACGGACAAGACAACTCGACAGAACTCTCAAAGGTTCCCCTTTCCAGTGACACCCACATTCTTGATGTTTCGGTAGCTGATTCTGCGCTAAACTGGAAGACTGCACGATTCGTCTTTCATATTAAAATTATGATTACACTCAATTCCCCCCAAAATAATTCTGTAATTGACCCCTATTCATTCTTAAATTTTTCATTTGGTGAAAATCCTGATGTTTATCAATATCAAATAGATAACCTTCCCATTCAGACTTTTACAGACCACAATATTTCTATTAACTTTACACTCCCATCTGTAAGCAAGACATATCGTGTTTCAGTAAGTGTTAATGACAGTCTAAATGGCCGCTGGAATAATGAAATCTATTTTTTTGTTGTTAAAATCTTAGTTAACGTGACTTCTCATATTGATGGGGGTTTTGCCGAGACTGGTGATATTTTAGATATTTACTTTTCAGATACTCCTGCTACTAGGATTTTCTCGTGGGATGGCGAGGCAAATAGCAGTCGAATGCCCACTGTTCCTGGCCCTGATGGCACACACTATTTAGATATCTATGTTGGCAATATAGAGGGTCAATTTTGGCATTATCATTATAATTTCTTTGTAGATACCGATTTAATAGACATACTACTGCTATCACCTACAAATAATACCAGAATTAATTCATGGGAGAATATTTCAATTGAGTTTAGTGAGACACCCTACTTAACACAATGTCAATGGGATAATAACCCCATCTCAGCTAATTTAACAACTGTTCCCTCAGTGGATGGTGGCCATGTCCTTAACATTACTGTCTTCGATGAAGCTACCAATCGTAACTCAAAAATCTTCTATTGGGTTGTTGACGACACACCAATTAACATA
>JAEOTY010000159.1 GCA_016839625.1 Candidatus Hodarchaeota archaeon
AAATATGGTTGGACAATACGTTATCGGAAAAGTGGTAGAACCTTATGCTCCCTCTTCCCTGAGATGGGTGGATTTACCATATTGATTACTCTTGGTAAGAAGGAATCTGAAAAAGCTCTTTTAATCCAAGAAGAATTAAGCACGAAAACTCGCAAATTAATAGATGAAACGAAACAATTACGTGATGGACGCTGGCTATGGATTAGGTTGTTAATGATAGATGACACTGATGACATAAAGAAACTTCTTCAAGTAAAAAGAAGACCAAAGAAAATTTAATACTTTATACTTTAACAGGTTTAGTTTAGTAAAATACTATGTTTAGGTGAATTGTCTTTGAATGTAGTAATTACTGGTAATACGAAGGGATTTGGACTTGCGCTAACTAAGGAGTTTCTTAAAGCTGGAGACAATGTAGCTATTTCGTCCCGAAATAAAGAACGGGTTGATCAGGTTGTTGACAGTTTAAGAAAGCAATTTCCATCAGCGGATATACTTGGATTGCCCTGTGATGTCGCGGACTACAAGAACATAATGGATTTAGCTAATCTAGCTTCTCAAGAGTGGGGGATAATAGACATCTGGGTTAATAATGCTGGAACGGCTGGTATAACAAGGAATCCATTAGTAGACGTTTCAGAAGAAGAATTTCAGATGGTGATTAATACCAATCTTTTGGGGACATTTTATGGGTGTAAAGCAGCCCTTACAGTGATGATGCCTCAGAATAACGGCCATATTTTCAACGTGTCGGGGTGGGGAGCAGATGGCCGAGCTAGCCCTAATAGCGCTGCTTATGGTGCAACAAAGGCAAGTATTCCCCAATTTACTAAATCACTAGTAAAAGAAACCTATGAAACGAATATAGGAACTCATATGCTTCTTCCAGGAATGATGATGACAGATTTATTGCTTAAGAATGCTACATCTGATGCACGTCGAATTTTTAATATACTCTCAGATTATCCAGAAATAGTAGCAAAAGAGTTCGTGCCTAAAATGCGTCAAATAACAGGGACAGGCAAGGTTTTACGATATCTAAAGAGAAGAAATGTCATGTGGCGCTTTCTAACAGCTTCGAGAAGAAAATATCGGTTTTTTGACAGTGATGGAAATTTCATACCTTATTCTGAATCATGAATTCCCTGCTGTCCATTCAACCCAGAAGTTCAAGATACTGGATAATCAGGGGTTTTAACAGATACATAAATAAAGTTAGTCATTTTTTTAGAATACCGAAAAGTTGGTTGTTAATAATGACTGAAGATCAATTCAAAACCATTAAAGCGGATGAGATCCAGAAAAAGATCATTGATGAATTTGCAGTAATAATATCTAAAGAAATTTCTGTCACTAAAATGGCTGTTAAGGGATATCTATGGCGATCGTTAAGAAAATGGCAAAAACAACATGAAATGGGATTAATAGAAACAGAAGCTGGTGCAGGAAGCTCTCCTGATGAGAGGATCAATCAAGCTAAAGAAATTCTTGAGATATTTGAGACACAAATAAATAAAACGTTCAAAGATGATTCAGATGCTCTTCACACAGGCGTTATCAATGCCTTAAACCACTATAAGAAGAATTATGCTTATAGGTAACTATTTTAAAAATAATTAAATTTCATCCTGTCTCCGTTACAATGATCTAGAACAAGAGGAAATCTCTCTTATGAGGTAAATGTTTTGAATAAACTGACAATAGATGACATTATTGAAGCCCAAAAAACCCTCAAGGGAAAAGTAAAACGAACTCCATTGAATCATTCATCTACGTTCTCTAAGATGACTGGTTGTGAGGTCTACCTGAAACATGAAAATTTACAGAAGGCAGGTTCATTTAAAGTTCGGGGTGCATATAATAAGATAGCTCATCTAGAAGAAACACAAAGAAAGAAAGGAGTGGTTGCAGTCAGCACAGGAAATCATGCTCAAGGTGTAGCATTAGCTTCAACTTTATTTGGTATTAACTCAACGATTGTTATGCCTAAAAACGCTCCAATCCCAAAGATAGAGGCAACCAAGGGTTATGGAGGGCGAGTCATTCTATATGGTAATAGCTTTGAGGAAGCGTTTTCTAAAGCAAAAAAGATCGGAGAAAAAGACAATCTGACACTGGTACACGCATTTGATGATCCATATGTAGCTGCAGGACAAGGAACCATTGGATTAGAGATATTGGAAGATCTACCTGATGCAGACCTAGTTATATGTCCCATTGGAGGAGGAGGACTAATCTCAGGGATAGCAACAGCTATAAAAGCAAAAAAACCAAATTGTCGCGTCATTGGCGTTCAAGCTAGAGAGATGAACGCAGCTTATCGATCTTTTAAAGAAGAAAAGTTAATTCAAACAAGCAAGGGAAATACCATTGCCGATGGAATAGCGATAAAGAGTCCTAGCGAATTTACTTTCTCACTTATCCAATCTCAATTGGATGATATTGTTATCGTTGAGGAAGAGGAAATCGCACAAGCCATTCTATTTCTTTTAGAGCGATGTAAGTCCGTGGTAGAAGG
>JAEOTY010000160.1 GCA_016839625.1 Candidatus Hodarchaeota archaeon
AAAAACGTTGATAATGCTAAGAAGAATTCACTTCCAGTCTCAAGTGTTATCCACCAGATAATTGTGAATTGTACAACACTTGAACCCAACAAAGAAATTAGTTGACCAATCCAAAAGAAAATATACCCTGTTAGATTATGATTAATACTATTATCTTGCTGTAAAGTAGAGTTATTGTTAGCAGACATCAACGATTCCTCTTTATTCCTTCAAACCACCATTTAGTAGTTGACTAAATCGTCATATTTATAAACACTTTCTCTGTGGCAATCATGATGAAATCCAAACGAATAAACGATCCTCAAGAAAAAGGAAAAGGAAAAATCAGGAAACTACCTCGGCAATTATCTGATCCAAATCTTAAGAAAAAAATACTAGAACATTGGCAGAACGTTCCTGCGATTTTAGAAATTGAGGGTTTACCACCAATTAAATTCATTCATCAAGAAGTTAGATCAGAAATTTTAGACATCCTTAGAGAGGGGATAGAAGAGTATGATGATAGCGTGGATCGTTCCATCATAAGACATGTTTTTTCTTCTAAAGAGCTGCATAAACTCATAAAAGAAAGACTTGCTACTAAAATTAAAGTATCAAACGTTTATTTCCACTTACATAAGTTAGAGGAAAATGGATTTGTAGAGATCATTGCAAGCATCAAAGAAGGCCGTCATGTTACTCATTACTTTGGTAGAACAGCTAGATTATTCCTATGGATTGGTGAGCCTATCGAGGAACTAAAAGAAAACTCAAAATTCAAAAATATTGTAAGCGTTCTTAAACATTTCAATCCTGACTTACCATCAGACTCTATTGACTTACTTCTCACCTCATTAGTTGAATCTAAGAAAGAAACTCACACTCTGATTAAAAATTGGATTGAAGTAAACGAAGATCTAATAATAAAGTTAAATTTAGATGTTCGAGATTTATATACATTTCTTGTAATGATAAACAGATCTGATCCTTCAACGAGCGAATTACATAAGAAAATCGCTGACATGTTAAATTTTCCATTAAATTAAGGAAAAACCTTTCACGATTCAAAAGAAATCAATAAAATCTAATAGCTTTTTTTGAATTTAGATCTTTTCTCGCTTATTTTAAGTAAAGGAGAATGTGTTTTGAATATTATTAAGGGATTCCCTGCCACTTCTCAGGATTATCAGCTGAATGTGACAAATCTTCTCAAACACGGGGCAAGAAATTTTGGTAGACAAGAGATTGTCAGTAGGAAACACGATGGATCATTGTTTCGCTATACCTACAACAATGCTTATGAACGTGTAAACCGCTTAGCAAGCTCTTTAAATTTACTAGGAATAGAAATTGGAGATAAAGTTGGTGTCCTTGCGTGGAATACTTACAGACACTTCGAGATTTACTTTGGCATACCTGGAACTGGAGCAGTGATGCTTCTCTTGAATTTGCGTCTCGCCCCACAAGAATTAAGTTATGTAGTGAACCATGCAGAAGCAAAACTCATCTTTGTAGATGAAAGTCTGATTGATGTTGCTGAAGCGATTGCTCCCTTATGTAAGAGAGTCGAAGGATATGTAATTCTCACTGATAAAGCGTTGAATGATATTTCTACATCACTTACTCCAATCTACAGTTATGAAGATCTTTTAAGTGAAACAACACCAATAAACAATTGGCCTAACTTGGACGAAACCTCCGCGTATTCCGCTTGTTACACCAGTGGTACCACAGGAAGGCCTAAAGGAGTTTACTATTCCCATAGGGATGTTTATCTTCAAGCAATGATGTATGCGGCTAATGCTTCGATTTCTATCAATGATTGTCTTTTCCAAATTGTCCCAATGTTTCATGTGATAGGATGGGGGACCCCTTATGCAGCTACATTAGTAGGCGCTAAACTCGTTTTTCCTGGTAAGTATAGTCTAAATGATCTAAAAGAACTCACTGAGATTCTAATTCAGGAAAAAGTGACGATATCTAATGGCGCACCTGCAATTTTGATGCCTATGTTAGAATACATTCGTAAAATGGATCCGAAACCTGATTTATCCAGAACGCGTTTTATTTCAGGAGCATCTGAACCTCCTATTGTAATGATGAAAGGTTTCTGGGATTTAACTAGAGCTGAAATAATCCATTCCTATGGTTCTACGGAAGCACATGCTATTGTTACTTTAAATCGAGTTACCCCAGTATTAGACAAGAAGCTTTCCGAGGAAGAGAGATGGGATCTCAAAAGGAAACAGGGGTATATTGTTGTTGGACTTGATGTTAAAATTGTGGACGAATTTGGTAACGAACTTCCTCACGATGGTGAAAGTTCTGGTGAGATTCTCCTCCGTGGGCCATGGGTTTCTGGGAGCTATTACAAAGCCCCTGGCTCTGAAGTTCAATTTACTGAAGATGGGTATTTCAGAAGCGGAGACGTTGGTACTATTGACTCTGATGGTTTCCTAAAAATTACCGACCGTTTGAAAGATTTAATAAAGAGTGGCGGTGAATGGATCTCTTCTGTAGACATGGAGAATGCCATTGTCTCACATCCTTCAGTTCTTGAAGCAGCGGTTGTTGGTTGTCCTCATCCGAAATGGGAAGAACGGCCGTTAGCTTTGGTAGTTTTACGAGACGAACTAAAAGTGAATAAGGAGGATATTTTTAGACATCTTGCTGAAAAATTTGCTAAATGGCAGCTTCCTGATGAAGTTCTCTTTGTGAATACTATCCTACGAACCAGTGTTGGGAAGATCGATAAGAAATTTATTCGTGAGAACTATAAAGACGTCTATTCTAAGATGTAAAAAGTAGTTCTCGATAGAATTCACCCCCAAATTTCAGGAACGGAGCGATTTTCCCTTATTTGTCTATAAAATAATTAAATAAGTTTTATTAACTTACTCGTAGTGAATAGCATACTGTTTTTCCATTTTTCATTAAGTGGGTAAATTCCTTTGAAGAATCATACTATATTTTTAAACACGTTTATTGAGGATATTGGCAAAGGAATAAGCCTGTTTAACAGTAAAAAAATATGATAAATAGTTTTAAGGTAGTTTAAAAATGAAAGAAAAAAAAAGAATACTATATCTCGTAGTCATCTTTTCTTTGGTTGCATTTACTGTCAGTAGTTCTGTTAATCCGCTAAGTGACACATTTGAACCACTAATTACTGGTAAGAAAGTCAATCCGCTGAAAAAAGTAGACGTAGCCTTGGTATCGATTCTCATTGGATATGAGAATATGGTCAACTTGAGCAAAAGCACAGTGTTAAATGTCAGCATTTATTCCTATTACCCCACAAAAACCAGATTCCTCTTAGATGTTGAAGTCTATGGAGTCTTTACCCATACTGAATCAATTATTCTCCAATATATGGGGTGGTGTAATCGAAGTTTCACAATAATGTTCGACGAGCCAGGAACCTATATTATCCAAGCTAGTGTCTATTCGCGTGATTATTCTAATTATTGGTCTACGCCATATGGGGGATATTACTATCAGGTGTACGCAGACATATACTTCGATATTATCCAGGATTATATCGAATATCAGAATGATATAATTAACAGTTATACCACAGAAATACAATTTGTGTTCGTTGATTTTGCCTTACTCAACCACACTTGGAACCTCGAAATACTCCTTGATGATGGAATAACGAATACCTCTATCTTCCGTAATGACAGTGTTACCATGAACAAACACACTCTTGGGTATCAAAACCTAGAGGCATATTTCTATCCAAGTATAATGTTCCATGAGGTGGTGACGGTGAACTTCAACCATACTGGTTATTACGATGTCTGGTTCGTTGCGTACGATGTGAACACCTCACAGTATTACTACGACTGGTGCTATTATGATGTGTATGGGTACGATATGAATTACGGGTATACAGGTGACTGGTTCGGTATGATCATGCAGACACACGAGGGTGTAGTGAACGATGTTCCGTATTCGATATCCTTTGGCGCAAGATTCGCCGGTGACTATAATGCGTCTGTGAACCTTGAAATAATTACATCAAATGGAACTTATAATCAGACACAATTCTACCAGAATCACAATTTCACAGTTGGAGGATCACGTCTCTTCACTCCTCCGCCTATTTCAGTCATTTTCACTGAACCAGGATACTACGATGTCTGGTTCCTTATCAAAAATGCCACGAACAATGAAACTCTCTGGGCAGATTATTGTTGGTTTGATATCTATGAGTTCTGGTTCGATTTTAAACAAGACACAACCGTCGGTCTTTATGAAGAAACATATATGGAGTATGAGGTATCATTGGGTAGCTTTGGTAGCTCATTTAATTGTACGGTCGAAGTTTATCTCGATAATGGTACCACCAATCAGACATTATTCAATAATAGTCATAAAGTGGATGTAGCAAATGGAAATTCTGGATATGATTGGCGTAATATAATTTTTAATCAAACTGGCACCTATCAGGTTTGGTTTGTCGTCAACGATACGACAAACAATGAAATGTACTACTTCTGGTGCTATTACATAGTTGAGGAATCACTAGAAATCGACATCTACCAGGAAAATCATGTTTTGGTAGATCAAAATACAACTATTGACATTGACATAGAGAACTGGGCAGCTTATTACTATTATAACATCAGTGTTGAGCTGCTCTTGGACGATGGGACATCGCAGGTCACCCTGTATAAGAACGATTCAATCATAATAGATGGAAGGTATCTTGGTGATTATGAGTTTACACAGGGTATTAAGTTTTTCTTCAATGAAACTGGCGATTACGATGTCATTCTCCGAATCATGGATCTTAACACTAGTACAGTCTGGGAGTACTACTGCTGGTATGAAGTCGAAGAGTACTTTGAGATGTGGATCGAACAAGAATATGATGCAATGGTTGGTGACGAAGTAGGTATTTGGTTCGGTGCCGATTGGTACTACAGTCAAAAAGCCAATTTCAGTATTCAATTACTATTAGACAATGGAACAGTAAATACAACCCTCTACGATGTTTCAAAATATTCATTCATTGATTCCACATATGACTTCTTTGATGATTCAGTTTACTTTGTCTTTAATGAGTCAGGATATTATGATATCTGGTTCATTATGACTGATCTAGACACAGGAGAGGTCTATTGGGATTATTGCTGGTGGTGGGTCGAGGATATATGGATGTACATTGAACAGGAAAACTTTGTTGAGCTCGGAGGCTATACTTCGATCGACTTCGGGTTCGATACAATGTCTGTTGATTCATTCTTTGATGTCTTTGTGTATTTATACGACGAAGCGGGTGTAGAATATCTCATCTTTGAGGAGCTTGATGCAATGCTGTATGATAACTCCTGTGGTATGAGATCTTTCTTCCCTGAAGATATTGAGTATCTATTTAGTGTCACTGGCTACTATGATGTGTTATTCGAGGTTTACGACAAAACAAACGACTGGTACTATGAAGAATGGTGCTGGTTCTATGTGTACGATTACGATGAGTTTGATATTTATTACATCCAGGAGTATGATGTTTTCGTCGATGTCTGGACAAACATTTACGTTGGTATGATTAGTCCGGTGTTCGCTGTCTATGAAGTCGAAGTCTTAATTGACGATGGAATTACTAACGATTCTGTCTTCTATGAACCATCCGTTGTCCTCACTGAAGAAAACCCAGGAGCCAGTAAAGAGATCGAATATGTTTTCAGCAAGGTCGGCCATTACAAGGTCTGGCTAATTTACACAGATGTTTTCACTGGTGAAGTCATCGTTGAGGAGTGTTATTTCGATGTCCATCTTCGAAGATGGGAAGATATTGTTCCAGATGTCACCATTACTGGGATCGTGAGTGGTACAACATATGCTGGAACTGTCAACGTTGGAGTAAGCGTCACTGATGAAAGTAAGGTTACAAACGCGACAATACATATCAAAGGCACTGGTGTAGATCAGACCCACAACATCCTACTCAACCTCGCTGCAGGTACCTGGACTGGTACATTTGCTCTTGACACAACAGTCATCCCTGATGGTTCGTACACTGTTACAATTGAAGTCTTTGACGAGTGGGGTAACAAAAAAACCATTGTCTTTACTATAACCATTGACAATCCTGATCCTACTACTACAGCTCCTCCCACAACAACAACAACAGGAGAAACATCTTCGGAGCCAACTATTTCAGGTGGACCTGGTTTTGAGCTTCCGTTCGTGTTCCTTTCTCTACTGGCTGTTTTCGTGTTTCTGAAACGAAGAAAACAATACTAGGAATATCCACTCTCTTTTTCCCCCTTTTTTCTTTTTTTTAGTAATTAAGCTTTTATACTAGAATGATCAACGACCACAACCACACCAACAACAACCATACCGACTACAACGACAACAGAAAAAGCGCAGAGTACCCCTGGGTTTATGTTTGTAGCTGTTCTTTTATCAAGTGCTATTATTGTGGTAGGGAAGAGGTTCTTCAAGCTTAACTGAATCC
>JAEOTY010000161.1 GCA_016839625.1 Candidatus Hodarchaeota archaeon
AGAACCAATGGATATCTACCAATATTCTTTCGGAGTTCTTTACCTTGACTCGGTACCAGTCGTCTCGTCCCTGGGAAACAACCATTCCAGGATACTCACCTTGATCAATGACTTTTGCAGAAGTATTAACATTGTTGGGGTTTGCTCCTTCATACTCATATGTATCTTCGATATCAATTTCGAGCGAATAATAATCAGCTGTGTTATAGCTATTGTTGAAAAAGAGATAATACCAGCCCGAACAGCTAGCAGTGAAAGAGAGAGTGCCAGTAGGTTCTGTTGGAGAATCAATGTAAGATTTAACTGAATTTAGGCTTTCATTATAAACAACCAAATTTGGACCAAAGTCCGTTAATGAACTCGGGTCAGTATAAGAGGTGATCGTCACTGTAACTGGTGTAGTGTCATAAAGCCAGATTATATACCAGTCAAATTTCCCATATTCAGTGTAACTATCATTTGAAAAGCGTAATTTTTCATATTTTCCTGGTACTATTTCATCATCGCAATCTATATCATTTGGATCACTTAGGAACTCGAATTTATCATTGCTACTAAGCAATTCCCATTCATCGTCGTACACAATCGACATGTTATAGATGGTAGAATAATCGATATTTTCATATCCAAGTTCTGGATTAACTGCTGTTACGTTAATTGTGAGTTCTTCAATGGAAGTGGTGTAAATAGGGCCAATAGCTTCTTCATTTCCAGCACCCTTACTCTCACCTAGAAGTGAACCATTAGCACCCAAGAGTTGAATATCAATATCCGCATAAAAGGGTGTATCAGTGAAAATTAAAATAGATCCATTTGAACTAGTGGCGTTATAGACGTTTGTTTGATTAAATTCGATAGAAACTGAAAAATAAAATCCAGTGATAACTGAGAAGTTGTAATAATCTGGACTAAAAGTACTAACATTGAGAGGAGTATCAGGATCGTTAGTTATTGAATAGCTTGGTAAATCATACGCATTGGATGGGTTATCATTACCTCTATTTTCCCAAACTGTATCATTAAATGTCAAGTTAGAAGCTGTTACTCTCTGAGTTATTAAGGGATTGGATACTATTAAGACCTGTGCTAATAATAGGAGAGTAACAAACTGAAAAACAATTGTCCAGCTTCGGGATTGTCGTAAAGCAGGTTTAATTTTCATTTGAATCACCTTTTCCTCCTTAATAACACAACACATGTTGGTATTGTTGTTACACTTGCTAATAGCAGAAATGCAACAAGAAAGAACTGCGATGTTGTGAGTGACTGGGTATTTCGTTTAACTAGAGTTTCTAGAGATGTTACTTCAAAATTAGTCGGATTCTCTGATGCAATAGATGGTTTCTGTTGACGTGTAGTCGCTTGTTGAACTAGTTGCTCCTCTTTTCCATAAAGGACATAGATCCAATTATCAGCTGTTCCTATAGCAACATCTGTAATATTATCTTTGTTGAAATCACTAGTTATTATGCTTCTAATAAGATAAGTTGGAATGAAGGATGCCCAAATAACTTCTCCTTCATTACCGCTCAAAGCAAAGATATTATCATGATTAAGGGAAAGAACATCTAACTTGGAATCATTATTTAGATCTGCAACTTGATATTCTTCAACATAGAAAGATGAACGATCTTCAAAACTCCAACTCTGATATAAGTTGCCAGAGCTGTAATACAGACAATAACTAGCATCTGCGAAAGAACGGACAACAAGATCATCTGGTCCCTCACCATAATCCACAAAATCGCCTATTGTGAGGTGGGAAAGTCTGAATGGAATTTCTAGATGAGTCTTTGCGGCTTCAGTTACATAACTTGTCCAATCGGTACTATCATAGATCACGACTGTTCCATTCCGGACGATGACTGCAAATTGTAATAATGAATTTCCTGTAAAATTACCAACCTGAAAGTCTTGGACATTAATTCCAATTGCATTAAACGGAGTTTGGATCAAAGTTGTACTGTTACCAGAATACAACCATATTGAATGCTCATAGACAGCCACCGCAATGTCTTTAATTGTGTCATTTGAGAAATCAGCAATTTCAAATTGAGTGTATGGTCCAAAGGGATTAAACGCCTGCCACAAAATGGTGCCAAGTCCCGAGGTCAAATCTCTTGTAACATTGTAAAGGATAAAACGACCAAAAGGAACAAAGCGGAAACCCATGCTAATGGCTAATTCTTCTATCTTTCCATCGTTGTTGATATCACTAAATTCCATTTCATTAACGATTACTGATCCTAAATAATCTTGCCACAGGGGTCGTCCTGTCTCACCATTAATAATAACTAAAAGGCCACTTCGAAGAGCAACTGCAACATCACTGTATCCATCTTGAAGATGGAAATCACTTACAGCAATTTGACTGATAGGTTGAGCGGTACGATATTTCCAGATCATGCCCCCAGTTAGCCCATCTAGTGCAATAATATATCGTTTTCTATCACCAAAGACAATATCATCAAATCCATCTGCATTAAAGTCACCTACAGCCATATCTACAACCATTCCCTTTGTCTTGAAGGAAAATGCAGCATCTTTTTGAATTGCCACTTGTTGATAATAGGTAGGTTCGTGCCTAACATAGGTGAATAAAGAGATAAAGCATTGCTTATCAATAATGGCGAGTTCACCTAAATCACCGAAGTTACCTGCAGCAACAGAGATTGTACTATCTTCAGTTTGAATATTCACAAAGGGTGTACCATACGTTCCATCAATCGCAGAGATTGCGCCAGTATGTTGATAACCAGGATTATATTCAGTGGCGAAAAGAAGGTCATCAGGTTCACCATCACGATCGAAATCAGCTTGAGAGAATTCAGTTGCATACGTATCCCATAGATGGTATTCCCAAATGATTTCTTCTGGATTTAAACCAGAAATAGCAAGTAATTTGGTGAGAGGTTGTCTATGATATGCAAAATTGTCCATACCATAACTACCGCCTTCTGTTCCAGAAACAGGTTCAATTTTTACCTGATAAATTCTACCAAGAGGATCATTCACTTCCACGTATTGTTGTGCTAATCCAGGTTCAATAAAAGATGAATCAAGCTGATTACCAAGATAATCAAAAGCAATTAAATTGTAACTATGACCTGGGTTAGTCCAAAAGAAGCCAGATACGCGACTTGCCATATCTAAAATTATTATAGTATTATTATAATCCTCTGAGTTGTATAATACCATTTTCCCTGATTGTGAACCAATCCATGAGGGAGGTGATGGAGTTGTAACATCAAATCCACGCCAATTTCCCCCTGTGAAATTGAGACCATCATATCGATCTTCAGCGATATTTTGGTAATGACTCAGATCTTCGAATTCGAGTAAATCTACTGGATCTGTGCTACCTAGATTATATTTCACTTGAAACATTACATCTTGAAATCCATCACTATTAAAATCATATTTTATAGTGTCTTTTAGATTGCCTAGACCGCCGTTCAATGTGTTATTCCAGAGGGGTCGAGAAAAATTAGTACCATCAAAAACGTATAGTAATCCAGATTCCAGAATTAATATGTCTTCAAGACCATCATTAGTAACATCTAAAGCTGTTCCAGTTAGACCATATAATGAGTGATTTCGAATAGATTCAAAGCTAATGTCCCAGCTGGAGGTATTATATTTGACATAGGCAACTGAGCCATTATCTTCGTTTGTTTTTCTTCCCGAGAGTACAAGAGAATCATTACCAATAGAAATATGTTCAGCATTATATTCAGAATCGAAGGAATACACTTCCGAAATGTTACCATCATCACCCTTGATGAAATATACAGTTTCTTCAATTGCAACAAAAATATCACTCAAACCATCGTCAGTGATATCAGCAATATCGAGATCATTAATTTTACTGGCATCAACCTCGTAATTCTTAAATGATACTGCCCATTTTTCACTAGATTCTCCAGCAACAAGTCCATACAACCACAATATAGAACTGTCAATATTGTATGCCAAGAAAATTACATCAGGAACATTGTCTAAGTTGAGATTAGCAGATTTTACCCAGAGGATTGATGAATTCTTTGGAAGAGAATTGGTAGCAGTTGAGAGATTAAATGTCCAAAATTCCTCTCCAGA
>JAEOTY010000162.1 GCA_016839625.1 Candidatus Hodarchaeota archaeon
AAAGAATAGACCTCTTGCGCTGATTTGGGAAGCTGAGTTATCTTACCATCGTCTTCAATCGGCTGCTCACTTTTTATAACATCGCTTGAGTCTATTGCTGCCATAATTTTTCACCTAAGGTTGTGGGAATCATTTTTGGTTATACAAACCGTATGTTGATGATTCATCAACAATCAACAATCAACATATTAAATAGCTTTCGGAATGTGCAATCTTTTTTCTTTTCTCTTCCTACTGCAATGATCGTTCAATCAACATGGATTTACCTGTATTAAAAGTAATCGGCTCAAAAATATTTTTAAAAGTATCATAATATATTTTTCTTAACATACTGATCGTAGGCCAAATTATTGACTAAATTCTTTATAATATCGGTTTTGATGGAACGATAATCTTTGAAGAGGATTTTAAATATTGTTGATGGTGTTGACGAAATTCCGATATCCGTAATTTACGAACAACACTTTTGTAAGGTTTTCAGCTCTAACATCCGTGAATTTCCATTTTATCCTTCACCTCAAATAATATTCCAAAACTTGTTGAGTATTGTCGCCAACCAAAAAAGAAAGAAGAATATAAACCAGAAGAAATTGCGGAATGTCCGTGGTGCAAGAGATTATTTCCGAAAGTAAAAATCAAAGAGATCTACTGCAGTAGATATCGTTTTTGTGAATCATCGAAGGAGGCATGTCCAGATTGCTATGGTGATGGCTCCTATTTGTGTAATTCATGTGAAGACTACTATGATAGGTTGTATCAAATACACACCCGATAAGAGAATACAACCAATTGAATATTTGATGAAATAATTTACGAAAGACCTCCCTTAGTAGTAAAACCATCCCAAAAGAATGATAGAATTTATCAAATCAAGTTAATTTTTAAACTGGAGGATCTGCAAGTGGATAGATATCAGAGGCGTTCGCTGATCCCGCAATCGGATAAACACTTATCTGATTCCAATCCGACCAGTAATTTCCCTGTGCTAGTACCAAATTATACCAAGAGTTGGATGTTCCATAATCTGAAGCTTGCGAAAGTCCAGTTGGGTTATTGTCGATGAATGAGTTATGATAAATTGTGTTAAATTCAGCCATTTCATATGCTGAAAGAATGGAAACTCCATATTCAAAATTTTCTTTAATGGAATTGTTAAATATCTGACAATATGATGAGCCAAGAATATAAATACCCTGATAGCAGTCTGTAACCGTACAATTAGTTATGGTACAATTACTGCATGTATCTAACATGATTCCTGAAGTATCCCGACTTGGCTAAGTAGTAGTATTATTGGCGCAGACATTGTTTGAGATTTTGGCAAAATTTGACCCCCCAATATTTATACATGCTTCTTCGTTGTTGATACACGTATTATTGGTAATATTTAGGAAGTCGGAGTTAAAACATTGGATTGCTTCATTATTATGAAAGAGATAATTATTTTTGATAGTGGATGAGTCACAAGAATTTAATGTGATACCTCGGCTGAGTCGACACATGTAATCACTGGAATCTCAATTTGATTCCGTTTGTCCCGTAAATTTTGAAGATCAATTATCTAGAACAACTGGATAAAGGCATTGATTAGTGTGACATAATTTAATTCTCTAAAAAAGTCCCCGAAAAGCGACAACACTCATTAATTTGAAAATAAAATGCAGGTTTTCTTTTGAGCCCCAGTGATCCACGTTTCTAACTGGGATATTAAATTCCGACCAATTAAATTATCTATAAGCGAATGAATGGTTTCAACACGAACTTCTAGTACTAGATTTTCTAGTTTACAGTTCGCAAGGGTTGCTGGTAATCGTAAGAGTTCCCCCGTAACTGTTTCTCCGACATCCCATTCTTCCTCTGGTAGTTGACGAGTTTCATACCCTAATTGTTGGTATAAATCTCTTTTTAAAAGAATATCCCCATCATACCCTGTATCTAGGATAAAAGTTGTGGTATGATAGGAATTGGGAGAGTTAATTGAATGAATGGCTTTCAGGTCTAATTCAACTGTAAATAACGGGATTTCTTCGTCTTTTTCTAGGAATGGCCAACAGATTTTCTTCGTGTAATTTTCCAACCCAGTTTTCGCCTCCTAAAGCTAAATTCATCCAGTCGTAATACATTTAACTTCTCTTCGTGTGTGTTTGTTTCTATTAATCTCTGTTCTAATTCGTCCAATGAGTCTGCATTAGCAATAATTTCATTCCCCTTTATTGCTACTAATTTTCCAGGCCAATTTTTCATGAGTTTTTGTTTTAGTTGATAGTAATTCTGATTCTGGATACTAATGTTGGTATTCATTTTTATCCAGAGATCAATTGCTTCCTCCAAGCCATATGACAACGCTCCTTTTTTAAATCCAAATTTTTCAACAATCAATTTACGAAATATCTTTTCTTTTTCCTCTGAGATATGTCCTCTGATAATCGCCAATTTTGAACCCTCTGGTAATATATTGATTTTGTGCCTTATAACCTTTTAGCAATAAGACCTTATAAACAAATAGTCATGCAATTTAGCTCAGGAAAATCCTCAAGAGGTGGCATGTGAGAATGACGTAGATGATAAGCAGAATTTTGGTTCTCTTTTATGAAAAAATCTATCGTAAAGAAGAGAAATTTTCTAATTACTGTATTCATCCTACTTTTATTGGGCTATTCGTGGGGATTAACCTCGGGTAAAGGAAGGAATCGCGAGTCAATGAGATCAGTGTCCGTTGCTAATTATACCGACCATGCTGCAATATATATCGATTCAGATGATGACTTCGGAACCCTTGGTCTCCCTGGTAGCGGAACTGTAGCGGCCCCTTATATGATTGAAAACCTAAATATTACTACCACAGACACGTGGGGGATCTATGTCGATGGGACTACCAATCATTTTGTCATTCAAAACTGTTATATCAAGGGGTATCAGTATGGGATAAAAATTTCAGCCATTGATGGAACTGGAACAATAAAGAATAACATCGTTAGAACAGAAGTAAAAATGTCATCAATAACATTATCCTCTACTAAAAGCATTCTTGTAGAAGGGAATGATTGCAGCGAACAGTACCAAGGAATAGTCCTAACGGACTCTTCATCCAACACCATAAAAGACAACAATTGCAGTTTTAATAATGATGATGGGATATATACATCTGGTACTGGTGGTAATAACAATATTATTGATAACCACTGCGAGGGAAACACTGATGACGGCATTTCAATTAGACTTGATGATGATGCTGATTATATTGCTGGAAATGTCTGTGTAGACAATGCTTATGGGATTTACATGTATGCTGTAAATGATGGAAAAATTATTAACAACAGATTTGAGGGAAATACCGTTGACGGTATGTATATTTCCAGTTGTTACTACCTCACGATTAACCAAAATTTTTGCGAAAACAATGGTGAAAATGGAATAGAGCTCTCTTACTGTGGAGGTAACCATATTACTCATAATACAATTCGGACAAATCACGAAAACGGAATCCGTTTTGAGTTTGGTGAGAATAATATCGTTTCCTCTAGTCTCATACAAGGAAATTACCTATATGGGGTCTGGATTAATGGGTCTGCTGCGTTTGTAAGTAACAATGACTTCATTGATAATTACGATGTAAATAATCCCCAAGCATATGACTTTAATGGAGAGAGTGTTTGGTATAACACAACAACAAATCTAGGGAATTATTGGTCAGATTGGGCTGGAATTGGTTCGTACAATATAGCTGGAAAGGGAACAACTGATCCATATCCACTTAGTACACCAGTGATAGCTACTATTTCCACAACAACATCTCTATCTCCATCTGCTTCTTCAACTACGGGA
Source organism: Candidatus Hodarchaeota archaeon (assembly GCA_016839625.1). GTDB lineage: Archaea > Asgardarchaeota > Heimdallarchaeia > Hodarchaeales > Hodarchaeaceae > Hodarchaeum. The sequence goes on from JAEOTY010000162.1 coordinate 3,826, forward strand.
GAAATATCAGCATCACAAGAAACAAGTTCAAAAAAACCAGGAAATGGGATAAATGGGACTCCAGGATTTCTTTGGATTCCCGTCGTCTTAACTATAATACCGCTGACTCTTCTCTTTAAAAGAAAGAAATAAAGTCGTTTCCCTTGTAGTGGATTATATCTTTGTGGAATGCAAAATCCCTCTCATCGGAGTTTAATCATAAGTCCATTCAATAGTGATGATTCCTAACAAAACCTCAAAGATGATTTTTGATTTTGGTCCCTGAAAATCCAGCTTGTGGGGATTATAGTGATAAAAAGTGTGTTATGGTGATGTTACGTACTCATTAACCACCATAAACGTAGAGGGATAGAGAGAGAAAAGGAGTAACCGAGGGGTTCAACAAATGGAATTACTGAAAATTATCTTAATTGGAGATGGGTCGGTGGGTAAGACCTCAATCCGCGAACGGTATCTAGGACATGGGTTTCCAACACATTATTTACCCACATTGGGAGCAGATTTTTCAGTTAAAAATGAAAGAATAGGCCGAGAAGAGATAAGCTTTCAGATCTGGGATCTAGCAGGGCAACCAGTCTTTGAAACAATCAGAAAGATGTATTACCGGGGTGCGAGAGGCGCGTTTATTGTGTGTGATGTCAGCAATGCTGAATCCGTAATGAACATTCATAATTGGGTTGACGAACTCTGGAAAAATAACGGGAATGGGCCAATCCCATTTGTGATTTTAGGTAACAAATTAGACTTAAGAT
>JAEOTY010000163.1 GCA_016839625.1 Candidatus Hodarchaeota archaeon
AGCCATAGCCTCTATTTCATCGGGTAAATATTGGGTGAAATGCTGAGACAATATAAATGCAGTACTATGTTGGCTGGAAATGCTTGAATTCATAAAACCTTGAGTAATCTGATCTATGTCTTCTTTTGTGAAAACTATATTGTGGTCTTTGACTTTCTCAATAATGATCCGGTGAACATTTGTATTATATGATTTATTCATGTCTTTACTCTTTAATTTCATCTCATCACATCACATAGATCTTACAGTATCCTTACTTTTAAGAAAGTATTTCTCTCATACCAATTTTATCTAGAATGACGAATAATATCTAACTGGAATCATTTCTATCTGTTGTTGAACTTTCTTAGATTTTAAGCTTATTATTAAGCCATACACACTCTTATTTATATGTATATATACCAAGAAAAAAAAGAGAAATACCTACAAAATAGGAATTGAAGGCAATACGATTAGAACTGTGTAAAAGCGCTCTTTAGACTAGACTCGACCTATAAGCATGCCTTCGATCGTGATTGGATTTAATTTAGCAAATTTTCCTTCTGCAGCAGATAATCGAGATTCTGAGGATGAGTAAATGCGGATCATTGATTCCCCACGTTTGACAGCATCCTTTTTCTTAAGAAATACAATCCCTGCTCCCTTGTCTTTTGGACAGCCTGCTGTTCGTGCGATTTCTGCGATTTTAACATTATCAATCTGCACAATCCAACCTGAACTTTGTGACAAAATCTCAACTGAGTGTTCACCAACTGGGATATCACTAGGTTTTAAACTTCCATCACCGCTTTGGGCATCAAGAATTTCACAAAATTTGTCTAAAGCCTGCCCTTTATAGAGAATCTGCTTTGCTAATTCTCTTCCTTGACCTCGAAGAGCCTTACCAGCCATTTCTAGTAAGATTCCTGATAATTCACAAGATTTTTCAACTAAACTTGAGGGGCCTTCTCTAGGATTCATCAAAGTCTGTAATGCTTCCCTAGCCTCAAGGGCTGGACCAACAGTATGACCTACGGGACTTGCTCCAAAAGTAATCCCACTTTCCACTCGAATGTCTAATCGTCGTCCAAGTTCAGCAAAATCTCGTCCTAAAGCTTGTGCACTTCCAATATCTTTAATTTTAGTTCCATATCCAGTAGGTAAATCCATTACCAAGAAGTGAATTCCAGTTGCAACTTTCTTAGACATAATTGATGCTAGCATCATAGTTGAAGGATTGACTCCTAAAGGAAACTCAACATCTCTAATAAGAATGTCATCAGCTGGTGCTAAATTGAATCCTCCTCCCCAAACTATCATTCCACGAGTTTTCTGCGAAATTTCGACCAATTCATCCGCATTAAAAACAACATCACAACCAAAAGCTTCCATGGTGTCAGCGGTGCCTGAAGGGCTTGTAATAGCTCTACTACTAGTCTTTGGTATCAATAAACCTGCAGCAGCAATAATAGGTACTATCAAAAGTGACACTTTATTTCCAGGAACCCCCCCTGTGCTATGTTTTCCAAAGACAGTTTGTTGTCCAAAATCAATCATATCACCAGTTTCGGCCATTGCTCTTGTCAATTCCTCAATCTCTTCCATGTTGAATGGTTCATAAACTTGAGAGAGAACAAATGTGGTTTTTTCTAGTTGATTAAGGCGATGATGGGCGATATCATTCACTATCATTGTGATTTCAGTTGGAAGAAACGGTCGTTTTTGTATCATACGTTTCCTAATCAGCCAGTAACTATCAGGTGGTGTGCGGCTAAGAGGAAGGACTTGTATCTTCTCCCCTTCTTTGGTTCCGAGTTGTTCAAGCATCTCATCTGAGATCCAAATCTCTTCAACTGGAACGTGATCTGATAAGACAATGTGTTCTGTGAATAGCGTTCTTGTTTCCGTTACTAATTGAATCTGCGGGTTTTTGAAAACTCCTTTGAATAATCCTGTATCTGGAGAGAGAATAACAGTATTTGTCGGATAAATTTGGGCTTTTTCTACTACAAATTCACGAATATCCGCAGGTATTTTAACGACTTGACGCGACATAAAGACCACTTTCTTGACTCTTTGGTAAATTTCTCAAACATTAGCTGCCCTATTACACAGGCCTAAAAAAACATTCGTAATTAGAGGAAAAACGACTTAAAAAATTCAATAAATCTAATGGCGATAGAATTTGATAGACTTTTCACCTATCACAACAATATTATTTGACATTGATCAAACCCTTCTATTATTCGACGATCAAGAATTTATTAAGATTTACGTAAAGTTAATTCATGGATATTTTAAAGAAGAACAGCCTAGTTTTTCAAAATTCATAGATATTTTTCTAACATCCACAAATAAAATGACAGAGAAAAGTAATCCTGAACTAGATAATCTTTCTAAATTTGCAGTTGATTTTGAATCGAGAATTGGGATTTCTCAATCTGATATCATTCATCGGTTTGATCTTTTTTACCATACAGAATTTGCACAAGTCTGTCAGATAATGAAAGCTCACCATATTTCCCAGAAGCTACTTTCTCTAGCATCGAATCATTTTTTGGTTGTTGCAGCGACTAATCCGCTATTTCCATCAGTTGCAAATGAAATACGATTGAAACTGGGAGGGTTAGATATGATTTCGTGGTCTGAAGTCACTTCAGCAGAAGACTACCATTATACTAAACCTTACATTGAATTCTTTGAAGAACTATTGAATAAAATAAATAAAGACCCCCATGAATGCATAATGGTGGGCGATGATCCCATCAACGATATGGTAGCTGGGGAACTCGGAATAAAGACATTTTTAATAATTAAGACAGATGGCAGAGCATTTGACAATATAATTAAGATTGATCCAGAGTATGAAAACAAAGAATTTCCACATGACTATTCTGGTTCACTTGAAGATTTTTACTGTTCATTGAAGAATTTTATTGAAGCTCAATGAAGAAAATCTTTATTTATTTGATCTTAACTGTTTTTCGTAAAATTGCAATTCCCATAAGACCCCTAGTAAAAAATAGTGGCCGCTGGAAGCTCCTATGGTTCTGATTTTACGAGCTTCTTGTTCAAAACGAGATATTGTAGTGCTCTCTGGAGATTGCTCTCTTAATAATTTTAATAAAGGTTGAAGTTCACGAGGGAAGTTGCGCTGTAAAAATCTACGAAACAATTGAGCTGACTTTTGGCTTGTGAATCTTTCAAAGGGAATTTGGGCAAGTACTTCAAATTCCTTTTGTACATCGGAATTTATGCTGTAAATTGTGCATAAAATTCCTAATAATATATCATCTGATTCTGGAGTGCTTCCTAATCCATAACCGAGAATATTTGAGAGATTTTTCATTATTTCAGAGATCGGTTTCACTGTTAAGTATGGAAAAATCTTTTGAAATTCAATTAGAAAATCTTCTATTTCTTTAAAAATCTTTTTTCTAATGGGAAAAGCCGACTGGGGATCCTTTAAATTCTTAAGGGAGAAATTCTCTTCTGTAGGAATTAGCAACTTTTCTAGACACTGAATATACTTGATAATCAAACAAGAATCCCCTTCAATCGTATTATCTAGAGTAAATTTAAAAGAAATTCCACAGTTGGAAAATTTCTTCTAAACTATGATTATAAGTGAAAATTAGAAGAGATCGAAAGGCAAGAGTTAAAATCTATCTGCTATTGGGAGTCTTAATAGTAATTAATGGTAGAATAGACATGAAAACGAAATTATTAGAGAATCTAGAAGCCTTTTCAGATTATTACCAAGCAACAGTCTTAAGACGTTTGGTTGTTGGCTTTTTTATTGGTGGAATTCTTTGGATTGGTTTTGTTATCTTCGCAATTATTATGGGGATTTTTGTTGAAGACAATTTATTTCTGAAAACAGTCCAATTAGATCTTCCAGGGATTGGTGGGATCATTGCGTTGCTTGTTTCATTTCAAATTTGGGGTTTATTACCTCAACCATTAGCGAATGGAGAAGAACAACTCTCCTCTGACAGTAAAATAGAAAAGGAAGAAATAAGTGAAGATTTATCAAGTACAGGAACAATTGAGACTGAAGATAAGAAGGAATGACTCTCTTCTTTGAGTAGGGGGTTCGTTTTAGCTTTCAGAGGCACTTGTTTGTTCTTTTTCGTATTCTCTTCTATTCACATAAGACATGACAGATACTACTGTAAGCAGAATTATGGCTCCGATAACCTGCCATCCTGTTAATGCAAAACCCAAGAAGATAAAATTTACAAAGATTGCTAGGAGGGGAAATGCCAATTCAGCTAAACCTCCAACTGATGCTCTAGACCATCGAAGACCAAAGTAATAAAGAGATAACGGGATAACTCCTCCTGTGAAAATTGTAACAAGGATTATAGCAATTAAACCACTTATTGGGATTAGAAAATCGAAGGGTAAGAGTTCTCGGGGCCAGGGCACCCAAAATGTATTGATTGTCTCTCCTAAGAGAGCAAAATTTGGAGCGGTATACGCACCAACAATTAGATTAAATCCAACAAGTATTATTGTTCCCCCAACATATCTTAGAGTAGTAAGGTTCCAATAATCCACTTTATCCGTAAGTATCCGTCCCCAAACAGTATTAGAACCCCAAAATATCGCTGCAATCAACGAGAAAAGAACCGCTAATAACTCATTAGAAGATTCTTGTCCAAATGACTCAAAAACCATGAAATAAATGCCCACTAATGATGCTATAAGCGCAAAATAATAGAATCTGGTTGGTCTTTCACGCATGATCACGATAGCAAAAGCTAAAGTGATCAAAGGTTGACTTTTTTGAATAAGAATAGCTATTGTTGGGTTCCCAAATGCCAGTGCTAACATGAAGAAATAAAGTCCCAACCCTGAACCCATTGATACAAGAACAAAATAGAGCCAATCACGTCTATCAAAAGATTGTAATTGCTGATAAAGTTGTTGGTGTGCTTTTCTCGAAAAAAGGAGGATAACGACTAGTATTGTCCCCACAATATGCTCAATAAGCACAATAAAAGCTGAGCGGGAAGAAACGAGTGGATCAGAAACATCAAGAGTAAAATTCTTTAAAATTAATGGGTATCTAACAGGAGCATCAAATGCTCGCGTTGCATTAGCTGCAGCTACAATTGCTGGTCCTAAAAGAACTTCTTTTCGCTTTTTGGGATCCATAAATAAACCTTCTATCACAATTATTCAATTAATTTAAAGGAGGATAATATAAACGAAACTAACAGCTGTATTGGACTTCTAAATACTAATCTATAATTAATTTAATTCCTACTCATAAATATTACTATACTACCCATTATTTTGTATTCGCTTTAATTTGTCACAAATTCTTTGAAATAATGTTCAAACCATTATTCAAAACAATTATGATACAAAATTCGCTTTGATTTGACTAATGTAATTAAATCGATGTAGGAGATTATAGATCGTTAATCACAAAATAAGTTTTTAAATCCAACAATTCTTCAGCATTTTGTTAAAACTTGTTTCCAATTGTAATATGTTTTACTCAAGAATATTATTGTATGAAAGAAGTTTTACCCTTTAAAATGGGAGAATTCTGCTTTGAACTCTGAAAAATTAAGTTTTATAGCCCCTACTTGGGATTATATTGAATCTTTAACCGTCAAACTGTATGATACAATCGTAGTTAAAGATCGGTTTTTACCAGACATTATAGCAGGGATAAGTCGAGGAGGGTTAGTCCCTGCAAGAATAATTTCTGATCTATTTCTTGCCCAAAGAAAGAAAGTAACTCTTTCGATTATGCAGATAGGATTTTATGCAGGTATAGCTAAAACAGAAAAAGAACCTATCATCTATCAAGACCTTCCTGGGCATATCCATGGAAAAAAAATTCTACTGATAGATGATGTTGCAGATACAGGAGTTTCTCTGGAATTCGCATTAAAATACCTAAACATGAAAAAACCTATTGAAATTCGTGTGGGGACACTTTATTATAAGCCTTGGTCCATTATAAAACCTCATTTCTATGTTGAGGAGACATCAGCGTGGATAATTTTTCCACATGAAAGATATGAATTTATGGCTGAGCAATTAAAGAAAAGAAAAATGGACAAGCTTGAATCAAGAAGATTTTTTATTGAAGAAGCAGGGATCCCCGAATATTCAGTCGATCAGTTCCTTGATATAATCAATAAAAGAATAGAAATCTAATTCTGTTTGTTAATTTTTTCCTCAATTTCTTTAACAACTCTATCGACCACTTCTGGTGCTAATCCGATGTAGTTTTCTGGGTTGAGGATTTCATCGATTTCTGTTTTAGACAAAGATTCTCTAATCTGGGGGTGAACTCTTACTGCATTTTTGAAATTCTTTGCTTTAGTAAGATCCTGCAAGATTGAATGAGCATTCTGTCTTCCAATTGTACTCGTAAGTTTTACCAACAATTTTTCACTGCATTGGCGCCCATCAAGCAGGAACAAATTTTTCTTAACATTTTCTTCATTAATCGTAAGTCCACTGAGAATCCCTCTCATTTCTATTAAGATGAAATCAGTTAGTGTGATAAGTTGAGGCAGTATGATCCGCTCTGTACTTGAGTTTGATATATCTCTTTCATGTTCTAATGAGATATTCTCATGAGTTGAGGGCAGAAGTGAACGGAGATAACGTACAATCCCAGATATCCTTTCTAATCTCCAAGGATTTAATTTTTGGGGCATTGCGGATGATCCAACTTGTTTGTGTCCAAAAGTTTCGCTAATTTCATTAATTTCAGTTCGTTGAAGATTTCTTAACTCTTTAGCTAATTTATCAAGTACTCCACCGACCTCAAGAATAACCGACACGAAATGAAAAAATATAAGCCTTGGTACAACTTGAGTTGTAATAAAAAGGGATTTTAACTCTAGACTTTGCATCACTCTTTTTTCAATCTCTGTTGTACCATGAGCCGCATACGTACCAACTGCTCCCGAGAGTTTTCCATAAATATTTGCTTGAACTAAGTTTTCTTTAGCTATTGAAAGTTCTGATAAAAAATTAGCAAATTTGAATCCATATGTTATTGGAATTGCGTGTTGGCCATGGGTTCGTCCAATACAAACAAGGTCTCGATTTTCTTTAGCAAACTGAATTAAAAGTAACAATAGATCATCTATGTGGTTGAGGAGTACTGCTTTTGCTTCCTTTAGTTGTAAAGCCGTAACTGTATCTTTAATGTCGCTAGAAGTAGCCCCAAAGTGTATGTACTGGCCATATTTCGGACAGACTTCAGTTGCAGCTAATACGATACTATAAAGATCGTGGTGAGTCTCCTTTTCTATTTCATTCACCCTTTTTAACGGTATATATTCTGGTTTGACGAATTCATTGATTTCTTTAGCTGCTTCTTTTGGAATTTTACCATAATAGGAATTTGCCTCGGCTAACATTCGTTCGACAAGAAGTTGTAGTTCTAATTGCCTTTCCTCTTCAAAAATATCTGCGATTGAGGTTCTATAACGCATAAATGGAAATGTTGTCATGTTGGTTACCAATCATGTATTTTCTTTAGGATTTTGATCCTAGGAAAGAATACTCGATTTCCAAAATAAATATTGAATGGGTATCACATAAGTTTTTTTATCAAAATAATGCGATAACAAAAACGAAATTATACGGTAAGTGATCATTGTTTTATACTATTCCAAAATACGCTTTCCATAAATTCGGATAATTTCGGCAAGGGGTAGGAGAGCAATTCCTGAAATTATCCACAAATAGTAAGCATTTTGTTCGGGAAATATAGGTTGAAGAACATTGGGAATTCCATCAGATCCTTCCAAGGGGTAAACAACTCCCTTTAATGGTCCTAATGTGGTTTGTAAGTTTGCTTCTCCTTTCATAAATATTTCGGGATATAAAACATCAATTAAGGTAAGATTATTTTCTCCTTTTTCAAGAAAAGTATCAGCATGATGGCTCCACCAATTACTAGTCCAAGCTTCAGCAGATGGAAACAACCTTTTAACCCCACCTTCAGCGTCTACCTCTACATTTACTCCAAATTGATGTTGGAAAACAAATTGACCATTTAGATAAAAAGAAAAGTTATTCCATAAAAATCCACTACAAGAGCTGTTTGACATTGAGAAGTGCATCCAAAAATAGGGTTGTATGATAAATCCTGACACTGGACTCCTATTTAAAGAAAAACACACAGACCATTGATATTGATCCAGAAAGACATTATTAAAGTCGTATGTCTGATTTGCCTCAAAAGAATCAACTTTGACTTGAACTAATTCCACATTAGTTGAGGACATAATAGGAATTAATATCAAAAAGAAAAAGGAAAAGGAACAAAGAGTTACCCAGATAGCCATAAATTCTTTGGTCGGCAATAATGTTCCTCTACATTAACCTAATGTTCGATACTGTCCACACACATACAATATTAAGTCTCTTTTTAGATGATGATGTTTAGCTGGAATCTCAAAATAAAGTGTAATATCTTCTCCTACGGAAAGAGGAGCATAGAGATCATCGTGTTCAATGAGATGATTAGTAACATTGAGATATCCGTTGTACCGTGCAATTTCCAAAGGAGCTTCTTGAATCTTTAAGAGACAAGAAGGAAAATCTCTTTTTTCTAGACCCATGAAATCAATCTTATGATTCTTTGTAAAGTCAATACGAACTAAAAAGGCCTCCTTTTTATCATTCAAATAATTACTAAGATCAATAATATCTGTGGCCCAATTTGCTCTAGGAATAACTGTATCAGCAATAATCCAGCCTTCTCCATTATTCACACTGATATTTAAAGATTGTTTTTCTGCATCTGAACGCATAATTAGTTTTGAAGTTCCTGTTACAATCCGCCCGAAATTTAATATCAGTGATTCTCCTGCTTCGCCTTCAAAGAATAAATCATCATTTTCATTTTCAACTAATGGTAAAACATCGTTTCCGTGTGAATCAACAGCAGTTTTTGGTTTAATTGGTCTCAAATAAGGGACAACTTCCCCTATTGTGTTAATACCGATTTTGAATATTTTGGGATAATCTACTGTGAGTAACTTGATATTATTTAGTTCACTTTCTTCATTTTCAAATTCTTGAAGTTGTAAAGCATAATAATCATCTCTTATTGGCTCAGAATGCTGAATTTGGTACCAATCTTCAACATCTTGCTCTGGATAACTCAATGATTTAAGTAGAAGATTATTTTCAACCTCAAAGATTTCTCCATTCCATGGGGAAACATATGGGCATCCGCCACCACCACCACCTTGTCCAGCATAATAGAAGGTATACATTCCATTTGTCCCTTTTTGGTCAATATACCACTTGCGGCCAGATGGAAACGTATATTTCCATTCCCAACTTGCGGATTGGGTGTTACTTGATGAAAAAACACCAGTTCCAACACCACCACTATAATAACTATACGAAACTGATATTGTTAGTTCATAAAGATCAGCCTTACTTCCACCAATATATCTATTAATGGGTCCACCGTATCTAGTGTCAATGTAAAAATCATTTGAATGATAACGGTGATCAAAATATATCGAATCTCTAGTATCATAATAGAATTCGCAGATATCATCACAATCGTGTTGCTGAGAGGAACTATAAAGCCAAAATGATATGGTTGGACCAGAATCTCCCTTAAAACTTTCCTCAACCCAAACATCATGGTAATGACGCCAAGTTCTCCATACACCGACTTGAAAGGCTCCTTGGGTTTTTCCATTATCAGTATCTAGTTCCCAACCTGAAGTAGATTGTGCGTGCGACCCATCTGTGAGCCACATTTCACTTTTTGTGCTAGTCCAGCTCGTAGAAGCCGTACAACTCCCTGCATAGGGGGCATGGGCTAAGATAATAGGCACCCAAAACTCTGTAGTGTCCAATAGTTCCAATGCACTGACAGGTGTCACATTAAGCATGCCAGAACCTAAAAATGTGAAAGAAAGAAGTGCCACACAAACCCAAAATAATATTTCATTTGATTCTTTTTCTCTTTGATTCTTTCCTATTTCATTTTTTCTCATCTAAATCCCCTTTTGGATAAAAAATATAACTTATTATTCAGAATTTTCAATATCCTGAATTGTATTTTACCTCCTAAATATTTATTAAAGACATTTTTATCCTATTATTACTGAATAATTAACTTTTTATTTAATCTTTATTATCGTTTTATTCCTTCCTTTAGAAATGCGTACAATTCCTCGCGGTACTCCTGTATGAGGAATTTATATCTTGTTTAACCCAAGGTATTATTAAATTCTTGTTCTAATATTTCAAAGACTAAATTTCCTTTTTCTGATAGGGCATATAATTTTCCTTTCTTTTGATTGGGAGAGTAACAAATTACAAGGTCTTTTTCTCTTAACTTTTTGAGATTTTTACTCACATTAGAAAAACTAGTGTTCAGATACCTAACAAGTTCAGAAGGGAAACAGGGGCGTTTCTTTAAATTTTTCAATATGTTTTGACGAGTCTTACTTATTCTAACAAATGAAATTAAGGTATACCAGATATTATCTCCTTTCTCGACCTTCCTCAACTTAGTTTTCCACTTTTCGCGTTTTTAATTTCTTTAGTCCAGACGTCCTAAGACTTTAATCTTCCTATTTTGCTACCATGATCTTCTAATTCCTCATATGATTCAAATATATCCCTTTCTCTCTGTTCATTGATTTCTCCTTATATATTTTCTCTGCATAGTCATATACCTGTTTGCTTTCTCAACAATGAGGAGGGATTTCTTCTGAATAAACGGGATGAAGTCAATCCAAGTCTTAACAGAACTGGAATCTAACCCGATTTCCTTGAAATGGGCAAGATAAACATACTTATAGTGCTACTCAAGAAAATCAAAGGTCGCTTCATCTCGTTCTAACAAGCTATTCTTACGAAATGATTTATTGGGGTTAGCAGGATTCGAAGATAATACTTTTTGCTTAGGCCTAATGGATACTTCCTTTGTCTTTAGAAGTAACCGTACGTCTATAATGAACTTCTAAGGATTTAAAAAATAGTGAGGCAGCAAAAAACGCATTTTTATAAACAGAATTTGCTAGGAGATTCTCCAAATAAAAAAAAACTGAAAAATATTTTAGGGAAGCTTGATACTATTATTAACAACAATAATAGGAGAAAAAGATTCGACTGGGAAATTTCATCAATTGAATTTCTAAAATGTGTGTGAATCAAATGTATTTAGTGTCGTGCGCCCAAAATCTGGACGTTCTACTAATACCAAGCAGTAATCATTCGTCTCAGCCTTCGAGGTAATTCTTATGAGAAAGATTCGAAATTTAACAAAATTTAACAAAGACTTTAACAGAAACTGTAGTGTAGATGTTATAGTTGGTGGTTTTTGGGGTGATGAGGGTAAAGGAAAGATCATTAGTTATCTTGTGAATAAGCGTCAAGCAAAAATTGTGGCAAAAGGTGGAGTAGGACCTAATGCTGGGCATACGATAGTTATTAACGGCACAGAGTTCAAATTGCGGATGGTACCATCTGGAATTGGAGGTGCCAATGTAGAAAAGCTCCTTATCGGTCCAGGAGTGTTAGTTAACCCAGAGGTTTTACTGAAAGAAATAGAATTAACAAGGACAAAAGGAAAAACTTTTCTTGATCCACAATGCGGAATTATATCTCCAGAGCACATTAAAATTGATACAACTGATAAGCATTTAACTCAAATTGTTGGAACCTCAGGGGCTGGTACTGGCCCAGCTAACCAAGATCGCATACGTCGTGTGTTGGGTCTTGCGCGAGATGTTGAAGAGTTACAACCATATCTTCTAGATGTTCCACTGGAACTGCATGAAGCTTTAATTCATCATGAACCGATTTTAATTGAGGGAACTCAAGCTACTCATCTGTCCTTGTGGCATGGGACTTATCCTTTTGTTACCTCTAAGGATGTCACAGCATCTTCTATTTGTGCAGATGTAGGATTGGGACCTACAGTAGTCACAGACGTCACTCTTGTTTTCAAAGCTTATGTCACACGAGTTGGAGAAGGACCATTACCTAATCAACTATCTGAAGAGGAGACTCGAAGAAGAGGATGGGATGAATATGGTACTGTTACAGGTCGTCCTCGTAGAGCTGCACCATTCAATGTAGACTTAGCAAAGAGAAGCATTATGTTGAATGGAGCTACCAAACTTGCTTTGACGAAGCTAGATGTCGTTTTTCCTTCAGAGGCGGGCAAGAATGATTATGATGAACTTGGTAAAGAAGCAAAAAATTGGATAGTGGAAATCGAAAAGAAAATTAAAATGAACTTTCATTTTATAGGAACTGGACCAGGAGATATTGACATTATCGATCGTGAAGAACTATAATCCAGTGTTGCCTAATAGCAAAAGTATTTGTTCGGTCTAGAGAAACTCTGTTTTTAGAAATTCTTATTTTGTTACCATATCCATTGAATTTTGTTACTGATTTTTTGAAAAATCCCCTAGAGAAGGTAGACGCTAAATGATTGAAGAACCTATTGATGTTCCTGTTGAAGTTGTGGCAGTAGGCGCGCATCCTGATGATGTTGAACTCGGGGTTGGTGGTACACTCGCAAAGCTAGCTCATAGTGGCATAAGAACAGGAATAATAGATTTGACGAACGCTGAACCAACTCCAAAAAATGTAAAATATCGGTCTCCTGATGATTTCGATGCCGATTATGCTGCGAATCGGATGGCTGAGGCTCAAGAAGCTGCTCGTATTCTAGGAGTGGAAAGAATCACATTAGATCTTCCAAACCGCAGACTTTTTGATGATTTTGAAGCTCGATGCAAAGTTGCCACAGTTTTCAGGAAATGGCGTCCAAAAATCGTTATAACGATGTACGGAAAAACTTTGATGGCATCACCTGACCATAATCAAGCTCAACTAATTACTGAATCTGCAATATTTTACTCACGTCTAACTAAGTGGGACAAGTATTTTAATAATCTACCAGTCCACCGAGTCAAATCATTGCTATATTTCCCAGTTAGATTTATTGATTTACACCCTGAAGGACACACTTCTTTTCTAGTAGACATATCTAACTTTGTAGATTTGAAAGAGAGAGCAATCATGTCTTACAAATCACAGGGATTTGTACCTAGTTCAGGCGGCCAATCGTTAGTATCTCCTTTTCCAGCTCTTCTTCTAAATTGGAATAGAAACCTAGGATCGCGAGTTGGAGTAGAATACGCGGAGCATCTTGTATCTCCTGTACCCTTACGCTGTGATGATTTTAGTTATTTCCTAAACAAATAAGAAAGAAAATCTTTTCTAAGTCCAGTTTTCAAACAAGCTGCTCGTGTCATTATTTCTTATTCTCTGCAAAAGATCTAATCCAGAGCATGTTGGAAAGCAAGCGCAAATTTTTTAATATTAGAGAGATCATTCGTTTCTAATTATAAAAATTAAATAGATGGTAAATTAAGATGGTACATCCTAATGATATTTCGCTTTGGCCAGAAGCGGTTCCCAAAACAATCGATTATCCTGAGATTCCTCTTTTTGTCAACTTGGACAAAGCAGTAGAAGACTTTCCTGATAATATTGCGCTAATTCTCGAAACAGGAAGCTTTGATAAGATTGCTAAAATCACTACTCGGGAACTGGGGGAGCTCTCAGACAAATTCTCATCGTTTCTTGTTGAAAAGGGCATAAAACCAGGGGATAAGGTTGGTGTATTCTTACCAAATATGATAGAGTTTGTTATTGCTTACTACGGAATTTTAAAGGCGGGTGGAGTCGTAGTTTCGTTAAATTTCCAATATCCACCAAGTGAACTAACCGGACAACTTCAACAGAGTGAAGCAAAAGGAATTATTTGTGCTGACATGATTAAACCAGGATCTCCACCAACTAAACCATATGAAACTTGTAAAACTGTTCGAGATCAAGGAAATACCGAATTAGAATTCATTGTTGTAGCGTCAGTAAAACAATACCTATCAGGTGTAAAAGGATTCTTGGGTGGTTTATTAGGAAAAATTAGCAAAAAAGATCCTCGAGACTTCTACATGCACGAAATTTTTGATAAGTATAACGCATCAGATCGGCCTAAAGTTGACGTCAAACCTGATGATGTAGCTGTCATAATGTTCACTGGAGGCACAACAGGTACGCCGAAGGGGGCAA
>JAEOTY010000164.1 GCA_016839625.1 Candidatus Hodarchaeota archaeon
AATCTTCATTTCGATTTCCATGAAACCACAACCAAGAACTGCTAGAATATGAAGAAAAATTACTATTCAATGGAAAAATTGAAAGTTTTTTAAACAACTTTGCTTCAGAAATCCTTAGATAAGTCAGAGCAACATATTTTCTGGAGACTTACAATGGCACCACCAAGGCAGCCTACCAGAAGGAAAGACGATAAAACAGACATTACAGGCCTTCCACGACCCCCCTCATTATTAGATAATAGTTATTCCTCAATTTCACCGCCACCTGATCTTCCCCCTGTCCCAATTAAATCACAAGACATTCTATCCCGTCCTCCGTTCCCAGAGACTCCCCGTCAACCCTCAATAAAAGAAGAGGATATTCTCAATATTCAAGATGATGTAACAACCGATATATTGAAAGAACTACGTCACTCAGATTTTGGATCTTTTCTCGAGCATATTCCAGAGGAAAAACAACCCAGAATAACTGCAGATGAGATTGAAAGTGCTCGATTCCTAGCTGATAAAGATTCCTATCTAGAAGCAGGAAAAAAGCACTTGGAACTAAATTTTGTTGAAAATGCCTCAATGAACTTTTCCTGTGCCATTCTCTGCTTATTTTTAGGGGAGGATGTTTTTGCAGCCGCTCATTTGATTGCCAAGATTGCATCAACGTTACCTCCCTCAATTGTGAATAGTTACTTTTTTCAAGGAGTGAAACTACTTTTAAAAGCTAATTTGCTAAAAAACGCGTCTTACTTAGATCAAGCAGAGAAATGGCTCTTGAAAGATACTGACCATTTGTACAAGGAAGATACTGAAATCATTCGAAGAGCTTTACGACAATCTGAACTGAATCTGGAAATCCATTAATTTCAAGTTAAATGATCATACTTGAATTGTTGATAGGCGGCCAAACAGAGATTTTATCTGATACATATCCATGGAAACCTGCTTCCCTTCCTGTATGGCGTCTGCGAGCCAGTAAATCCCCTTGTGAATTCCTTCACCAGTTTTTGCACTTGTCTTGAAAATGTTCAAAACTCGGCTCATTTTCTTATTAATTCCCATGAAATTTGCTAGATCTTCTTCATTCAATTCCGTCTTACTTTGTTCGAGAATATCGACCTTATTCGCGAAGATGGCCAAAGGAATGTCCTTTAAATGGTTCATTTTTAGCATACGCCAAAGATTACTCCTTGCTTCAGGATATCTTGCAGGGTCGCTAACATCGACAACATAGATTAAACCTGCAGAATTTTTCGTATACATTTCCCAAAGAGCTCTTCTAAATTGTAATTGTCCTCCAAGATCCCATGCTGAGAATGTGACATCACCTATCTGAATTGTTTCAGCATTCATGCCTATCGTAGGAGTAGTATCTGGTATCCAGCGGCCAGTCTTCAGCCTTTGAAGCATGGTTGTTTTCCCAGCCCTATCCAGTCCTAAGACACTGATCTTAGCATTTTTTTTAGACATATTTTCAAATTCCCCGTGGATTTTTAATCAATTATCAAACACAAACATAATAGCTTACATTAAGTTAATTTAAAAGATTAACGATTCCCGAGGGAATTTGTCAATTAGTCGCAAATAGATAGACAGACAGGGACATTAAAAGACAGATAAGACATGATAAGATGAAGGAGGGGAGGGAACCAAAAGGTAAGAAAACGAAGGAGAAAAGAAGAGAGCTTCAGTCATAGAAATATCTGGATCCTAAATCTATCTCATAGGATTATGGCTAGAATAGTGGGCTTGCTAACCTGTTGGTATTAGAATACGAGGAAGGAAGCAAGTTTGTTTTTGATTACTAGGTTTAATAGTTTTATAAGACAAAAAGCTCCCAATCAAACAGTAAAGTCATGTGATGATTGCTGCTACAAGCATGGATGGTCAGGGTTGCTCCGAATACGAGGGTACAAATACGAATTACGGGTAAATAACAAAGAAAGGACCCAACTGACTAAATGTGCTGGTATAGCCAGATTTACCTGGAACTGGGGATTGGCTTCGCGGAAGAAGCGCTATCAGAACCGCACAGGCGCGGCTCGTTATACCAATGCCATGAAACAGCACAGAGAATTAAATCGGTTGAAACAAACCGAGTACCCCTGGATGTACGAGGTGTCGAAATGTGTGCCCCAGGAGGCCCTTCGCGACTTAGACCGTGCCTATCAAAACTTCTTCGTCAATTTAAAGCAAAGAAGAAGTAAGAAAACCACCCGTAAGATAGGATTGCCCAAGTTCAAGAAAAAAGGTAGATGTAAAGACAGTTTTCGCCTGACTGGCGTGATTCGTCTTTTTCCTGAGATAAAACAGGTTCAACTGCCTCGTTTAGGCAAATTACGTCTGAAAGAAAAGCCTGATTTAGCCGCATCAGCTCAGATACTGAGTGTTACGGTATCTCGCATAGCCGATCGCTGGTATGTCGCTCTTACTGTAAAAGAGGAACAATATGATCCTGAACTAAACGAAGGCCCACTTGTTGCCTTGGATAAAGGACTCTCTGTTTTTACGGCGTTATCTTCTGGCATACCGATTCCTAAACCAAAATTCCTTCTCCGTCAAGCACGGAAACAGCGTCGATTATCGAAAGCCCATTCGAGGAAACAGAACGGATCAAAGAATAAACGGAAGTCTGCCCTCCGTTTAGCCCGCTTCTATCGTTGCATTACTAATCAACGGCATAATTTTCTGCATCAAACCTCAACCTATCTCGCCAAAAACCACAGCGTGATAGTTACCGAGGATTTACATGTCAAAGGATTAATGCAAAATAAACACCAGAGCAAATATTGGGCTGATCTGTCCCATGGCACGTTTCAACGGTTTCTTATCTACAAAGCATCTAAATATGGTTCTCGTGTGATCGTGATCGATCGCTGGTTTCCTTCCTCTAGATTATGCTCTAATTGCCTTTACTACCACCGTGAATTAACGCTAACGGCTAGGATCTTTCGTTGTCCATTATGTGGGTTGGTATTAGATCGCGATCAGAATGCTGCGTTGAATCTCGCCAATTATTATTATATCTATCTGCCTCTGATTAACTCGGTCGCCGAGAGTTCCGCGGAGACCTTAAATGCCTGTGGAGATGCGGTAAGTCCTGTGTATCATCAGGCTCGTATCCATGAATCAGGAAGAACAGCTCCTAAGATAGCTTGGAACCATTGTTCCTAGATATCCTCTTTGGGTAAGTCTTTCAGAACGGAATTTGTTGGTTATCGCAATAGAACTGATTTTAAGTACTTCGATAGGTTTGTTAGGAATAGTTACTACTGGTCAAAAGGGATTTAGTTCCCATTTAGGTGGATAGAATCATGATAAAAACAGGGATTATTTGGTCAGACCAATACGCTGAATATAATTTAGGAGAAGGACATCCTATGAACCCTAAACGGTTACTTATCCCATATTGGTTACTCAAAAGTATGAATTTGTTTCAATTACCCGAAATTCAATTATTCACTCCCCAACTTGCGTCGGATTCGGATATCCTATTATTTCATTCCCCTAAGTATCTACAAGCGATGAAGATATTATCAAAAGCAGGAGGAGGGGCTCGTCCAAGGTTAGGATTAGGAACAGGTGATTGTCCTGTGTTCCCAGAGATGCATGATGCCTCCCGTTTAGTAGTTGGAGGATCATTGGAAGGAGTTAAACGTATTCAAAATGGTGATGTGCAACAAGCTTTCGTGCTCCTTGGTGGATTGCACCACGCATTTGCAGAACGGGCAGCGGGATTCTGTTATTACAACGATGTAGTAATTGTTATTAAATATCTTCAACAACAACATGGATTCGAGAGAATACTTTATATAGATACCGACGTTCATCATGGAGACGGTGTTTTGGGGGCGTTCTATAAGGATAAAAGTGTTCTTGGAATATCTTTACATGAATCTGGTGAACATATATTCCCAGGTACAGGGCATCATGACGAAATCGGGCTGAATGATGGCCTTGGCTATACAATAAATGTTCCTTTTTTTCCTGGAACGTGGAATGATCTGTATATTATGACCTTTGAGAATATCATTCCGTGTGTGTGGGAAGAATATGATCCCGAGTTTGTCATCTGGCAATGTGGTGCTGATGGACATTTTCGTGATTTTTTAGGGCATCTTGCGTTAACCACTGATTTGTATTCTTACCTTGGAAAACGGATAGCTGAATTAAGTCGTCAAGGTAGTGCCCAAGGGAGGTTATTATTACTGGGAGGCGGTGGTTATAATCCTGATTCAGTTGCGCGTGTTTGGCTAGCGACTTTAGCTGGTATTACTGGAATAGAGTTACCAAAGGAATCTCCTCCCGATTGGATTGATCGGTGTAAGGAAAGATTTGATTTCGAGGTTAGTCCTCACTTAACAGATCCACCGCTTAATTGGAAGCAGCTAAGTGGTTATCCATTTATTGAAGATGAAATTCTAGAGGCTACCCACGACTCCATACATTATCTAAAAAGGGTATTACAAGATGTTCCTGATTGGAAAAGATGTGAAAAATACTTCCAAGATTGAACTACTCTATGTTTGGAATAGGATCTTCTATTCTAGGAGTCTCAAACTATTCAATAAATAATGGTAATAAAGCTTTGACCTGTTCTTATCAACACGTGCGTTTTTCGAGTGGAAACTGAATAAAATACATCTCATAACTTTGATCACTAAATAAAGGAGATCTTTGTAAGTAAGAAATTTTTCAAGCCAGCACGGCGGATCAATATTTAGAAATCATATTACTATATTCTTATAACGAATTGTTATTACAATTTAACCAATTTTCAGATATACTGGCTTTTTCATCAAGAAATCATTTATTTGTGAAGACAGAATAGGTAGTGAAAGACTTTGTACCATAACGATTATGGTAGAAGGATCTGATACACTGGTAGAAGAAGAACCTACTCAAAAATCCAGGAAACTGGAGGAGGTTCTAAATTTCATATGAATGACAGAAAGTCGGTTGACATAATTCAAGATGCCCTGTTTTCAACATCAGTCTTTAAAGAAGGAGGAGAACGAACTCTCCATCAATCGTATATTCCCGAAATCCTTAAATTCAGAGAAGACAATATTCGACGAATAACTCAAAACTTCCGCCCATTATTTTTAACCAGAAATAGAGGAGTTGAAGGTTTCTCGACCAACATTGCGCTTACTGGCCCTGCTGGTGTTGGAAAAACAGTAACCGCACGATACACTATAGAACATCTCCATACAATGGCTGAACGTCATCACATAAAATTATATACTGATTACAAGAATTGTTGGACAACACGTACCAAAACCTCCATTCTCCGTAGTTTTCTTCGAGATCGTTTTGGAGTTGCAAGTCGAGGTTTTAGTGACGAGGAATCGACGGACATCCTAATACGGCGATTGAATTCTGAACAAGCTTATTTAGGTTTGATACTTGATGAGGTAAGTGTATTACCCCAGAAGGATATTCGTGGATTTATTCATCTACCTGAAGAATTTGGAGCAGAACATCGGATTTCTTTGATTATGATCAGTAGACCAACGGAGTGGAAAGTCACGCTTTCCTCAATGGTCTCTCAACGCATTGCTGATGTAATTCAATTTCAACCATACAAGTTGGAAGAAACTAGAAAAATACTTGATTACCGTGCACAATTAGCTTTTAAGGCAACAGCTCTTTCAGAAGACCTTCTTGAAATGGTAGCAGAGATATCTGACCAAACAAAGAATCTACGACATGGAATTGAAATTTTCTATCGAGCAGGTCGAGCAGCGGATCAATTAAAGTTGAATGAGATTACACCAGAAATAATTCGAAGAGCTAAGAATGATGTCTTTCCTGAAATGCGCGCAGACATTCTAGAAGAGCTAAAAACCCATGAGTTGTTTACAGCACTCAGTATCGCCAGAAGATTACATCATAAGGGAATCACAGCAACAACAATAGAACATTCATTCAAAAATTATCGGATCATTTGTGAAGAATGGGGTGTACAGCCAAATGGTGAAGCTGCCTTTCGAAATTATCTCTCAACACTTGAAAACATTGGGATTTTAGGAAAGGTAACCAAGGGGGTTAAGGGACGAAAAGGTGTTCGTGCTCGTTTGACTATTCATGACGTCCCTGCAGCCGTTCTAATAGAGCGAATTGAAGTTTTTCTCTCTAAGCGATTCCAAAAAACTTAGTAAGCCCTCCAATGAGGCTCAGATCACTTTCCCATCAAATCTAATGGCGAAACGGTTTGAGAAAATGTATTTCGACGATTACACTAGCCATTTTAATATTTTAATTGAAGTTTTTTTAATCTCGAGTTTTGTATATTCTTTTTTATTTATTTGTACTCATGAGATGCAATAATATTCAGTCTTGGGAATATTCTTCTTTTTAAATAGGGACGAAATGTCTTATAATCTATGTTAAAAGAGACATTCTTGTTGAGAATAATAAGATAATGTTTAGAATAGAGCCCCTAAGATAATAAAGAGGTTAATTAGTAATTTACAACAAGGCTCCTTAAAAAAAGTGTGCTTAGGTTTCTTTACAGAAAAAAAGTAATCTAATAAATTGCGGGTTCTTGATCTTAAGAAAATTTCAGAAGGGTTTATTTTGTTTAAAGGCTCTGGATCGGCACAGCTAGAAATGGCAAATGAGCTTGAACGAGTACGATTTGAATTAACAGAAGGTAATGTTTCAGTGAAATTTCTTCAGAATTTCCCTGGTTTTTCATTTGAGAATATAAAGATACCATATTTATCTAAAGGAAGTCAGAGTGAAGTCCCTTTTTTCATTGCGGAGATATTGCTAAAAAAATCAGTAATTGAAGATTTTAGTGAGGATTTAGCAATTGATTTACAGGATTTAGAAGGAGCAGTTCGTAGAGAAGTTCGTGCAGGTGAACTACAACCACTTCCCCCGGATTTCCACATGTTACTAAAAGATATCATTTTGATAAAGGAAGAGAAGGATTCGCAATTCAGTGAATTAGAACAAAAAAGACAAAAAACTAAATTTAATCAATTGACTCACGAAAGAGTTTCAAAGATTGTGAAAATGACTGAAAGTAGAAAACTTCTTGCGAAGAAAAAAAGGAATCTAACAAAAGCAGAGCAGGTATTATTCGAAAAAATTGTTGATTGGATTCAGAGTTGGAAGGCTGAATTCATTCAGGAATAGGTTGAGGGGTTGTAAATGGGTTATTCATTTGATTTAAAGGGTCGTTTTGAGTCTTTTATTGAAGAATTCACAGATAAAGAAGGACAATTACGTTATCAAGAGAGAATACGTGATATGGAGCCAATGGGATCTCGTAGTCTCCATATCTCATTTAACGATATGCTTGTACAAGACCCAAAATTAGCCAAGGAGTTTTTATCAAATCCCGAGGAAAGTATCGCTGCAGGGGAGGAGGTTCTTAGATCAAAAATCGCTGAAACAAACCCTGAATATTTGGAACGGTTAAAACAGGTTCATGTTCGGATTAGTGAGCTAGCTGAAAAGCTAGCATTACGTTCATTAAAGACAGAACATCTAGGCATTCTGACGTGTTTTGAAGGCGTTGTTATTGGAGTTACGGACGTTATACCTCTACTGATACGTGGTCATTTCAAATGTGCCTCATGTGGTGATGATAATCAAATTGTAGATTTCCCCGAAGGCATCTATACACCACCTTATCAATGTCGTAACGAACAATGTCAGCGTAAAGGATCTCTTCATCTTCAAATAGAAAAGAGTGTTTTTATCGATTGGCAAAAGATCACATTGCAAGAAAAACCAGAGGAACTTCCACCAGGGCAATTACCCCAAAGTACAACTATTCATGTTCTTGATGACCTAGTAGATCAGGCCAGACCTGGCGATCGCGTGGAGATAGTAGGAATTCTAAAGGCCAGAGCAACTCGTTTTCTAAAACGGGGACAGTTGGCTACCTATGGGAAGTTTTTCCATGGTATTGCGATATTGAAAGAAACTGCGGAATATGTTGATATTGAAATTTCCGAAGAGGACGAAATAAAAATCATTGATCTCTCTAAATCACCATATATAATCGAAAAAATACGAGATTCGCTAGCTCCCTCTATTTATGGTCATGATCTCGTGAAAGAAGCAATTGCATCGTTGTTATTTGGGGGATCTCCTAAAGAAACACCTGATGGAATGAAATTACGCGGTGAATCGAATTTATTACTAATAGGGGATCCGGGCGTAGGAAAGAGTCAGATTTTGAAGTTTGTCACAAAATTAGCACCAAGAGCTCTCTATACAACTGGAAAGGGCTCGACTGCAGCTGGATTAACGGCTGCTGTGATTAGAGATCAAGATACAGGAGAAATTACACTTGAAGCCGGTGCCCTTGTCCTAGCTGATCAAGGTATTGCGATGATTGATGAGTTCGACAAAATGCGAACGGAAGATCGTACAGCCATCCATGAAGCGATGGAGCAGCACACGATAAGTATAGCCAAAGCAGGGATTGTAGCTACTCTTAATGCTCGAACATCTATCTTAGCTGCTGCCAATCCTCGTAGGGGAAGATGGAATCCTTTCAAAAGTACCGCAGATAATTTAAACCTACCTCCTACGATATTATCTCGATTTGATTTGATTTTTGTTTTAGAAGACAAACCTGATGTAAAAGAGGATCACGACTTAGCTTCTCACATTCTCCAACTTCATAAATCGCAAACTCTTTCTACTAGCCCTCCTATCGAACAGGACTTCTTACGTAAGTATATCGCTTATGCAAGACGAGAAATTCGTCCTCGTCTCTCCGATGAAGCTGAAGAACGCTTGTTAGAATACTATAAGGAACTTCGAGCTGCTAGCGCTAGTGTTGAAGAGGGTCAGATTGATTCCATTGCCATCACTCCTCGCCAATTAGAATCACTGGTGCGATTATCAGAAGCAAGAGCGAAAATGCGCCTTAGTTCTGAAGTGTCCTACGATGATGCATCTGGTGCTGTTAATTTGATGAATGCCACCTTAGAGAAATTGGCAAAAGATACCGAGACAGGAAAGTTAGACATTGACAAGTATTCATCTGGAATGAGTGCAAAATCAAGACGACGACTGGATCAAATTGACGCTTTGATTGACTTAATGTTAGAGGAGGCAGAGGAAGGTGAGCCCGTGGCAATTAAGGACATAATTGATCGAGCAGTAGAGGAAGGTCTTAATAAGAATCAAATAGTGAAAGCTATTGATGAAATGACTCGTCGAGGGATTCTATTTGAACCCCAACAAGGACATGTTAAACGACCATAGAATTAGCGTAATATGGGTTATTTATGCGGATTGAATCGCTAGCTCTGGATGATCGAATTAAAAGAGTAATTATCGAGCATGACGGTATCAAAGAGCTTTTTCCTCCACAGAACGAAGCTATAAAACAGGGATTATTAACGGGGAAGAACCTAGTTATTTCCATCCCTACTGCTGCTGGTAAAACATTACTGGCGGAACTAGCAGCATTAAAACATGTGATTGAACTAGGTGGAAAGGCAATTTATCTGTGTCCATTACGGGCATTGGCTTCAGAGAAGTTTAATGATTTGAAACGTTTTGAAACCTTGGGAATTCGCGTTGCTGTTACCTCTGGTGACTATGATTCGGCTGATAGCTATCTCCCTAGTTACGACATTATTGTTTCTACAAATGAGAAGATGGATGCACTTCTGCGACATCAAGCTAGTTGGATAAAAGATCAAGTAAGCCTTGTTATTATTGATGAGTGTCATTTACTTAATGATCAACATCGTGGACCAACATTGGAGATCTTATTAGCCCGATTATTAATCGAAAATACTAAGTCTCAAATATTAGCTCTTAGTGCAACTATTGGAAATGCAGATGAGCTAGCTGAATGGTTAAACGCGGAATTAGTTCAAAGTGACTGGAGGCCTGTACCCCTGAGGGAGGGGATATACTTTGAGGATCAAATTACTTATTCTGACTTTTCTTCAAGAGAAATTCCATTTAGACGTAAAGATCAATTAGTCAATATTGCGCTCGATTCAATACACTCTCAAGAACAGACATTGATTTTCACTCCTTCTAGAAGGTCAGCTGTGGCAACAGCAGAAAGAATTGGAAAAATTGTTGAACCATTGATCGAACCAAGAGACTTAAAGCATCTAAGTGATCTTGCTTCCAAAATTGTTCTCAATATTTCAGATCCACTCTCTCTGAAACTAGCTGAGACTATTAAACGAGGTGTAACCTTTCATCATGCAGGCCTGAACTCTCGTCAGAGAGAATTAGTAGAAACTGCGTTCAAAAATGGTTTCATTAAGATCTTGAGCGCCACCCCTACTCTTGCAGCTGGAGTGAACGTTCCTGCCAAACGCGTGGTAGTATCCAGTGTCTATAGATACTCTACCGAAGAAGGTTCTCATCCTATTAAGACTCTTGAGTACAAGCAGATGTGTTTACCAGAAAATTCGATGATATTGACACCAACATCTGACAAAAGAATTCAGCTCTTAAATAGAGGTGATGTTGTAGTAGGTTATTCTCCTGAAGGTCAATTGGTACATGATGAAGTTAATGAAGTGTTTGAACGGACTGCAAATGAGTTATATGCTGTAAAGTCTTCTCTTGGTATCGAATTAATAGGAACTGCTGAACACCCTGTTTGGACACCTTTCGGATGGGAAAAATTAGGTGAATTGAATAATGGGGATCAAATTGCTTATCTTAATAAGATTGAGAAAAAACAGCGCGAGTTAATTCACATGCTTGACTTGTTACCTAAAGAAGAAACTTACTTACCAAATGCAAAATGGATTTTTGACGATGTGAAAAAGAATACTGGATGGGGAAAACATAAATTAGCCAGATTTTTAGGAGTAAACCATCCAGGGAGTAT
Organism: Candidatus Hodarchaeota archaeon; assembly: GCA_016839625.1. GTDB lineage: Archaea > Asgardarchaeota > Heimdallarchaeia > Hodarchaeales > Hodarchaeaceae > Hodarchaeum. The sequence continues at coordinate 10,835 of JAEOTY010000164.1, forward strand.
TTATCATTATAAAAAAGGTCTAAAAGCTACGAAATTCACTTGGATATTGAAGTTAAAGGATTTAATTGATGTTGATAAGAAATTACTATACTCTAATATTAAAACTGTGAAAAGTAAATATGGTAATACGTTCAGAGTTGACTATCTAACACCAGAATTCATGTGGCTTGTTGGAATAATAGCATCAGATGGTAATATTAATGCTGGGAAGGATTCAAGAACAGGAAGTCTGACTGCGAGCATTCGTATATACAACACCAATTTACAGATTTTAGAAAGAGCCAAGGCAACATTAGAATTATTCAATATTAATGTGGCAATAAAGAAAACACAACGGCCTAATACCTTTGTAATTGAATTTGGTAACACCTTATTAGCAAAATTATTATTGAATTGTGGGGTATCATGGAAGAAAAAAACATATAATGTATTTATACCAGATTTTTTTTATGATTTAAGCAAAGAATTACTCTGGGCATATTTTAGTGGTGTTTTTGATGGTGATGGTAATTTATCAATCATTGAAGACATACATCTTAATAGTGTAAGAATTTCTACAGCAAGTAGGAAATTTGCTATTGGTTTACATAAACTTCTTTTGCACCTTGGAATTTTAAGCACAATCGTAACCCGTACTATTGATAATAGGACAATCTTGCATGGAAAAGAAGCACATTTCAAAACAGAGAATTATATCGTAATTTTTAGGAAAAAAAAGGATTTAATGAAATTCAAAGAAAACGAATCTATTACAAAATGCAAAATCCCCAATATTAAATATTCAACTTATCATAATGTCTATAAGAGAGGAGAGACGAAATTTCCTTTTGATTTTGTAAAAATAAAAGAAGTAGTAAGGATTAATAAAAGAGTAAAAGTTTATAACATTCAAACCAAAAAAACAAACACATTTTTTGCAAACAATTACTTAGTCCATAATTGTGGAAGAGCTGGTCGTCCACAATTTGACAGTGAAGGAGAATCAATTTTATTAGCTAAACAAGCTGGGGCAGTAGACTGGTTAATGGATCGGTACATTCATCGTGACCCAGAAGCAGTCTACTCAAAGCTAGCTGCCAAACCAGCGTTACGTAGATCTATTTTAGGGTTAATCGCGTCAAAAGTTGTCAGAACAGTCTTTGATTTGCAAAATTTTTTCGAAAAGACTTTTTATGGGTTTCAGTTTGAGGCCGTATTCTTAGAGGGAAAAATTAGGGAGATTATTGACCTTTTAATCGTTTGGGGAATGATTAATCCTCTTGATGCCAATGAGACTCTTGATGCAACTCTCTATGGTCTTCGTGTAAGTCAGCTCTATCTCGATCCTGAAACTGCAGCTTCAATTGCAGAAGGCCTTACTAGCGCTGTTCAACAATCTCGATCAAAGATCCATCCAGTAGCACTTCTTGATTTAATTGTTGGTACTCCTGATATGGTTACTTTATCTTTTCGCAAAAGTGACTGGAAAATTACTGAAAAAAGATTTGAACGATTTAACACAAGATTGGTACAACCTGTACCTGATGTGTCCGAGATTGAATATGAATTTCGCCTACGTGACTTTCATACAGTCCTCTGCCTGTGGGATTGGATAAAAGAAATGCCTGTCGAGAGGATCATAATGCGATATAAAATTGGTTCTGGAGACATTCAACGAATAGTGGAGACCGCCACCTGGTTAGTATCCGCAACAACCGAAATTGCGAATTTAAGAACAAGAGATGATGAGAGATACGCCATTCTCACGAATGCTGCTCAATCTTTAAGTGAGAGAATCAAATATGGGATTAAAAGCGACGCTATTAGTCTAACTCGAATACGAGGAATTGGCCGAAAGAGAGCTCGCATTTTACTCGACCATGGAATTCGTGATGTAAACAAGCTATTGGCTTTAACGGAATCTGAATTGAGTCAAATGCCAGGTTTTGGATCAGAATTGGCAAAAACAACCTTAAAATTAGCCAAAGAATTAGTAGAACCACTTAAAAAAAGTAAAAAGCTTGAAAATAATATAGAAGACTACATCTTTTAATTAAATAACAATACTTATATTTCTAAAGGATTTGAATACCAGAAAATAATTTCTTTTGTCTGGAATTATGATAATGTCGTCAAACAATTGTTGGCGACATAAGAAAGAAATTTTGTCTTTACTGGAGGAATCATAACCTTCTTTTTTTATAGCACATTCGTGAATCTTGGCTTGAACGATACAGTTACTTGCTCCTGAGGAATACATTCATGATAAGAACTAATAACAAACCTGATTTCATGCTTTCAGAAATGTTGGAACAACCTAGAATTATAAATTCATATTTAGGTGACCCTAACGTGAAAGATGTTGGGAATTTTCTGCAAAAAGGTGGTATTAAGCGAATTTATTTCACAGGTTCAGGTGATAGTTACTGTGCAGCCTGGTTTGGTGCTTATCTCGGTGAAACATGGCACCCTGATCTTAATATGCGACACTATGCTCCATTTGAGTTTGTAAATTATGTAAAAACTGAAAAAGTGAAAAACTCTGCTGTCATTGGTATTTCTGTGTCTGGAAATACTCCTCGCGTTGTAGAAGCAATTCGTTTTGCACAGAAACATGGCGCACAAACCGTAGGAATTACTGATAATCCACAGGGAAAGATTGCAAAGGAGTCTGACCACCCTCTTTACTTAAATGCCTCACCTCCAGAATCATTAGAAACTTCATCTTACACTTCAAAGGGAGCAAAAGAATACACGGGGTACCATCACGACGTTGCACAAACTAAAACATATCTTGCAAATCTTGCAATCCAAAGTATTTTAATGTCCTATCTTCTCCAACAACGGAAAAATACTCTCAATCAAATTCAAGAGACCTTTCAGTTGGTCACTCAATCTTTAAAACAAATGGAACATTTTCTTGAAATTGGTAGTACTCTCGGTGGTTCAATTAACAAAGTTATTTTTGTAACATCAGGGCCAAATAGTCCTACAGGATTGTTTGGAGCTTATAAAATGTTTGAGTTCGCTTTAAATGGATTCACCTGCGACATAGAGGAATATTGTCACACTGCTTATTTCATAACTACAGAACATAGTTTGGTGATCTTTATAGCCTCTGATAATTGTTCCTTTAACCGAATAATGGAGATTGAACCAGTAATTCGAGAAAAAATCAATGCAAAAACAGTTGTATTAGCAAGCTCTGATTTTCAAAACCAAACTAGTCCTTTTTTCTTAAGAATACAAACACCTAAGGAGACAGTGCTATCCCCTTTAATCTATACCATCCCTGTTGAGTTCATTTCATATTCAATTGCTAAAAGTAAAGGATTTGATACAAATCGTTTCCGTGGAGGGCAGAATACTGAAAAATACGTTTCAGGTTCTTTTAGAACCATCCGACAATCTAAGCTTCACTATTAATGGTACAATTAACGAACTGTATCTTAACGAGATTTACTAACACCAATTCTTAAGCAAATATCATTAATAACACATTGACTGCATTTAGGACTTATAGGTGTGCACACATTCTGACCCCATCGTACTAGAATGTCGTTAATAGGGATCCACCACTTCTTAGGTAATATCTTTCGTAAGATCATTTCAACATTGTCAGCATCACGAAATATAGATTTATCATCTTTTATCCCTTTGATTGTAACAATGCCTATTCGTTGTGTTATTCTTGCTACGTGTACATCGACACAAATCCCTGGTTTATTATAACCCATCGTTACAACAAGATTAGCAGTTTTTCGTCCTACCCCTTTGAAACTTAAAAGTTCCTCTAATGAATCAGGAACTTTGCTTTGATATTCCTCGATAAGCTTTTTACAGATCGACCGAATTGTATCAGCTTTTCTTCTGTAAAAACCAACTGGATAGATAATTTGTTGTAAGTTTTCCAATGGGATCTCAAGCATTTGAGCTGGAGTATCTGCTACAGTAAAAAGTTGTTGACTGGCTTTACGAGTCATTTCATCCTTAGTTCTCAGACTTAGGATTGTCGTGATTAGTATTCGAAAGGGATCTTTCTGGATTTTAGATATTTGGGTGACAATAGGGTCATTCAGGTTATTTGTAGCCTGTGATATTTTCGTTAAGATCTTATCAATCTCTTCTGAGTTAAAAGAAGGAATAGGTTCGGAATTCATAAGCTTGACCTTATTTACTAGATTATTTGCTAATATGAGAGTTGGATCGGTTTTAATTTGTCTTAATTTAGACTATATTTGACTTTCTTTTCTCCCCCATTAGATAAGACAATTAAACTCTAGCTTGATATTAATTGCCCCTTGAAAAACGTGAATAATTTAAAATGAGTATAAATCAGTTTTGATGAGCATATTGGCTAATAATACACTTAATACTTTGAAGCAAATGATTGAGAAGTTGCAAAAGGATCCCGATAAATTCGAAAGGATGTTTGCAGCTCAATATCTCGCCAAATACAATTTTTCAGAGAGTAAGGAATTTTTGCAAAGAGCCTTGAATGATCCTGATCCTGAAGTAGTTTATTGTGTTCGTAAACTTCTTGAAATAGGTAATGAATCTTAATTATAGAAAATAACTATCAATGTTCTTCCGAATATGAGAAAATTTTTTAATCCCAAAACGCCGTTGGAGTTTAATATTTAGCCATCTTTCAGGTATCCCCAAGAATATTTGCTTCTGTAATTGTCTGAGTAAAAACAGGTCTGAAATAGATTCTGAAATTTTCCGAATGGTAACAAATTCTGATTCTCTCTCTTGAATTTGGTCAATTGATTGTGATCGAGGTAATTTGTCATCAGAGAAGACAATTGAACGACTTTTCAAGCTTTTTGTATGGTTAGGAGAAACCATTGTCTGGAAAGAAAAATATTGGTTTAATGGGGGGGGTACCGCTCGGTCTATAGTTCCAAATATCTGAATAAGATCCAAAACGTCTATTTTATTATCACTTGTCAATTGAACTTGCTTCTTACAATAAACATGCTCAATTAATTTCGAAGACACTGGGGTGGTTTCTAAAGGTTCAAAATCAGTGGCTTTTAAAATATTATTTTCTTCTGTGTTCATAGTACCATTGATTAATGGCGAGATAAAATATTGTGCTGTCTTTTCATTGTAAAAAGAATTATCTATGATTAATGTATGGGTTTTAATTGATTCTCGCCCAAATTTATCAGTTCCATCATCAAACAAAAAGCGTAAAAATATATTTCCAGAAGAATGCTGAAATTTTGTTAAGGAAATCCCGTTAAAATCAATACTTTTCTTTTCAGGAAGAAAAAGAGAGATATCTTGGATCTGACTTTTCTGAAATGTTGTTGCGACGATATCAAGCCCTTTTTCAGGAGTGTTTCGAATAATTACTTGTCGAATTTTCTCCATTCCAGCTAGTTTCCAGTGAATTCAGTATAGAATTTGTTTACATTTCTCAAAAATTGCATCAATGTCCTCATAAGGGGATTTATGAACACTAATGAAGGCTTTTGCGAATTTTGCAAAAAGAAAAGTCATTTTATAGTCTTGAATTACAACATCGAAGTTTTCTAAAAACTCTCGGGCTTTCTTTTCATTGTTATTGATAGTATCCATTTTGTTGACAACAAAGAAGAACAAAGTTTTCTTTTTTTTTGCCTTTCTATCAGCTTTATCGGGATCTAGGCTTAAACTGTCAAGAAAATAATTAAAAGAGTCTTCCATTGCCACTCTTTGACTTTCTACACTTTGAGAGGGATCCAACATGAATAAAATTCCGTCGGTTTTGTATTTTCTCATCGCTTCTCGCCATTTGCGGCGTAATTTGAAATCACCCGGATTGTCAACTGCAGTCACATTATATTTTCTGTACCTCTCAAAAGATAATTTTGAATGCTTGCTGCTAGATAATAGCGTAATTTTCTTTTTTTCCACTGTGATTTCCATCGTTTTCTCTGTACTGGTGGGGTCCTCCCCTTTCAAACGTTTGATAAGACTAGTTTTTCCAACACCAGTATTACCTAATATGGTCAATCGAATGTCTCTGTCTAATACCATAATCAATTCCCCTCATTGTTTTATTAACTCCAACTATATGGAGTAAAACTGAGGATGAAGTTTCATCAGAGGGGGTAGGTTCAAAAATTGCTATATAAGAATAACCTTTCAACTGGTTCTATTACGATTTAATGCAATTACCTGAAATTTTCTTAGAGTAACATCAGAAAAAAGTTATCAAGAAGCCTCATTAATTACTTATATAGGAAAAGATGTAAAATAACTTAGATACAGACGTATTCAAAATCATTCAGAAAAAAAATGGCTGAAAAAAATATTAGTCTCATCTTTTCTGAATGGAATATGTTGAGAAATAATAAATTATGACGTTCACATTAGTTCTAGAACTTACAGGTATTTTTAGGAAGTTTTAGGTTTATTGCCCATCGTGAGAATAACCTGTCGATTTTTCGAGCAAAATTGAGATAATAAAAAATGCCACATTGGAAAAGAAGATGGAATTCCAAATATAATTTCGTTGAACTGCTTTTTCAGCCAAAAGTAAATTTATGGGATCTTACCCCTATTCTCTTCATAAACGAGTACAGATACCCGTTTTCTTGAGGATTTTTGATATTATGAGGCAAAGGTTCAATTCGAATTTCTTGCATGAAAATTTGAATTTCATGCATAAAAATCCAAATTGTCCACAAAAAATAAAAACCTTAATAAATACATATCATTCCAAATTGTTTGTAATAAACTTTTCCCATTTAATCATCTCCAAACATAAGAAAACCCCAATACGTATTAAAAAATTAAATATTTAGCGGAGGATATAAGAAAGATGTCTGCTGTTACAATCGCAAAAATGATCCAGCTTCAAGAGTCAAAACCGATATCACTTCCAGCCGATTTTC
>JAEOTY010000165.1 GCA_016839625.1 Candidatus Hodarchaeota archaeon
AATTCATCTCTGCTAAGGCAGCGCAACAAATGCGACAAGAAAAGTACGGAATGGTCTATCGAATAGAAAGCCTTGATCCAGGACTTGAAGGTGCTGATTTCCTAGCGATTTTTGGTGCAAAACCTAGTCCAAAAGAAGCAGCGTCCTCTGTAACCTCAGAATCGGAGATTTATACAAGACCAACTCCAGCTCCAACTCCAACCCCAGCTCCAACACGGGCACCTACTCGTGCACCTACTCGTGCACCTACTCGTGCACCAACTGTAGATCAAGCTGCATCTGTAACAAAACCTTCCCTGCCTACTAGACCAACACCAACTCCTACTAGTGTAAAAACTCCACCCACTCCTACACCTAGAGTTGTGAAAGAGACCGAAGTAGTTGTAACTGCACCTGTTAAAACTGTTACCCCCACTCCTCTTGATGAGCTTACCGAAAAACTGAAAGAATTAGAAATCCCTCAAGAGATGGAACGTGAGATCGTCATCATCGGTGATTTGGTCTTTTCTGTAATTAAAGAGCATTTAGCTCTCTTTTCCAAAGACGTAGTAAAATTAGAACCTATGGATGACCTCCCTTCAGGAATTTTTCCTGCTGCACATTATCAAGTTAGGCTCTTTATAGAAAATGGGAGAGTTCTATTCACGGAGCTTCTTAGACAAAAAACCAGATCCGAAAGAGATGAATTTATTGAAGATATGCGAAAATCTCTCCAAGATCTGTCGAAAATGGGTATTTAATTAATTATCGGAAGAACCAAAAGTGGTTGACGAATACTTACTCAAAATTTGTGCTATTGGTTCAGGCAGTGTCGGAAAAACCTCTTTGATCAGGAGGTTTGCAGAAGGAAAATTTACTACGAATTATTTACCTACTCTAGGAGTTGATATTACTACCAAACAATTAACGGTTGACAATAATCTTGTTAAACTAATCCTTGTAGATACTGCAGGACAAGAGTTTTTTGGCAAACTACGACCAAGCTATTATCGAGGAGCTTCAGCTTGCCTAATTATGTTTGCACTTAATGAAAAATCATCATTTGAATCTATCCCAGACTGGCTAGCAGAATTTCGAAAGCATATCCCTCAACCTTCGGTTCCAATTGCTTTGGCTGGAAATAAGAAGGACCTTGTTGAACAACGACAAGTTTCCCCCGAGGAAGCCCATTCATTAGCAAAAGCCAAAGATATGACATATTCTGAGACTTCTGCAAAATTAGGGGGCTCTGAGATTGAGGAAATATTTATTGGTTTAACAAGACGCGTTTTACAAAAGAACCCACAAGAATAACATGTAATTTCACCTACTACGCATGAATATTTCAGGGATGAACAATGCAAGCAAAAACTCAATTTGAAGTGATCAAACGTGACCATCAAGGAGTTCCTGTTGTCAAGATCGTATTTTGGGGGCCAACTCTTGCAGGAAAAACCACCGCACTTACCATCACAAAAGTATTGAAGAGTCTTGAAGACCCTGAGAATGTCTACAAATTCTTAAAATTAGAGGATCCTACTGGTCGGACTTTATTCTTCGATCAGGCGATTTTTGGTATAGGAAAAACCGCAGTTGGTTTACCAATTTTGAAGTACCATCTTTTCACAGTTCCTGGTCAGGAACGGCATGCGGGCCAACGGAAAGTCGTTTTACGGGGAGCACATGGTCTGATTGTAGTTATCGATTCTGAGAAATCACGATGGGAAGAGAATAAGTTTTCACTAAATGAAATTAACACTCTTGCAGGTGACAAATTAGTTAGTGGTGCCTTACCTTACCACATTATGCTTAATAAGATGGATTTACCGAAAGAACAAAGAATATCATCATTAGAAGTAGGGAAATTACTGAGTGAATCTGGTGTTGCGGCTAATCTTCGAGACGCTGCTGTTAGAATAGTGGAAGTATCTTGTCTTGAAGCAAGGGATGACCTAAAGACTCTTCTCTCGAAAAGCGATCGGAGTACGATTGTAGACGCAGATGGAAAGTTAAGAAAAGAGGTTCGACCTATGAGTGTTACACGCGTTATCAAATCAGTTGAAAGTCTCATCCGTGAGATAATTATCCAGATGATGAAACAGCAAAGTTAATCCTCTTGGATTTTAGTGTATAAACTGGTCTTTTCTAATCCTGTATCTCTGTCAATCATCAAAGTAGCTTTCATTTCAAGCTCAGATTTCTTCTAGGGAGAAGTTTTCTCATGAAAATTTCTATATCAAACCCACAACTTATTTCAATTGCCGTTAAGGAGTTCCAAAAGGGATCCATTGTTGTTTTTCCAACAGACACATCATACGGGTTGGGAACAATAGGTTTAAAATGGAACGAGAGAAATATTAAACGAATTTTCGAGATTAAATCACGATCACTTGATAAACCAATTAGTCTTCTTATAACGAAAAACATGATATCGCAATACATTGAAACATCTCCAAAAATAAGGGGAGTTCTTGAAAGAATTTGGCCTAGCAGCCTTACAATCATTTTACTTTGTACTAACCAAGCTTCTCATGAGTTATCTCCATTATTAAATCTAAAAAATCGACAGAAAATTGCATTTCGTGTTCCCCAACATGAGTTATTATTAAAAATAATTAAAAAGGTTGGAAGCCCGATCATTGGTACTTCTGCAAATAAATCTGGTTCACCATCGAAATATAATCTCCCCTCAATTATTCAAGAGCTATCCTTAGCGAATATTCATCTTTGGATAGATGCAGGGGAATTACCTAAGAATCCCCCATCTACCATTGTTGATCTTACTGATCCACTTAAACCTACTCTTGTTCGAAGAGGAAATGTTGACATTGATAAAATATTAAGAAGTCAAGTGTGAATCTGAAACTTTAATAAGAACTTCATATTGAAGAGCTAATGATTAGGTATGCACGGTCAAGAGGTTTCAAGTGACATTCTTGTGATCCATCAAAACAGGATAATCTTTAGCTCTGGTCAGGGAAACCTTACAAAACATTCAAAGATCAGTGCAACAGTAACTCAAGTTCTCACATTATTTTCTTCTCGTATAATGGAAGGAGAACAAATACATTTTATTCGCTTTGAAAATCATCGAATGATTTTTTTATACTCTCAAAAAATTGAAGACAATGCATTGGTTGCGATCGTTCTAAATCCAATCGAAAGAAGTGCTAGACAAGTTATTCCTGCTATGAACATTGTTTTACGTATGGTTGAGGAATTTCTCCAGGGTAATATTGAAGATGCTCAAAACCGACAATTAGATCGCTTCTATCAGATTCTTTCCTCACCAGAACGTGCGCTTTTTATAATTCCACGATCACCAGCTGGAGTATTAGCAGCGTTAGTAATATTAACTGCTTTTGCTCATGATATGCACCTTGGAATTCAACAGATTGCCTCGAATTTATATTTTGCGGATCCCAGTAACCCCCAAGAGCTTCAAGAGCTTGTTCAGAAATCCAACACTCATCGAATTCTTTCATTCGTTCCTTTACCAGAAGTAGAAGAGAATGATAACATTCTATTATTTGGATTGGACTCACCTCTAAAACAATATTTTTCTGCTTCTCCTGGGGAGCAAGCTTACGATGTTATTAGTCGAGTTTTCGGTGATCAATCAAATGCGGCAAAAATGAGAAAATTCATTGCTAACGAAGAAGCTTGGGAAATTGCTCAATCAATAGCTCTTCTTCCATCGTCTGAAGATAATTTTATTCGAAAAGAAATTCTTTTATCAACGGTACTACAGCCTGGTAGAGATATCATTGTAACACTGTCCACTCCAGTCATGCAAAAACTCCGATCATTGGCTTCTTCACCTGTCACAATAGAAACCCCCACTATCCCTATAGATGTTGAGAGTGGAGAAGTAGTATCCCAAGAGAAGGTTTTTGAAGAAGTTCAAACAAGGGTTCCAGCTCAGGAAGTTGACCTGCATCAACCCGCTGAATTGGAAATCGAAGAAGTCCAAACTGAAGTTTTTCAACCAGAAGTAGAAAGCCCAACGGCTGTTGAATTAGCAGCAGAGCCTGACGCTATTCCTCAGGAAGTACAAGAACTAATTTCTGAGCCTATTGATGCCATTCCAGAAAAAGTTGTTGTAACACGTTTTGATGAGATACGAGAAAAGGATTTTGAATATCAGTTTAATTCAATTCCTTTGATCCTTGATACAGCACCTTACGAAATCGATATTCCAGAGGCTCAAGATCTACCTTTTGATGAATCAAAAATTACTCTTAGACTGTTTTCAGGGGGAGATCGGTTCTTTATTATTCATATTTATACAACCCCAAATCGTTTGTCCGATTTGAAAGATTCATTGGAGGATCTTTCAGTCAGAATTGGAGGAGAAACTCAAATAAAAGAAGATCACGTTTCAATTTTAGGCCCAATCGAAAAACGATTGATGACTATTCGAGCATTATTATGGCTAGGTATCGTGGAGTATCTTACACAAGTTGAAATGAGGTTCCAAGGAATTTCAGAATTGTTTGAAATTCCAAATGAAGGATCAATTCTAATTATTCCTCCGAACAGGGAATTCATCAAAGAAAAAATTCCTTCCAAATTTAAAAGCTTCATTGAAGAAGCAGAGCTGCGAAGTCAACATGAACAAGAAGAACTCTGGACCTTAGGAAAGGTACAAGATGATATCCTTTCACGTCTTATGGAGCCTCTTAAACAAGGAGATGGAGTGGTTTTTGTTGCCTCTAATAACAATCAAGAAATGGAAGAAATAGCTCTTTTCTTGTTAATGGTTTCAGAGAGATGTGGTATTGGATTTTCTAGATGGTAATCAAGACTAAAGGAATTTCACGATGAAGGCTGCTATTGTATCGGTCAGCAGAGGTCTACCCGTTGCAATGATGTTGATCACCGTCCGGAATGGCAGATAAGCTTATCGCTGAAATCTTTATCGTATTTCCGGTCAATTTGATAATCCATCTTATCTCAATCTGATCTCAAGTAAATTTCACGCGAGGACTAAGTTTTGCTTCAATGATTTCATAATACCCTTCCTCACGATGTTCATTCCAATGGATTTTTGATTTGATAATTTCAATACGATAAGGAAAAAAAGGTGCTTCTAATACTAATGATTCAAATTCTCCTCCTTCCCCAATCATTGTCAATTCTGATTCAGGAACAGTCTTTTGGAGGGATTCTAACACCTCGATAGTGATTTTTTTTCCAAGTAATTCTCTTCCCAAACCCATACCTGCAACTGATGAAAAAATTATATGAAAATTATTATCTAGCAATTCTGATAGAAGGATTCTTGGTGATAATCTCCAAAGGGGATTAAAACATTTCATTTTTGCACTTATTGCGGCATAATTGAACTTGTAACGTTGAAAATCTGATCGAATTCCACCTGTTATCACAGCCTCGGCTTCAGATTTAATTAAAAAATCTTTAAGGGCCTGTATCTCGTCCTCTACGTGACAATTTTCAACAACAATGGTTCGATATGGAATGTTTAACATTCTAGCTATTAGAGCTACATATTGAGTGTTTGGAATATGAAAAAGATAACTTTCAGGACATTGAGATCTTACAGAAAGGATTGATATTACATTAAATTGATGCAGAGCTAGCCATAGAGCAAGAACAGAATCTTTGCCTCCTGATACAAGACATATGACATTCATAAAATTTCACTCTCATATTTTCAAAAAAAGTTAATCTCACCTTAGAAATTTATATCTTATCATCCCAATTTTCTCTCCATGACAACGAATTATTCTTGTTCAGCATTGTTTCATTCCTTACTTCTGGAGTTATCATAAAGTAGCAAATAAATTGAAAATCCCCAGGTAATCATAACTAGAGAGAAAAAAAATTGTCCACCAATATTATTGATGAAATTAAATTGCTTAAAACTGAACGTAATGCTATTTTATTGGTACATAACTATCAGGAGCCTAAGATCCAAGAGCTAGGAGATTTTTTAGGAGATAGTTTTGAGTTAGCTTGGAAGACAAAAAACATTGACAATGATATCATTGTGTTTGCTGGCGCACTGTTTATGGCAGAGACCGCTGCAATTTTGAATCCTGAAAAAAAAGTATTAATTCCATCTCCTTCAGCAAAGTGCCCTATGGCCCATATGCTTTCAGTAAAGGAGATGAAACATTATCGAAGTCAATATCCGAATGCCGCCATTGCTGTATATGTGAATACAACCGCTGAAACAAAAGCTATGGCAGATATCTGTATTACTTCTGGAAATGCAGTTAAAGTAATTTCAAAGCTAGATCAAAAGCAGGTATTAATTGGTCCTGACCGAAATCTTGCTTCATATATCCAGAAACAAGTACCTGAAAAAGAAATTATTCCTTTTCCAGAGGTTGGGCATTGCTACGTTCACCGTAAGTTTAATCCTTCTGATATCCAGAACTTGAAACTTAGACATCCTGATGCTGAAATTCTTGTTCATCCTGAAGCGGATCCTTCGGTTCAAAAACTTGCTCACAAGATATGCTCAACGAGTGGAATGTTGAAAGAAGCTCGCAAGTCCAACTCTGAAAAATTCATTATTGTAACTGAAATTGGATTAGTAGACCGATTAAGATCAAACCTACCAATGAAAAGTTTTATTCCTGCTCGTAATGATGCAATTTGTATTCAACAAAAGAAAATAACCATTTATAACCTCTATATGTCTCTTCTTCATGAACAATATCATATTCGGATTCCAAGCAAGATTGCTGGTAAGGCCCGAGGAGCTCTCGAGCGAATGCTTGAACTTTCAAAATAGGTAGAGGAGCTCTCAGAATGTCATACATTCCTCAGAAACTATTAGAAAAAAAATTGATTCAATTCTTAGAAGAAGATGTTGATTATGGAGATATTACGAGTGAACTGGTTCCGAATGTTCTAGTCCATGCAAATATAATTTCTAAGGAAGAAGGAGTCCTTTGTGGATTAGATTTTGCCAAAATTATCTTCAAATTCTTAGATGTGGAAATTAAAAGCTCTTTTAAAGATGGGGATAGGATTAAAAAGGGTGTTGTAATTTTAGAGTTAAAAGGTCTCAGTAGAAATATTCTTGTTTCAGAACGTACGATCCTGAACCTTTTAATGCGTCTATCTGGAATTGCGACAAAAACACGAAGACTTGTGGACAAAGTTAATGAAACTGGTCTTGATATTATTATTACTTCCACACGAAAAACAACACCTGGATTTCGATACTTCGAGAAATATGCGGTTAAAACTGGTGGAGGAGATCCTCATCGATGGAACTTATCTGACTCTGTATTGATTAAAGAAAATCATCTTAGCTTACTGGGAGATGAAGCTATCCAAACTATTTTAAATCAATCTAAAGTAAAAACTTCATTTACGAAAAAGGTTGATATCGAAGTAGAAAATATCTCAGAATTGAAGCAAAGTTTAAGGTTGTCTCCAGAGATTATTATGTTGGATGACTTTTCTATTAGTGATATCCAAACAGCAATCGAAATTGTAGAAAAGAATAACAGAGTACCACGGCCACTGATAGAAATTAGTGGTGGAATATCTGAACAAAATATTACCAAATATTTCATTCCAGGTATAGATATCATTTCTATAGGAAGTTTGACTCACTCTGTTGCAGCAATCGATTTTTCTCTGAAAATTGTCGGGATTCAACCATAAGGAGAAATTAATAATGTTATTTAAGATATTTCGTGGAATAATAGTTGCCATTCTATCTACAATACTCATAAATTTTGTAGTCTTTATCTTTTCGCCCGTATTACCATTTAATATTTTTGAAGGGTTCTTTGGGGCTTTTTACTTTCTTGCTGTTATTATTTTATCTTTTATAGTATATATTGCCTTACCATCTGAATCTTCAATGGTTAGTTCTTCTCAAAGTTCAAATACAAACCACCTTCAAACTCCAGAGAGTTCAGAGTAAGCAAGGAGAATTTTTCATGACCGAAATTCAAGGATTTCAATCTAAACTGGCTGATATAACATCACAGTTCATTACGACTACAGCCTGTATATATGGTCCTTCAAAAATCAAAAAAAATTCCATTGTTGACTCTTTTGTCATTATAGGATATCCTACTAGAGCCAAAATCCAAAAAATACTCTCACAGCAGAGGAAAAGATCTTCTGTGGAGAGTTTATTTGACGAGATTTCCACAGGCTCGATGATTGGCGAATCTAACCACATAAGGCCTTTTACGACTATATACGAAACATCGTCTCTTGAAGCTCGAGTAGAAACAGGAACCAATGTTGTCATTAGAGAAAAATGTCATATAGACTCTGGAAGTATTATTGGAAGTGGAACAATTCTTGATAGCGGTGTATCGATTGGAAAAAACGCCAGGATTCAATCAAATAATTTTATTCCTCCGAAAATTACTCTAGGAAACAATGTTTTTCTTGGACCTGGCGTTCGATTTGCAAATGATACATATCCCGTTAGCAGTAAGTTAGCAACAACAATAGTTGAAGATAATGTAATAATTGGGATTGGAGCGATCATACTTGCAGGGATAATCATTGAAGAAGGAGCTGTTATTGCTGCTGGTTCTATAGTCACTAAGGATGTTTCTAGTTCAAGCGTTATGATGGGAACTCCGGCAAGACATATTATGAATCGTGAAGAATACGATCAAAAGCAAAAGCAATATGAAAAATCGCTGGAGTGAAGAATAAGTTATAAATTACACAATAATGCTTTTGGGAATGTGAGCTTAGAGCGGTTGACATTCACATGGGCTAGCCTCACATTTAGGACAGCGAGATTGATATTTTTTCCAGGCAGCAGATTCGAGATCGATGTTGAGAAGATTGCACACAGAACAGAGCCATGCGAATACATCAGCTACTTCTTCTTCCATAGCGCCTTGATCGTCTTTCAAATATGCTTCCAGGAGTTCTCCGTTTTCCGTTTGAAGCCATAAAAAGCTCTTCTCAATACCTCTAATTCGATCTCGATCTCCATATAGGGTCACCATTAGTTCTTGAAATTCGTGTATTGTGTGATTTTTCATGATTTTTCCTCCGTCAAAACAATTGAACTTTAGAGTGGTCGCCAATGTTCATATCATATCCTCTTCCGATTAATTCGACTTTATCCCCGATTATTGAATCATGAATACTTGTGTTCTTTATTTGAGAATTACAACCGATTATTGAAGACGAAATAATTGATTTATCTACAACTGTACCTTTATCAATACTCACATAAGGCCCAATGATGGAGTTGGATATACGACAATCTTTTTGAATCGAAATAGGAGAAATTGCTATTGTATTGTTCAACTCGCTTTCAATGGAGGATCCCCCACTTTTGTTCAAGACATAAGAATGAGCTGCTAAAAGTGCTTCTTTTCTTCCGCAATCAAACCATCTACCGGAGTCAATTGTTCCAAGAACCAGACCTTTTTTCACCATAATTTGCAGAGCATCAGTTAATTGAAATTCCCCTCCTGCACTAGTTTGACCAGAGCTGATGAGCTCAATCAGAGCATCTTTTAACTCTTGAGAATTGCGTATCAAATAAATTCCAGTGATTGCGAGAGACGATGTTGGATTCTTCGGTTTTTCTTCTAATGCTTTCACTGAATTAGAATTCTCGTGTGTAACAACTATACCATAAGCTTGAGGATTTTGAACGGATTTTACAGTAATAGCTCCCATCCAATCAGGAAACTCATTAAATTTTTCCAAGATTTGAGAAAAAGAATTCTCATATAAGCTGTCTCCAAGAGCGATTAGCACAGGTTCTCCATTTAAATATTCAGCGGCAGAAAAAATTGCGTGACCTAACCCTTTGCGAGTTTTCTGTTCAACGAAAGAAAATTTACAGCTATCTCCGTAGTTAGAATTGACATAATCAATTAATTGGTCTTTCTCATGACCTACCACTAAAACAATATCATTAATGTTCGCCTCAATTACACTATCTAGAATATATGAAATGATAGGTTTATTCCCCAAAGAAAGAAGTACTTTTGGTTTAGTGTTTGTATGTGGACGAAGTCTGGTTCCCCGACCTGCAGCTGGGATTATACATCGCATTTATATTTCTCCAAGAAGTATTAATTCAGGTTCCTTCTCTTAGTGCTTTTAGGTATTGTTAGTTAAATCCTTTTAATTTATTCTTTTTTTCGTCAGAATGAACAGAAAATTGGTATAGATCATGTCCACATTGGAAAATGTTGTTATTGGTATCTTAACTTTGTCCGTTTCAATTATTATAACATTAATCATTATTCCTTGGGTCATTGATGCATCCCTAAAAAGGGGGATTACCACGGTGGATGCACATAAGATAAATCGTCCCACAATTGCAGAACCAGGAGGTTTGGCACCACTGTTGGGATTTATCTTTACCATTCTCATAATTCTCTTTGTTTGGGAATCCATTTTTCCTAATACACAGATTTTTGAACCCTTGCTAGCTGGAGTTCTGAGTGTGGTTATTGCGGGCTTGATTGGATTCTTAGATGATGTATTTAAGATTCGATGGCGTGATAAGATCTTGTTAGGCTTTTTACCAGCCATTCCATTAATGGCTCTTAATGTAGGTAAGAGCACCATTGATTTTTGGATCTTAGGGACTATTGACTTAGGAAATTTGATTATTTTACCTTACATTGGATCCATCAATCTTTACACTTTTGTAATAATTCCTTTAACTGTAAACTTTGCTTTTAATTCTTTTAATATGCTTGCTGGTTTCAATGGGCTAGAAGCAGGAAATGGAACTATCTCTCTTGCCGTAATTCTTATCGCAGCACTTCTGGTTAACGATCCTATTGTTATTCTATTTTCAGGAGCATTACTCGGTGGTTTTCTAGTATTACTCAAATTTAATTGGTTTCCCGCAAAAATTCTTATCGGAGACACAGGTACTATGACTCTAGGAACAGGAATCATCGTTGCTGTGATTATTGGTAATATGGATCGATTAGCAGTGGGATTATTTGGATTACATTTTGTTAATTTTCTATTATTCTTCTTATACATTGCTACTCATCAAACCGCGAAGATAGCTACTGTTGACAATGAAGAAAATATTATTGCTCCGTGTCCTTATACTGTATACTGGATTTTTCCATATTTCCTAAAGAATATTGGAGAGAAACTGAATGTTATTATCATTCTTTTTATTCATACAATCATATCATTGTTCATCCTAATTATAACATTGCCAGCTTTCTTCCCTAGTTAATAATACGGAGCATTTCGAGATGTCCCACTCATCTCATAAAACTCTGCAAAAGGCACTGAACGACCTTACACAAGCCCTCATCGACGAAACAGCTCCAACACGAGCCAAACTGGAAACTCTTAAACGAAATATTGCGAGACAATACAGATTAAAACGATTTGTTAGAAATTCAGAGATTTTAGAGTATGCGCTCAGTTTAAAACACTTAACTGAATATGATAAAGACTTTCTTGCACATTTCTTACAGGTTCGTAGAGTAAGAACAATTAGTGGTATTGCCGTCGTTGCTGTTATGACAAAACCTTCCCTATGTCCAGGTAAGTGTATTTATTGCCCCGATGTTGCTGGTGCACCAAAATCCTATACTGGAAAGGAACCAGCAGCGATGCGAGGCGCGCAAAATGATTTTCTTCCTAAAAAACAAGTCCAAGCTCGTTTAAATCAATTACAAAGCATTGGTCATCCGCTAGACAAAATTCATTTGGTAATAATGGGTGGAACCTTTTTAGCAAATCCTTTAGATTACCAAGATGATTTCATGAAGGAGTGTCTTGATGGAATCACTGGAAAAGGATCAAATAATTTGATGGAAGCGAAAAAGAATGCAGAAACCAGTCATCTTAGAAATGTCGGGATAACTTTTGAAACTCGTCCTGATTATTGTACAGATTCTTATGTGAGTAGAATGCTGGAGCTGGGATGTACATGGGTTGAAATTGGAACTCAGACTCTCTCTGATGAAATCCTAAATTTTGTTCAGAGGCATCATACATTAGAAGACGTAGAAAAAGCAATCCGTTACGCCAGGGATGGAGGATTGAAAGTCACGGTTCATATGATGCCAAATCTCTTTCAGACTCCTGATGAAGATATAGACATGTTTGAAAAGCTTTATACAGATCCAAGGTTTATTCCTGACGCCATTAAAATCTATCCAACTTTAGTTTTGCCAAATACAAAGCTATTTGAGTTATGGAAGGATAAAATCTATGTTCCATATGATTACAATGACGTTATAGATGTAGTTACCGCAATCAAGTCTATTACCCCGCGCTACGTCCGTATTCAACGAGTTCAAAGAGATATTCCTGCATACCTAATTACCGATGGGGTTCGGTCTGGGAATTTACGTGAATTAGCACGAGAAAAATTACATCAACAAGGCCAAGAGTGCTCCTGCATTCGTTGTAGAGAGGTTGGTCATCAGACAAACCTAGGAGACACTTCATGGATAGAAAAAGAAAAGAAATACCAAATTGTGCAATACCCCGCATCTGACGGCGTAGAACACTTTATTTCCTTTGAAACTCTTGATAAAAGAACTCTTTTTGGATTTTTGCGACTTCGAGAGCCATCTGTCTATACTTTTCGTCCTGAAACGCTCGATCCACCAGCAACAATCATTCGAGAACTGCATGTTTATGGAAAACTCGTTGGAATTGGAAAACATCCTAAAAAACTAGAATGGCAGCATCGCGGAGTTGGGAAAGAATTAATCACCATTGCTGAAGAGATTTCCATTGAAAAAGGATATCATAAAATATTGGTTACTTCTGGCCTTGGTGTTCGGGATTATTACCGGAAGGTTGGTTTCGTACAAGAGGGACTTTATATGGCTAAATTTTTCAATTAGAATTAATTCTGATCTTTGAAAGAACATCATTCCATTCTCAAGAGCTTATCCCATTCAAACTGCAAGTCCTTCTTTAATTCTGTTACTTGCTCAGAAGTCATCTTTTTGAAGCGCCCTTGTCTGTTTAGGTACTCTTCTACTGGAAGTCTATTAGCAGGATCGCGATATTTCTTCCCGCGGTTACTGAATGTTAGTTTCCCATCTTCAATTTCATATAGAGGAAAATATCCCGTTTGTACAGCCAATTTACCAAGTTCTCGAGTAATAGCGGGATCAGAGTCCCAGCCTGTAGGACATGGAGCATCTATCAGAATGAATCGATAGCCTTCCATATTTCCTGCTTTTTG
>JAEOTY010000166.1 GCA_016839625.1 Candidatus Hodarchaeota archaeon
AATTAGCTTTTGTACGAGAAGCTTATAATATAGATGAAGTTCCCGATGATGAAGATGTGGAGGTATTTTGGGTTAATGTGATGAATGAACCTGAGTTTTTTAATCCTAATTGGCGGATAGCAGGATTGAGTATTGATATTAAAACTGTTAAAATGCAAAAAGGGGTAGAAAAGGCACCAGAATGGGATATTTTGTCATCTCAAACAGATGGTTTTTCAATCTTCTTTGAAGATATTTATCGAATTCTTACTCAAAATCCTGGCGGTTTAAAAGATTATCGTTATCCCATCCTTAGATTTGCTTTGAAAGGGCTTTCACTATTAGACTTAGCTATTTTTGATGATCAAAACCAAAAATGGTTTAGTAAAGGGACGATGGAAGATTTATCAACTCGCCTCAAAGAATTAGATCAGTTCATTAGCTACCAGGAAAATATTTCTTTATACCAACAGACCCTGAAGGAGCTAATTGCTAAAAATGAATGGTACATTGGATTAATCTGCTTTGATCTTATAGCAATTGGATCTATTTTTCTCTCAAGATTTTCTCAAAACAGATTAACTGAAGAAGAAAAAATTCAGGTGATAATTAAAGAGGCTTTCAATCAAACTGTTGCGAACAAACTTGCGACGATTGCAAAAGTTGATCAGCTCAAAGTTAGGAATGTCTTGAAAAAGCTCAAAGTCAGAGGCTAACGCGTAACCGAGAAGCTCAAGACCTGATCTCGGAGATCTCTTAGCTTCGAATTTTCTTCGAAAGCTTTTCTAACAGGTTGAATCATCTCATTAAGGTACTTTGCAACAGCATTTTTTAGATCTGCAGGGTGGACTTCTTTTTTACCAAACGCCACTTCAAGCTCGGAATAAGATGTAAATTCGATATCTCCGCCGAATTTACTTGACCGTTCGATTTTAAAATTGTCATATCTCTCAAAGATGAAATAACGAGCATACTCTAAAATAGGATTGCCTTCAACCTCTTCAGGACAGTAGGCTTTGCGAATTTTCCTATTGATTTCCTCTTTACTATCATTCATAAAAATAGCAGCATCAGGGTTTGATTTAGACATTTTTAAATCCATAATTTTCTCTTCAAGACTAGCATACGACGCCTTTGGAGTGCTAAGTCCAAGAACCATGTGATGACTAACTACAATTGGTTTTGAACCAAACAATTTAGGCCCCACCTCTCTGGCGAGCATATTGACCTTTCGTTGATCCATCCCGAGTTGAGTAACATCGACGTCTTGCCAAAAAATATCAGCACATTGCATGCAGGGGTAAATAATTTGAGAAGCTTGCAGAGTTTCAGATTCAGAACGACCCATAATTTGAGCAGTTCGAAGAATTCGCTTCAATGTGGAGTCTCGTGCAATCTGCATGACTTTCTTCCAATAATCATCGTTTTGCGCAAAATCAGAGGCCCAAAGAAAATTAACATTGTCCAAATCCATTCCTGTAAGTCGCCAGACCTCAATTAGGTACTTTCCTGTCGTTTGAATGTTATCAAGATCTCCTCCAAGCTTATTATTCGCCCATGCATGCCAGTCAGCTACTAACATGTTGAATTTAGCTCCTGCTTGGATCATCTTGTTAACGTTGATCGCGCGTAGGATCCCTTGGGCAATATGAATCTGGCCTGATGGTTCGAAACCATCATAAGTATAGAAGTTCTTTTTTTCATCAAGTAATGAAATCATTTCTTCTTCAGTTACTATTTCTTCGCCAACACTTCTGATTAGGTTTAAACGCTCTTCTGTATTCAATTAGATCACCTAATATTAGAATTATACCTTTGATGAGTAATTAAGAACTTCTTGCTTACTCTAAACTAAATTAAAGACTATCTAGGACAAGATGGAAAACTCTGTTTTAGGGTTGCGATCTAGATATTGTTGAATAGATAGCAAGTTTTTTTAATTCTACGAATTATTGTCTGAAGCATGAAAACTATTGGTCTAATCGGTGGCATGAGCTGGGAATCCTCTCATGAATATTATCGGATTGTTAATGAAACCGTCAAAGAAATGCTTGGAGGACTACATTCAGCTAAAAGTTTGATGTATTCTTTTGATTTTGAAGAAATCGAGTCCCTACAACACCAAGGGGATTGGCAGGAACTTACTCGATTGATGATTGATGCAGCTAAAAGACTTGAGGAAGGAGGAGCAGATCTTGTAGTTATCTGTACTAATACGCTACATAAGGTGGCTGAAGCTGTAAAAGAAAGTATAAAGATTCCACTAGTGCATATTGCTGATGTTACTGCTGAAAAGATCAAAGAAACTGGTTTACAAAAAATTGGTCTGATTGGCACAAAATTTACAATGGAAGAGGATTTTTATAGAGTAAGATTATCAAAAAACTACGGGTTAGAAGTATTAATTCCAGAGGAGAAAGAGCGGCAAGTTATTCACGATATAATTTACAATGAGCTAGTTATTGGAGACATTAAACAGTCGTCAAAAAAGCAGTATTTGTCTTTCATCCAGAATCTAGAGAAAAAAGGAGCAGAGGGAATTATCTTGGGTTGTACAGAGATCCCCCTATTAATTAAACAGGAAGATGTTGATATACCCTTATTTGACACGACGACAATTCATGCAAAATCAGCTGTTGAGTACGCCTTAAAATCATGATTATATCTGTTTTACTCATTCTCTAGTAATTTCTCAGCGAATTTTTTTACTTGTTCTGGAAAATCATCACTTCCCCGAACCTGTTCTCTTAATCCTGCAGCAGTTTCGTTTCTTAAAGCGTTGATAATTCGTATAACAGCTCTTGTGATAGGTTCAAGACTATCTTGATGAATTTTAGCAGGAGTGTCTGCAGGATCGAATAGATAGGGAGGCGCAGCTAACAGTGAAATAAGAGGAACCCCCTCTGTGTGAAAGGGACCACCATCGGTAGGAGGATGTTCTAAACCAGGAGGAAAACCATCAGGGGGCATAACAATAGAGCGACCCAAGGCTTCTTTTACGAAAGCACTTTCGGTGATTTCTTCGAGAACATTAATTCTACTCGTAAACCACCACCTTACTGTAGGCGTTTCGAGTGGAATTAGTCTTCCATTCTCACTTTTGACATCACAAGCAACGTGTTCGAGGTGGATAGTAGTTACTACTTTATTATGTAAGAACTTTTGATTTCTCTCAATAAATGCCCATATCCCTGCTCCACCTGCCATATGACCACAATTCATGAGAAACATTAGGCTAAATGGCCGTTGATTCCTAGGAATTTTTGTCCAATATTCAGCTTGAGCCAGTACTAAGGCGACTCCTGACGCATCTTCTACCGCTGAAGCCCAAGGTCCATCATGATGAGTACCAATAACAATCCATTCCTCGGACATTCCAGGCAGAGTACCGATTATATTATGTGAGACTGTTTCTGAGATTTTTCCACTATATGAAAGTCTACCCATCGTAGGGCCATCTGACATTAATTGAGTGACTTTTCTTCCATTATTTGGACTAACCCACACTCCAGGAAGGTTTCTTTCCTTCGCATCATAAGGAACATAGTAGTTTTGTGTCTCCCAAGGATAATTACTAAGAATACCAATGAAAGCTAATACCCTGGCCTCCATCGCAGGTTCTACAGCATCTTGTATTGCAATGCCAAAAGGCATCAACTGACTTATAGTATCAAATTCATTTTTGGGGTCGTAATAATGCTGTACCATGTCTTTTAACACAAAAGTGGGCAAATCAATCAATTCTAGATTATAAACTCCTATCTTTCCTGATAGTTTCTCTTTGTCTGAGAGTAGACATAATTCTGCTTCAATACCATCCGTTGGTGTAGTATAAGGAAGTGGAAAACAAGGGATTTCTATGGAATTGTCAGGTTTGTTCTTTGGCCATATTTTGAGTGTTCCCATATCCGCTTCCCATTTTTTTATAGGAACTGGATCAAGTGTGACATCCTCTAAATCAAGTGATTCAAATTGATGTTTTATCCACTCTTCCACCCAATCATCTGCAGGATAACCAGGACGTCGAATTCCCTGATTATAGATTTCTGTAATCCATGCCATCATTCTGACTTTCGATGGAACGACCTTGCTCTCTATATGACTCATATTGCATTCCTTCATTCCTTAACAAGATAAAATGACAATTTTTCATTAGTTCTTGAAAATCCTTGCCGCTTTAATTAGTTTAAAAAAGGATGTGAAAAGAGTTATTCGATAAACTTCGTATCAAAGGTAAAATGTAAAATGAATGAAACAATAAAAACTATCCATAGTATGAGGTCAATTCGCAATTTTTCAGGAAAAGAAATTCCAAGCTCGGAGTTAAAAGCTGTTCTTAATGCTGCTGTTTGTTCTGCCAATGCATCAGCACGACAAAGCTACTCGATCATTGTTATTAAGGACAGGGAAATTTTGGATGGCGCTCTATTCTATGGTGCGAATAAAGCACTAGTTTTTTGTGTTGATTATAACCGCATTATGGATACTGCAAAGCATCTAAATCATTCGATTGAATCGGGAAACATATTAAGATTCATTACAGGAAGTACAGATACTATTCTCGCAGCACAAACAGCAGCGATTGCCGCAAAATCACTAGGTATTGATTCCCTCTTTACAAATAGTTTACATCGGGCCAATCTGACAGAAGTTTATAAATTACTAAAGCTCCCCGATCAATTCTGCTTTCCCTTAATAACACTGTGCTTGGGGTATCCCACAACAGAACCAAGTATCAAAAAAGGTCGTTTGCGAAATTCAGGTATCATTCATTACGCTAGGTATCAAAGATTAACAACTGAAGAACTTAATAAAATTGTCAATGAATATGATGATGAAAAAAACCATTTAGGAATAATTCCGCCTGACAAGTGGTCTGAGATGGGTTTTGATCATTATTTAGACTGGTTCTATACCAAATGGCCTGGCCTCGCCGCGAATAAATCAAAAGTAGAGGAAATTCGCATAATTTTGAAGAAAGTAGGTTTTGTACCTTCTGCTTAGAAACTTAATTGTATCGTCAAAGACATGATTGAGGACACTTCGCACAAAAAACTAGCAAACTAGAACATATTTGAACTAAAAAATATCTGAAATTTATCGTTAAGGGGAGTATTCTTGAGATACAGCAAGTATTCAACTAG
>JAEOTY010000167.1 GCA_016839625.1 Candidatus Hodarchaeota archaeon
AGGGAGAAATTCATGCTTTATTGGGAGAGAATGGAGCTGGAAAAACAACACTTATGAATATATTATATGGTTTATATGGCCCTGATGATGATATAGGGAAAATCTTCATTAATGGTAAAGAAGTTTTCATCAAAGAACCGATAGATGCGATGAATAGTGGAATTGGCATGGTCCATCAACATTTTATGCTGGTTCCAATCATGACTGTTGCAGAAAATGTTATACTTGGAGCTGAAACCACATTTAGTGGAGTAAGACTGAATTATTCATTTTCACGCGAAAGGGTTGCGCAAATATCTCGTGAAAATGGTCTAGATATAGATCCTGATGCAACAATCGAAAATCTCCCAGTAGGACTACAACAAAGAGTTGAGATTATAAAAATCTTATATCGGGGAGCTGAAATTTTAATTTTAGATGAACCTACAGCGGTATTAACCCCACAAGAAGTAGTTGAATTATTTAAAACGCTTAAAGCTCTTAAAGAGGAACAGGGGAAGACGATAATCATAATAACCCATAAACTAAAAGAACCGATGGCCTTAGCTGATCGAATTACTGTTTTAAGGAGAGGAAAAGTAGTTGGAACGGTTAACCGTGAAGACACATCCGCTAAAGACTTAGCTGAGATGATGATTGGGAGGAAACAAGTCGCGCTTCAAAAATCAAAGCCTGACACTACTGAAACTTTGTTAAACATTGAGAATTTGTATGTGGAAGGTGATAGGGGACAAGTCGCAGTTAAAGGAATTAATCTAGAGATTCATGGGGGAGAAATATTGGGTATTGCAGGTGTTGTAGGTAATGGACAAAGTGAGTTAGCAGAAGCAATTACTGGATTAAGGCCCGTTAAGGACGGAAATATACTTTTAACAGGAAAAAACCTCAAAAATTCAAGTACAAGAGAGATTTACGATACAGGATTATCCTATATTCCTGAAGACCGTCAGAAGACTGGAACTGTTGGTGAATTTACAGTTGTTGAAAATCTCATTCTCGGAATCCAGCATTATAAGAAATGGTTCCTTAAAGGGTTGTTTTCATATTTTTTTGATTCAAAAAGTGTAAACTCAAATGCAGAAACAAGTATTCACAATTATGATATTCGGACACCGTCTATTTTTACTAAAATTAGTTCCTTATCAGGGGGAAATCAACAAAAGGTGGTTGTTGCACGAGAATTATCAAAAGATCCATATGTTGTGATTGCCTCACAACCTACAAGAGGGTTAGATGTTGGAGTAATTGAGTATGTTCATCAGCGTCTTTTAGAAATAAGAAACAGTGGAAAAGGTGTACTGCTAATTTCTAGTGATTTAGATGAAATATTGGCCATATCAGACAGAATAGCAGTGATGTTTGAAGGAGAGATTGTATCTATAGAGGATCCTCAAACTACTAATGAACAACGATTAGGTTTATTAATGGCTGGTCATGTAGAGCAGATTGAAAAAGGAGTCAATTGAATTGACTACAACTATAGAAGAACCAAGTTCATTTTCTAAGATTGCCGGAAAAGTAAGTGTACCTACGATCTCTATCGGTATCGCGTTAATACTAGGTATTGTTGTTCTCTTAATCATGGGAGAAGATCCCATTTTGGCACTGAAAAGTATGTCAGTTGACGTCATTATTAATCAAAATGGTCAGATTGAATTAAGTACTTTAGCTAATGTTTTCTTTTATGCAACACCATTGATTCTTACTGGACTCTCGGTTGCAGTAGCCTTTAGAGCAGGTATGTTCAATATTGGTACTGAAGGACAAGTAGTTATGGGAGGTTTTCTTAGTGCTTTAGTTGGTTCTGCCCTATTGGGTGCTAACCTTAACTTCCCCTTTTTTATTATGATTCCCCTTTTAATTTGTTGTGGGATAATAGGTGGAGCTTTGTGGGCATTAGTACCAGCTCTTTTGAAGACCAGAGGAGTTCATGAGGTTATTACCACTATTATGATGAATTATATTGCAAACACATTCTTGATTTTTTTGATTGGCGATCTGAGTTCACCATTCTCAGATAAGAGTTTAGCTGGTAATGTATCTCCACAGACTCCCCCAATAGCTCCAAGTGGTCGAATTCCCGCTATTTTTGGACGAGAATTTTCTCCCTTACATTGGGGTTTTCTCATCAATATCTTTGTGTGTATTGTAATATATGTCATTCTATGGAGAACCCAATTAGGGTATGAGACACGGGCAGTAGGCCATAATCCCTCAGCAGCTACGTATGGAGGGATTAGTGTTAATAGAAATTTAATAATAGTTATGCTTATTTCTGGTGCTTTAGGTGGGCTTGCTGGTAGTTTGGAAGTAATGGGGCCATTATACGGATTTTTTCTTTATGGTTCCACTGCTGGATATGGATTTGATGGCATTTCCATTGCGATTATTGGAGGCAACCATCCATTTGGTGTAATATTCGGCGCAATCCTGTTTGGTTGGCTCCAAGCAAGCAGTACCAAATTACAGCAAAACCAGATTCCAAAAGATATCGCAAATACCATGAAAGGATTTATAGTTCTGATCGTCGCTATTCCTTTATTCTCGAAAATGTTGACCGCTTGGATAAAAAGATCTGTTGATGACCCAAGAGAGCTCATTCCTGGTTTTTTACTTGATATAGATAGAAAAGTTGTCATTGATTTGGCATTGAACTTCCTTTTCATTCCTTCAATCATATTCTTCATAATTATTTCTGGAGAACTAGTACCAGGCCTAATTGGTGGCGCATTTATATTGGATTTACAATTTAGGGTTATAATTAGTGGTCTTCTATCAGCGCTTTTCTTAATTGGGTATTATTTATTGAAGAAAAATGAGTATCGAAAATTGTGGCGACCTGTTACTCAACATTTGTATATTGTTTATAGTAGTCCTTTTGTAGTTTTCACCTTTATAAACCTAGTGAGGTTACTAGGGCAAGATTTTATCCTATTAATTTTGGGATTAGGTATCATTCTATTCATCGTTTATCAAGAATTTAGAGCTAGGGATACCGAAGCAAAATCGAAAGCGAGGAAAGAGGATGAACTGTTACATGCTGACAATTATAATAGGAGGAGAACAATAGCAATATATTCGATAGCTACAATATTAGCTCTGGTTTTTGCACTCTTAGTTGTAATAACTGAACCGATGTTATTACCTGGTGCAGGACTAGATCTCTTTTTTGTAAAGCTAAAAAATCTAGGATCAATAGTTGGATTGGTAGGTATTGTCATTGTGATAGTATGCGTTTTGATTTTTAGAAGGATATCAAAGCCTAGAAATCAATCTTCAATTTTTTACTTGCCGACCCTGTTCATTTTTTTCACAGTTTTCTTTGGATTTATATCAGCATCTTCTATTTTCGGGATGAATCCATTTTTGCTTTTTACACAGACTGTGTCGATTGCTGCTCCAATAGGGTTTGCTTCCTTGGGAGGAATGTTTTCTGAAAAATCAGGAGTGGTAAATATTGGTTTAGAAGGCATGATGCTCACTGGTGCATTTGTGGCTGTGTGGGCCACTTATGTTACTCATGATCCAT
>JAEOTY010000168.1 GCA_016839625.1 Candidatus Hodarchaeota archaeon
AAACCCGAATTGAAGTTTGTTCTTCTCTAGCTATATCAGAGCAAGCACAAAGCTCTATTGGCAAACCGCAGGTCCTACACGTTTCACCCATTTTGACAGATTAACCTCAAATTTTCAATTTGCTAAATGATTTATCAGCTGACTCTTCTTGATTCTTGAGAGAATATAAACATTGTTATAATGATGACTAATTCAATCTGTAGGCTTAATCAGTTTTGAGCCGCTTGATAATTGGTGGTCGCTTCTTTAATAAGATCCGATGACCGCAAATAATACATCTAATACCAGGTAAGGTCTCTAATTCGGCAGGATCAATCTCCTGATGACATTTTTGACATAAGTAAGTCGTCATGTTGCCTTATGGCTCCTTAATTCTTTTCAGATTGAATGTTCTAGCAGAACACTTCAGTACCAACTTATCCAGCCCTTCTACTTTTACTTATGCTGGTAAAGGTATTCTGACTCCTTTAGGGCGCATAAATCCAACTTCTTTCTTAAGTGGTTTTGCACAATTAAATTCGTCAGAAGCAATGATTGTGATTCCAGATATCTATGTCTGTGCTCTAATGACTCTATGAGAAGCAATAATTCTTTGTTCTAATAAATGTATTCATACTACTTCCAATGATGGTCAGCTGCCTTGATACTCTCTTCTACATACCTTACAAACGTAATACAATCTATTGGAGACCAATTATACCGAGTTCAGTTTCTATCAAAAAAAGGGGACAAAATTTGTGAGATTTTATTATTCAAAACTAGGAAACTTAAAATATTCGAATTGTTACATTAGAAATTATAAACATCGATTTATCTTTCATTCACTCAAGTAACCGTGAGACAAATGGAAAATCAATCACATGCGAAGGAAAAGTCTCAAACTAAGGACACATTTATGTTCTTTGTCAAATTAGGGATTTCTTTGGATCTGGGGTTTATAGCTATTGTTTATCTAATAAATGCTCCCAATATCCCCATAATCTCTACTATATTGTTTATTGTTGGTGTTCAGTTTATATTAAGTCCCATTTTACTGTTTATAGCCTTTGGTGCTTATTTTGTTCATTTATCAAGACTATCCAATATTCCGAAAAATACAACGCTATATGAATGCATTAACTCTCCCACAATTCAATATGGTCCAATAAAAGTGATAATCCCTATTATGGATGAAGAATCAGATGATAATCACATTGGAATAAGTGATGATTAGCCAAGTTTCATCATAATTCATTTGATTATCCATTATTTTTGTTTATGAGGGACGTTTTAGATTCTCCCGTTTTACACCGACGAAATGAATGAGATGTCATAGGAGTGTTTGTGTTAAAGAGGTCTTTTTAGGTTGGTCCTGATAAAATTCACAATTTCAGTAGTATCGGCACCTGGCCCAAAAATACCTGTGATACCAATTTCATTCAAGCTTGGGATGTCTAAATCTGGGATAATTCCTCCTGCAATGACGAGGGTGTCATCAATCATGTCATTCTGCTTAAGTAGATCCATTATCACTGGAAATAGAGCCATATGTGCTCCACTTAAACTTGATAACCCAATGACATCAACATCTTCTTGTAACGCTGATTCTACTATCTGCTCTGGGCTTTTATGAAGTCCTGTGTAAATTACCTCCATACCCGCATCTCTCAGAGCTCTAGCAACAACTTTCACTCCTCTATCATGTCCATCTAATCCAGGTTTAGATAACAATACACGAATTTTACGAGTCATTTGTTTCACCAAATAAGAATCCCATTCAGATTAGCTGATCTCCTTTCCATTCCCCAAACACATCTCGAAGAACATCACAAATCTCACCAATCGACGCATAAGCCTTCACTGCTTCTAGAATAGGAGGCATAAGATTATCTGTACCCTCTGCTGCTTTACGTACTTTGGTCAATGCTATTATCACAGAATCATTGTCTCGCTCTTGTTTAGTCTGATGTAAACGTGCTATTTGACGTTTGGTTACATCCTCTCCGATTTGGAGAAGAGGTACTTCAATTCTATCTTCAGTACTATACTTATTAACTCCGACAATGAACCGTTGATTTTCTTCGATCTCTTTTTGGTATAAATATGCTGCATTGGAAATTTCCTGCTGAAAAAACCCTTTTTCAATTGCAGGAATAACCCCTCCAAGCTGTTCGACCTTCTGAAAATACTCCTCAGTTTTGGCTTCCATTTGATTTGTTAATGTCTCAAGGAAATAACTTCCAGCTAATGGATCAATTGTGTTTGTCACGCCACTTTCGTGAGCAATAATCTGTTGGGTACGTAAAGCGATTTCAACTGCCTCTTCACTAGGTAAAGCTAATGCCTCATCTAGAGAATTTGTGTGTAAAGATTGAGTTCCCCCTAAGATTGCTGCTAAGGCTTGGATAGTAGTTCTTACAATATTGATGTTTGGTTGTTGCGCTGTCAACGAACAGCCCGCAGTTTGTGTATGGAAACGTAACCATAGAGAACGCGGATTTTTGGGATGATAGGTCGTAATATGGCGTGCCCAAATTCGTCGAGCTGCCCGATATTTAGCGATTTCTTCAAACAGGTCATTATGGGAATTAAAAAAGAATGATAACCGAGGAGCAAAATCATCAATGTCCATCCCAGCTTCTACGGCCCATCTTACGTATTCTAATCCGTCTGCTAAAGTAAAAGCTAACTCTTGGACTGCTGTTGATCCGGCTTCACGGATATGATATCCAGAAATTGAGATTGTATTCCACCGAGGTACATGTTCAGAACAGTACTTGATAATATCTACAATGATTCGCATTGAGGGCTTGGGCGGAAAAATATACGATTTTTGAGCAATATACTCTTTTAAAATGTCGTTTTGGATAGTTCCTCCAATCTGGTCTTGATTAACTCCCTGTTTCTCAGCAACAGCGATATACATCGCTAAAAGAATGGCTGCGGGAGCATTAATCGTCATTGAAGTGGTGACTTGATCGAGAGGAATACCATCAAACAATATCTCCATGTCCTTTAATGTATCAATAGCTACACCTAACTTACCGACTTCCCCAAGGGCCATGGGATGATCCGATTCACGACCATATATAGTAGGAAGATGGAACGCAACACTTAAACCCGTCATACCATGCTTTAAAAGGAATTTAAATCTCTCATTTGTCTCTTCTGCACTTCCAAAACCAGCAAATTGACGCATTGTCCATAACCGCCCACGATACATGGTCGGTTGAACACCACGAGTAAACGGGAATTGACCTGGAAAACCTAAGTCCTTTTCATAGGTCCAATCGGTTGGAAGATCTGTTAAATCATATATCCGATTGATAGGGTGACTGGACGTAGTAATGAACTTTAATAGGCGTTCCGGATGTTTTTCTAAAGCGTTATCATAAGCTTCGTCCCATTCTTTCCGCTTTTTCCTTAATTTGGCTATAACGTCCGCTTTCTTATCTAAAGAAAGCTCTTTGCTATTATTAATATCTGAAGTCAAAATTCCACACCTTTTCGGGCAATTATTTTCCTTTGATATGGATGTTTTCGATTAGTGATTTCCGTAAAGTAATCTGCCAGCTCAATAATATTGTTAGATGCCTCTCTACCCGTTAGCACAAGCTCGAGATTTTTAGGTTTTTGCTTGAGTAAATCAACTACTTCCTTTTCGGATATTAATTTAAAGTCCAGAGCAACATTGATCTCATCTAAAATTAATAGATCCCAGTTTTCCTCGAAAATAGCTACTCGAGCACGATCAAGAGCAGCTTTAGCTTCAATGAAATCAATCGGTTGAGGATTTTCTCGATCGACAAATTCAGGAGTTCCATATTGAACAATAGTAATTTGGGAAATGGCATCAAGTGTTTTTAATTCTCCATAATCCCAACCTTTCTTCATGAATTGAATGATAAGTGTACGAAATCCATGGCCTGCAGCTCGTATCGCTAATCCTAATGCAGAAGTCGTTTTCCCTTTACCATCACCAGAGATTACATGAATAAGCCCAAGCTGAGACGCATCATGATCAATTTTGTTCAATTCATTAACCTTCAGCTTATTCGCTGGTTGTCTTTATTATGGTCTGATCCTAGATTTAATATTTATAATCTATATGAAAAAATCACGAACATGGAACAGAAGCTCTAAATGGGAGAAAAATAGATTTTGTGTCAAGAAGTTTTGTAAAAAAAAATCATTGGAAACACGAATTTAGGAGAAACGAATTACCTAAAAAATCGGTTTCTTGAGTTCATTAGAATCTATTCGAAAATCTTCTGATTCATCCTCACACATTGATTAAATAATCAAGAAAGAAACTTCAAAACGGAATCTTTTAGAAATTACCATGATGAAGTAGATAATATGATTAAAAACTATCAAGAGTAAAAATTTAAATCAAGTAAAATTGAAGGCATTTTGACAATCTGGCCGATGTAGGATAAATGTGAGTAAATTTCTGCTCATAATCCACTGGTAGTCTTGAATCAGGGCTTTTTTATTACCTCCCTTATTCACTATAATCGGTGGTTGTGGCCCACCAT
>JAEOTY010000169.1 GCA_016839625.1 Candidatus Hodarchaeota archaeon
ACTTGTAATTCAATTTTTCTCGTAAGAAATCTAAAAAGTTGACTAATTTGTAAACAAAGTAAAATCAATAAGATTAGATCGAATGATGGTCCGAATAGAACATAAAAAACAAAAGAATACCACTTTTGAAATGATATTGCAGGTGGGGGTACGATAAGACTGATAAAAAAACTCATACAGAATATAATTGAGGCCAGGATTAAACCACCCAAAATCGCCATATGAGCTTTGATATACACTGGAAATTCATGAAGGTTGTCTTTATCTTTCGATTTTGGTTTACAATCGAACATTCTCTTTAAAATATAAGGAGAAAATATCTTATTATTCCAAAGAGGAAAAACAACAATCAAAAAAATAAAAACAGCTATAAGTAAGAAAAATAGATATAAAATCAAATGATTATACAAAGCATTCCATTGTCCAGCAGTAATTTCGAGAGCAGTACTATTCTCTCCACTATTGCGATTAGAAATAATATAAGGTAATACTAAGTTTATGAAAAGTTTAATGGCTAATATTAACATTAAGAGAAAGATCAGTGGAATATATGTGAGTGCAAATAATTTTTGCCTCAGAGTCATTTTTTTAAATTCAGTATGAAAAACTAAATTCTTATTTGCTTCAATTGTCATCTCTTTCGTTTCAAAAAGACTCTGAATAAATTCATTAGCACTTTCACGTGTGTTTTTCTCAAACATCAAAGATTTTACTCCTGATTTTAGTCTTTTACTTACTTATTAGAACCTTGTTAAATTATTGCCAATACTCCTTATTATTGTTTATTTTGCATTTCAAGATTTCTTCAAGATCCTTCAGGTATTTCATTATATTCTTGCTTCCATGTATCGTAGCTTTGAAATGTTTCTGTTTGTGTGATTGTCCAGTATTCATCTACAATAGATCCAATTTCCCATATTGATGCAATTAAGGCGAAAATCCTTTTTTATTTCTTTTATCAATTTTAGCACCAATTCTACTTAAATCAGCTCAATAGTGGCTATCGCTCTAAAAAGGGAGGATAATTGTTATGATTATTCCAATAAAGAGAGTTTGGAAACCAAAAAACACAAAATAGATTGGTGATCTTTCTATATTCTTCCAGAACGTCAATTGTCTATCTGATTCCCAGACCCCTATTTTAGATTTTATCATTGCATAAATTTTGATTAAAATGAGGAAAAGACAAATTATAGTTGGTATTTCCGAAATATAAAAGAGAATCATCAATAAAATTTCAAATGAATTATCTGCGTAAAGAAATATTTCTGGTCTTAGTTCAATGGTAAATCCAATACTGAGGAACGGGAGTAGATAACTTAGAAAGAATATCGAAAGTCCTAATATGAGACCGATGCCATCTACAATTATTAAGGGTTGAATATAGAAAAGTAACCGATCTAAATTATCCTTTTGTTCTTGATCTTTAGTCCAGTTATCATATTTTTGCTTATTCATTCTCTATAAAATTATGTGTCTTGTCATCTATTTAAATTAATTGATTTTTCACGAATCGTCATAATGAGTACACATTATAGAAAATAGGTTAAATAGGAAAAAAGGATGATTGACACACTGAAGGATCAGGGAAAAAATCTCTATGTGAATTATGACGATGGTCCTGACTAGAACACCTGGTCTACACTTAAAAGCGCTTTAGATTAGTTTTTTTTGGTGGTTAACATACGGGATATAATCCTCTCCCCTCTTTTTCTCTGAAAAAGACAAAGATTCTTTTATTATCATATCTTCTAATTGATTTATACTCCCATAAAGTCTCTATTCAGAGATTTTTTTTCAAATGGAGAAACTGTCCTAGACCAACACCAATTTCCCAGGTCTCGTCAGAATTCCAAATTTCCTTGATATTCTCGCTTCTATATGTCAGCTCAATCGATTGATTGGCTGCAAATACACTCGAAGGCACCGATATTTCTTCTCGGTCACCCCCCTCCCAATTAAAATTGTAATCATGGCGTGTTTTACCAGAAGCGATTAAAACTGACACCAACTCCAAAGATAGATTGTAATCTGGAAAAAAATCATTTATATACGTTAAATAGGGAGTTTGAAATTCTAGAAACATATGAATGCCGATACTAGAGCGTACGAGGGAGATAGAGTGGAGTGGATTAGGAGCTTGAGATTGGTAAGCATTCAAATCCCATATTAACCTGTCTGATCCTTTCCATTCATCTACTTGCCCATCAATCGTTGGAGGGGTAGTTACGAATGGGATTTCATTCAAAAGGAATTTAGAGGATGGCATATAATCAGTTATCTCAGATATTCCAGTATAAATAGTAAAGGCATCACTCTCTTCCCAGGGAACCCCTAAAGGCGTTGGGCCGAAAAGAAGAGGTTCTGGGTAAATAGTGAGACGGAAGCCTATGATACTATCCGTTAGATTGAACATATGATGAACGTCTCGGTATCGACACGAGAGAGAGCTTTGAACCCAATAATGCCCCCAAGAGTTCAGTTCTCCCGTCTTTGGATCTGGTGGTGCTTTCCTCACTCCTAACCAATAGGTTTCATTTTGAACCGACCATTCAATATCTACTAGGCGGTCTTGACGCCAATAATGCTCCTCGAATGGATCTCCTTGACTCAAATTCTGCGGAAAGGCGGTCTGCCAGCGGATGTGGAAAAAAATACTATCCTTCACCACCCCCATCTCGACTAATTCGACATCCATCCAATGGCCGGTAAATTCTGTGGCTGAATAAACATTTCGCCATTCAGTAGGCGGAGGAACCGCGGTGTTCAACAGTACAAAATTGTACACACGGATAAGCGCGGGAATCCCTGTGATCGGCAATACTAATAATATCATGATAATTGTATGCCTTTTTTTCTTAACTTGTGTATCCGTCATTTTTTGACCCTAGTTTAAACGGCCACTAAGAAATCAAACCTTTCAAAAATCAATGACTACAACTAAAATTGAGTAGTAGATTATTTAAAAGCTGAGAAAGCAGAATTTTATCATTTCAAATCTTCCCTTCATTTTAGACTCAGAGAATGAATTCTCATCAAGATTTCTGATTTCACCTCCAATATTAGATCAACAAAGTCGAATCTCAATTCATCTCCTATATCTACTTCCTATCTACTGTCCTCTATAGAGCGAGTTGATCCCCCCCACTCTGATAAGGTTACATCAGTAGTAATGAAAGGAGATATTGCTGTTCCACAAAAAGAAGGTGTAAATAACGTTAGTAGAGACAGGATCAACTTTATCCCATCATATAAGTCGTTTTGTAACAACATATTAACCTGTTGCGAACGTTATTCCAAAAAAAAATCCTTGATAGTAAATCCAAGAAATTTGGGTAATGTCTGACGATAAAGATTCCAGAAATGAAGCAATGCAATTATATTCACTCATACTAATTTTAATGTAAGCTGCTGAATCCTGGTCATTATCAATGAGTTCCTGACATGCAGTTTTTAGACTTATACATTGATCCATTTGAGACGCGGATACATTTCCGTAAGGTTCAGAGGGGTAAGGAAGAGTGGATTTTCTTTCAATTGACATATATCTGAAATTGTTTTCAGTGATACCTGGAT
>JAEOTY010000170.1 GCA_016839625.1 Candidatus Hodarchaeota archaeon
ATTTAACCGCCTTGAAACGATTTTCTTTTGGTAAGACATATCATGGGGATCATCTCTTACCACACTGGTTAAAGGACTGGTTACAGCGGCATCTACCAAGAAAGAATATTAATTTTGGATATTTTTGCTTTGAAAAAGGGGATTGAGCGTGGGCCTGCGTGGAAACTTAGTTTGAGTCATAGAATCATTACTCCTTTTCAATAAGGACTGTCACCCGAGCTAATTCTTTTCATTGCCTATTTACCATTTCGTTTTTGGTTGCTAGAGGATCCTCCGATTTCAGGTATTCGGTGAAATCCTCGACTTCTTGCATGATCTCGGCCAATAGTGCGTCCTCTCGGAAAATGAACACCTCCAAGAAGCGTTTGACCTGAATCGCTCAGCCTCTGGCCTTACTGACAGTGTCCTACTTACCACTTATCAGGCCATTCCAACATTTTTAGATAAAGCAAATCTCACCGAAATGCTGGATAAGCGGATTGGTATTGATTACCTAGAAGGTTGGATGCCTACAACCATGAATAATGGCCGCACCGTGTCCATCAGAGCGTTCGGGGCACGAACATGTCATATCACTGCTTGAAAGAAATAAAGGCTTAATAGTCCGTGAAATAAGAAGTAACTAATTGTTTGTCTCAAATCAGAAAGTGTCGAATGTTTTGTAATAGATCAAGAATTGACGTATGATATGAAGTAAGCTAAAAGGGATTTCATGTTTTTAAATCAGCTAACCTAATGATTTTATAGGAGTAATTGAAAAAGAACTTTAAGACTGGAACAAAACTATCCTACAAAGGAGCCATTACATGAAGCCCCAACCCAATCCCCTAAAACCAGACGCTTTGGCAAGTGAATCAGGATTTTTATCCTGTGGTTGTACCTTCAAATCCAAAAAGATAGTCCAAGCTGAGTTAAAATCAGATTGGGACAGACAAGAAATTCTTGATTGTACAATATATCAAAACAAGAGTTTCTGCAATTTATGTGGAAAATACCACTTCTTTATCCCTTTTGAAATGATTTCTATTTTCACATCCCTGCTCACATTGTTTGTGGAGACTCAAAAGGGGTTTAAACATATGCGTAGTCCCATATTACTCATACCAACAAAGTTTATGTGTAATAATTTTTGCGAGTGTCAAGTACGAGAGGCGGTTATTAATTCTGTGTCGATTTTGAGAGACCAATGGCAAGTATTCAAAAACATAGATCAACATATCTTTAAACACCACTCTCCCTGCCCTGTTTGTCAGAAAGATATCTTTGCCATTCGCAAAGGGGATGAAACGATGTTGTATAGCGTTTTGGAAACTTTCTTAGCGAAGAATGTAAATTGACCCTTGTTCGTCTTAATTCTTTCTAGTTCATCGTTAAAATCTCTCTCGCAATAATGAAAGTGGAAGTTGAATGGTTTGGTTGGATCAATTTCAAATAAGAACCTTTCTTTACCTATATCTCTATTAGTACTCCTCCTAGCGAGTGCATTCATAGTATTATTGAATATCGATTATTCAACATCAATAGAATTTATTGAGATCAATAAGAACCCAATTGAACCTCCAAAACTGATCAAAGGACGAAAATTGTATTCCAACGTGTCATGTATTCCTCTAAATATAACTTATGAATTTAATAGCGTTATAGCAGAGGTCGTTTTCATAAAGAAAAATTATCTAAATTATACATTATTAACACCATTGTCAGTTTCATTTGGTTATAGTAATCCAGCTGATAACGCAAGTTTCACTTATTATTTGTGTGGTTCACTAGGGAAAAATTATTGGTTGGATTTCGATTTGATTAAATATGGTTTTAGAAATATCGTTCTTACCGATGGTGAGTCTGGTAATATGATTGGTGTGAATGATAGTAATATTTTTGGTGGTTATGATTACTTTAACATAAGTTCACTAAATATCAATTTTGTAAGCAGAGTTGATATTTATGAATTAAGATCTTATGAACCGAGTATCAAGGAGGAAGTAGTGGTATTTATTGGGCGAGAATATGAGGAAGTTATAGTATCATTAAATGCTCTCAAGTTAATTTTCCAATCGGTAACCCTTGAACCCTTAAATAATCTCACAAATTACATAAAAATGACATGCATTCGGAATAGCATCTATATTACTTCCCTACTTCATATATATAGTATAAATAGTCCTTTTATATCTTTTATAGTCCTTATATACTTGAAATGATCTATGTGAACCATAGACTCTATCAAGTGCTGTTTCTATGAATGACTAACACCCAATGACACAATAAACCACTAAAATCAACCTCTTTGAAGGAGTATATTCTGTAAGGGGAAATTGTTACCTTAGTTGAATAAACCCATCTTGGTGGTATAAATGCCGAACAAATCATCCATGAAGAATATTAGTATTAATAATCAAGTAAATTACCGTCTATATTAAAGTGAGAGAACCAGGAAGAATCACTTTCCACCATCACTTATATAATCGAAAGCTTTCGAATATATAAATGTAAATAGTGGATAGGCTTAAAAAAGGGTCTGAACAATGTCAGATAATGTCATTAATTAGACTAAGGCTTGAGATCTTCAGGAAATTGCATACATTCCATAATATAAATTGGGTATAACAATAATGTACCATAGCCTATGCCTTTATACAACGTAAATGGTCTTTAAATATCATCAAACTCAAAAATAAGCAATTTTATGATGAAAATCGTCTTGTAGTCTTCAATCACAAACTTACAGAATGAATGTTCGAGCTAATGAAATTTCAGTTGAGATTCAATATGATTGATACAAAATCCATCATTTTTGTCTCTTTCATAGTACTCTCTCTCAAATGTGTTTTTGATCTTTTGGAA
>JAEOTY010000171.1 GCA_016839625.1 Candidatus Hodarchaeota archaeon
GGCTTGGGACATTCTTGTTCAGGAGAATTATGAAAGAGGGTGAAGATAAACGCTTCAAGGAGATCAAGCAATCTGCTTCAAGTTTTCTACTGACTTGGACTATCCAAGGGTTATGGGTTAGCTTTACATTGGCAGCTGCATTAGCAGCGATAACAGGAAAACAGAGAGTGGAGTTTGGTATCATTGGCTTGGTTGGGCTCCTCGTTTGGATCATAGGCTTTGGTTTTGAAGCTTTTGCGGACTATCAAAAGAATAAATTCCGATCTGTTCCTGAGCACAAAGGAAAATTCATTAATACTGGATTATGGTCAATATCTCGACATCCTAATTATTTTGGAGAGATTCTCCTCTGGATTGGCATAGCAATAATTGCACTTCCAACACTTCAAGGTTGGAGATTGATGACGTTAATTTCTCCAATTTTTGTCGTATTGCTGTTAACAAAAGTGAGCGGTGTTCCTTTACTTGAGAAACGTGCAGATGAACGGTGGGGTGGTCAAGAAGATTACGAGGAATACAAAAAAAAGACCCCTGTATTGATTCCAAATCCATTCAAAAAATAATCATTAACTTTTAAAACATTTATACGATTAAAATGTAAAAATGTTTTCAATATTGATTTGGGATAGTAGGAAATGTAATGAAACCATATAAAATTAAGAGATTAGGATTTCGGAGGCGATTCATCCACTATCTTTTGCTACATCTGGCTAAGATCATCTTTTGGTTTATTCCATGGGAGGTTCATGGAAGAGAAAATATCCCTGAGGAAGGCGTGCCAACACTATTTGTTTCCAATCATGTAAGTCATCTCGATTCTGTGTTTACCGCTGTTGCAGCATTTCCAGTAAAGCGAGCTATTAGATTCTCAGGGGCTGCTGACTTCATGAAGAAATTAATGTTTAGATGGACAAAATATGAGTTAGCTTTTCCAGTGGGACGAGGATCAAAAGAACGGCAAAAATTTATTCGAACAGCATTAACACTTCTACGTCATAATGAAAGCGTGGGCATCTATCCCGAGGGTAGGCGATCAAAAACAGGTAAATTTCAAATTGATAATGTGAAAACAGGTGCAGCGTGGATAGCCAAAAATGCAGGAGAAGAGACAAAAGCAGTTCCTGTATTTGTTTACGGTACTAATAATATTATACCTGTAGGCAAGTTTTTTAGATTAAATTCCGCAACAAAGGTTATAGCTTATTTTGGTAAACCAATAAAGCTTGATAAATACTATAATCTACCTAATTCACTGGGGACTGCTCATAAAATCACGCAAGAAATAATCAGGGGAATTCTAAAAGAGCAATACAGATGTTTTCTTGACCTCTCAAAGAAAAATCCATAACTCGCTCAAAGTCCAGGAAAAGGCGGTGGCACCTGAAGACTGACTGGAATTGGATATTTTGCAAATCCTTGGGCTTTCATACCATTAACAATCTCTTCAGCTTTTTCTGCAGGAATTGTGAACAACATTTCATCATCATTCGTACCAGCGAAGACACGATCGCCATTGCCAGGAATAATAACCTGACATTCACCTGTGTTAAACGTTCTAATGATTCCATTTGTACAAGATGCAAATATACCAGCCATTTCGCTTTTTAACTTCTCTCCTTTATTATACAATGCCCCCTGAAGTAAACGCATGATCTGAGCAGGATTACCAAACACTAGAATTAAATCTGGAACGATTTTTGTCCTTGTTAGTGGAGAGATAACTAGTCCTCCATATTTTCCTGGTGGAAGTCGATCCAAATTATCAACAATCTTTTGTGCAACAGCTTCATCTGCAGCATAACCAGCCATATAAAAGAACTGTGCTAGTGGGGATTCATCAGTTGTTTTCGCCCATCCATAGACCAAACTAGCTCCTGGACATCCACAATCCTCTTCTGTTATTCCCATTGTCCATCCAAATCTACGACTAATGGTTATAGCTTGACAAATGGCTGTTTTCTCATCTGGTCTCCTTGTTCTTTCAGGGAATTCAGATTCATCCATCAATTTTACCGCTAATGGGTACGTTTTAGGTCTTAAAATTTCCTCTAAGTCTTTTCCTATATTCATCCATTTTTCCATCGAACATCACCTAGATACAAAGTCAAAAAACCAAGATATAAAAAAATATTTGTTTTAATAGATTTTTTTCAATTTTTCCCTCTAGAAGAACACGACCCTGTTAAAACTTAGATACTACTCCGTCTAAGTACGATTATAAATCACCAGTCCTAGGACACGAAACTCACTTAAGGTTGTCAATTTTTTCTTCAACACCCATTAAAATCCCA
>JAEOTY010000172.1 GCA_016839625.1 Candidatus Hodarchaeota archaeon
AAGCTTCATATAAAATGAAATTAGTCAGAAATAGGGCAAACAAGGTACAGAGTATTAGAATTATTCCACTAAGCTGTTCTGTGTTTGAAAATTCTTTAAAAGGTTTTAAAA
Organism: Candidatus Hodarchaeota archaeon; assembly: GCA_016839625.1. Classification (GTDB taxonomy): domain Archaea; phylum Asgardarchaeota; class Heimdallarchaeia; order Hodarchaeales; family Hodarchaeaceae; genus Hodarchaeum. Next base: position 112 of record JAEOTY010000172.1, read on the forward strand.
TCCGTTCTGGTAGTCTAGAATCCATTGTTTCACTTTTAGTGGCCATTGCTTTTCCCCTGATTATTTTGATTTAAGAAAAGATATTATTCTATTAATTTTAAAAGTTAGACTCTCATTAAATAATTTCAGAGCTAAAAAAAACTCAATATTACAAATGATGAAGTGAAAAGGTACTTTGATACTATCATCCTAAACATGATAACAAAAAACACCTATTATTACTATAGCAAGATTAAATTAGATGAAGTGTGTGATATAAGTCATTAATATCTTATCATAGATTTTAATTGACTATATAAAGCGAATTGAAAGCGTCTGTTTAGGTTCCGCTTATGCTAATCGGATAGATTCCTCCTTTTCACCTTCAGACCATTCCAGTTCAATTTCTAGCTGCATTTTACGAGGTTTAGTAGGCTTAATTTTCTCTTCGACCTTAATTTCAAGAGTTAAAATTTCAGGTATTAATAATTCTACACTCTCTTCTCCTTTTATGAGCTTAACCACGCCTGAGTCGATTTTTTGAGCAATATCCGTTAAAAAATTAACAATTTCGGACCGAGGAAGTTTTTCCTCCGATTTTAAAATTATGTTTTCCATTTAGAGGTCTCCAGATTCTTTTTGGTTTAAGATCAAAATAAAAAAATTTAATTCAAAAAATTATTGGAAACGGAAATCAATTACCTTAAAAGAACAATCAGGAATAGGCTATTTTTAATTTCTTTAGTTTCCCTATTATGGAGTTGTAATATAAATAGATATTTAAAATAAAAAATGGAACACATCTGATACGTTATCAACGACCACACCAACAACTACTACCCCTAGTTTGACGACCACAACACTTACTATCTCTAGTTCAGCGACTCAATTAACAACTACATCTAGTTGGAATATTCCATTTTTGCTTCTGTCTTTTGTAATTATACTTCCTATAAAGCAGCATATGAAGAAAACATAACAATGTCCCTTTCCTCCTTTCTCCTCTTAAGAAGTTGTAACCTGTTCTAGGGAAGAATGAAATCCTCAGTTAAACAGAATACAAGGAATCTCCTAGATTTAATGTCATAGTTCGTTGATTAAGAGACAGCTATTACTTTGTCAAATTTTGATAAAAACTATTTTTCAGTTAAGTCGATTTTAATAGAATCTATATCGACTTTTTTATTTCCATCCTTAGTTAAAGAATAGAATCTCCAATTTTCTGTATCATTAGGACGCTCATTAACGTATAGTAAATGATGGGTGGGAGTAACTGCGAATTCTCCTACTTTAATTAATGTTACAATCATGATTAATTCATTTTTCTTGAAGTCAAACCACTGGGATTGATGTTCGAAAATTTGGTACTCTTCACCATTTATTACAATTATATCAGGATTTTGTAAATCAACAATTGTTTTATTCATAAAATATATTAGAACCTATTAATTTTTAAAATTTTGGTAAAGATTTAGTCTTAAGAATTAAAAAAAATTCTTCTGCTAAGGGTTGTTAGATAAAATAAGATATGACAATGAAAATTGATAAAATCTATTGATATTTCATTTTCACGTTCATTAAAAAATTCCGTGGTATCTCAGGCCCGAAAGGACGAGAGATATACGAAGTTTAGTTCAGCTCAGTCAGGAAGAACTCCTAAATGAAGAAAACAAATGAAACCATGCAAAGAAAGATCGCAACATTAGATACGGGAGTATTGAGCGAATATCTCTCACTAACCAGAGTTGGAGTATCCTCAAGGTATATAAAATGAAAATATAAATAAGGCCAATTTCAAGGTGTATTTAGTATATTAGAGGCATGGAATATTGACAATAGACTTTGAAGATTTGAGGAATGAACTTAACCAACTTAAAAATCAATTAAAACAACTTCAAGGGGATGTTGAGTTCTTAAAGGGATATTTTCAATCACTTGGTTATTCTAAGGAGGATTCATCGGTTACAGAGGAAGAACTTCAGGAAATCCAACGAATAAAAGGTCTAGTTAATGCGGACAACCTAGAAGAGTTTGAAGAGCTGAAATAGCTTGACGTTTAAGATATTATATCCCGTCAGGCTAAGAAATTTCTATCTGGTCTTGAAAAAAAGACAAACGCACGAATCACTGCAAAATTGCACCTCTTAAGTGAACCTTTTGAGGTAGATCATGTTAAGATAAAGGGGAGTCCAGATACTTATCGAACTCGTGTTGGAGATTACAGAACTCTCTACATCGTATTTCCCGACAAGAAAATTGTCGTTATCTCGAAGATCGATAAACGGAGCCGCGTTTATAAACGGTGAACCAGAATTTTGAATGATGTCATCTATAAAGGGCAAAAATAGTAAATATTTCGCATATGATGGGAGCTTCGTGCTGTTTGCTAAAAAGTGATCTAGCCACAAAGAGAAAGTTTAAAAAATCAAATGCAGTCAGTTCAGTATGAAAGATATTTTAATAAAAATACAGTAAAATATCTTATAATAAAATAGGTGTTAATCCATGCTAACGGATTTCCGATCCAAGAGGACACAATCACAGAATCCGCTGATAGTGTACTCTCTACATTTATGGAAATCTGACGCACTGGATCGTCCAGAACCCAGACATCTCGGAATCTAAATAATGGATAATTCGAGAAGAAAGGTTCAGGAATAACCGAAAAACTCACTCTTTTTTACTGTGATTCTTTCTCTTTTCCTAACAATTTCATTCTTCTCGATTGACGCGTTAGGAGAGTCCTACAACGTTTGCTAGAAATCTGGGAACTTCTATCATAGTGTACACTCTACCTGAAAAAAGTAGAGAAGATAAAAATCTTGAAATAAAATGAGAAAAAAATACGAAATATGAAAGGTGAACCAAACATGACGAAAGAAGTAATCACTATTGAGACTACCCAGCAAAAATTACTCAATAGGAAAAAGAAACTAAATCTTGAGATTGGAAGACTTGAAAAGGAACTAGTTGATAATTTCATCTTCTATCCTGATGAAAAAGTGCCTGGAGGTGGGCCTAAAGGAGAATCTTATGATGAAGTCATCACACAGTTACTTTCACGGCTTACAGAACTAGAGAAGGTCATTCGCCTCAGAAATTATGTCAACCAAAATATTTCCGTAAGAATCAAAGCCAATCAGTACTTTGAAGACACTAACGATGCGACTGTTGAGATGACCCTCGATCAAATCATCATTCGAATTGGGCGGGTCACTCGACTGGAAGAGATTATCAAGAATGTCCGAGAAATCTTTCCTACATTATTCCGCACTCGAAAAAGACGTACTTTTCTGAGTGATTCTGAGGACTTAGTCCTGGAAACAAAGCCTAAATCAGAATATATTTTACCTCAGACCAAAAAATCATTGGAAGAGGTCAATGCAATGCATCAGAATTTACATGAATATCGAGAATACTTAGAAACTGACGTCCTTCCTTATATCAATAGTCGGATCAAGGTTCCAGAAGATTATGCGCTAGAAAAAGTCAATTTTACCCAACTCTTGTAAATGACGGATGAGGATCAAACTGGAGACATCTGTGTCATCCGAACCAATTCTTGGTGTCTTAAGAATATTCTTGCGATATAGACCCCGAAAAGCTCAGGGATAAAGCTAGAAACTTACCCGTTATAACTAGTAACTAGTAGGTTATTCGGCGGAAGCCCCGTTAGAAGTTGTAACTTAAAAATTGTCCTATAAACCAAGAAATCACTTAAGAGGAGATCACACAGACTCAAAAGGTGGATCCTTGTCCGATATCCTTTTTGACCATTTTTAATAATGTTTCTGACTTATCAATTGATTAATGGTGGTGTAAAAAGATGGGATTGTTTGATACTATAATCCTTAAAACTCAATGTCCGTATTGTAAGAAGAAAGAAGAACGAGAAATCCAGACCAAAGATTTGGATCGATTAATGTTAATATACAGAAAAGGAGATACAGTACCAAGTCCTTTGATACAAATGAGAGAATGTACTTGGCTCACAGGGATTGCAAGTTGTTCTTCTTCACAGTGTAGACTGGAGTCACTTAAAAGGGATCTGATCAAACATTCTGTTATCTCAGGATTCGGGATGTTATGGCGAGTACGAGTCAAAATAGATACTGAGTTTAAAATCAGTGACAAAGTCGAAATTCTTGAAGTTGATGACCCAATTTCTGATGACTGGGAACAGAAATTAAAATACTCTGATGAGTGGCATCGAATTAAATCCCAAGGCCAAACAGAAAACAAGTCAATGGAAGAACTTATTCGAATATACAATGATTCTATCTGGAAAAAGATCAGAGAAAAAGAGGAAAAGCAATCACATATGATGGATAATGATCAAAAAATACCAGAAGATTTACATTCATTACTATGGGCAATTGTTGATAAAAGTCAATCTGATTATGAACCATATGGCACAGTTTTGAGAGACAAATGCGACTGTTCGTGTGGTTGCAAGTGGTACCTGCCATTACAGGCCGTTCCTCTCGACTGGGGCGTATGTAGCAATAAAAAATCTCATAGAGTTGGTAAACTAACATTCGAACACCAGGGATGTCCTCACTTTGAACAAAGTACCAAGGTAATTGAATAAGAACTCTTTAGCCTTAGAAGCCATTTATAGTACTAATCCCTTGCTTCTAATTCGTGATTCAACAACCTGATCGAAGGGAAAAAATTTGGAAACAATGGTTTAAAGAAGAAGTTGAGTCAGCAATTACCTCAAGAAGAGTTATAAGCAATGCTTAAACCTTATGAAGGAAAAATGACAAGTTGGATTGTTGATACATTACCGAGTAAAGGGGATAATGGGCCAGAGACAATAAAACCAGTAAAAAAGAAGAGACCCAAATCTCAATTTTTCTAAGCTAATTGTTTCAAAAAGCAAGTCGAACAGCCACTTAATCATTTGTAAGTGAAAAGACGATTCATCACATTTCATGAACATCCCAATTTTTAAAAAATCAAAGAACTTATATATAAATTAAAATCTTATAAAAGTGACCTGAAATGAATGTAAGTCTCGATAAAGAAGTAGCGGAAGAATTAATCACATTTAAATTAAGGAGAATTCAAGAGCTGATACGTTCTATTTTAAATCATTGGAATGAAAGTACATCTGAATCTTTTATTAATAAAGCTCGTGATGGGACTTATCCAGAGGCTGAAAATGATGCAATTGAACTGCGTCAATTACTTCTTGAAGAAGAAAAACTAAGGAATCTTCTTGAGAATTTGCCTTAGGAGGGTTAACAGTTACAGCTGAAGAGAACATATTGTTAGCTAGACACATTATAGTTGACGAATTACTCCACGAAATTAAAGAAATTCTTATTGATGATGAACGACCACGTCTTGAGATCACATTCCTAAAAGGTTTTAAGGTCCATATCAGATACAATGATTTTGGGGAGTATTCCTATCAACTTACTTTTTCCCAAAAAGAGGTAGATAGGATAAGATATGATAATTTTGATATGAAATGGCCTGTATCGACACAACCTAATCATTTACATCCAAAAGGAGATATAAAAGCCATTGATAGTCCAATGACAGGAAATCCTCAACACGACATTCCCTTGTTGATTCAGAATGATATTAAGCCCATCATAGAATGAATCTGTCAATTAGAATTGTACAATTATCCATATTCAACAAATTTTTTTCCGAATTTAATATTAGATTATCAGAAACTAGAAGATTATTTACGAGATATAT
>JAEOTY010000173.1 GCA_016839625.1 Candidatus Hodarchaeota archaeon
AAATAGATAAGTGAATAGGGAAGCCAGTCTAACAAACGTGAAAGCTGTTTCAATGGCACGAGAGGTGTTCTAATCCAATATTCATCCAGAGAAAACTCCAATCGTAAGCGATTAGCGAGGAAGATAACACTAACCACCCTTTGTTTTATTAATTCTTTCAACAGACTTCTCTCGTTTGTAGAGAGCGATTTGGATTCATTTTCTCCTTTTGACCCTAGTGGTAACTTATTGAAGGAATGGGAACCTGCAAATTTACAAAGAAGAGTAATCACTTCTGAAGGGTTATTCCATCGGTGATAAATCCATGTTGTGTTAATAAGTGGCGTTATAAATAGCAATGGGGATTTTGTACGCCATTTCCGTGGTGTTGGGGTTTTTAATTTCTCTGCTAATCGCTGACGAATTGTTGGATAAAAAGTCTTCCAGCCTTTGTCTTCTTGATAATAGGTTAAAGAGGTACTTCTACGTGCATTGACAATTGGCTTCAATTCATGAATGATTATCTGCCCTTGTCTTTCACAGTCTCGAAGATAGGCCTCCAATTGACCATCTAATTCTGTAGGAATGACTAAAATTCCAGTATAGGTTTTAGGAAAATCTCTAACTCTATAAACACGGCTAGCGCGTAAACTTGTATTAGCCTGATTCCGAAAATCGATTATGTCTTTCAATGAAGTAGATTCACTAAGCTGAAAATGAAAGTACAAAAGTTCTAATCCGAATGCAGGTAGGTAATACCACAGACTCCACCGTGCATCTATTAACGTAAAGAAACGGGTTAACTCTCTAGTAGAATCAAATGTCGTCGTTTTTTTTTCAATAGAAGTTTTCAAATTATTCAATGATAACTATTACCTCTGAATAATATAACTGACTTTCGAAAGGTTGTTGTTCGAATTCTTCCTTTCAATAAACTAATATATTAGAAATAAACTTGTATATTTAATATGTCTATTGTGAAAATTGGCGATAAAAAGCTGCTAGAACAACTTCAAGCACGACTAACCATGAGATTAGGTAAAAGGCCCACACAACAAGAAGTACTCGATTTGTGTGTAAAGCTTGGACTTTCTCAGTTAGACCTCTTAGCAGAGCTAGTGGAAAAACACCCCATCCTTGATGAGAAGAAAGTTCAACGCATTTTAGAGCGACGAGAAAGTCGAGCACAGATTTCATATGATACTGAATCGCTCTCTCAAGATGATTCAGACATCTATTCATAACTAGGATTGGTGAGATGATTCTCATGGGTGTGTTTTTAGATACTAATTTTTATCTCAGTTTGGTTCACCCCAAAGACTCCAATGCCAAAAGAGGAGGCGAGTTATTACAGGAATTAAGTACATGTATCCATGGTTTGCTCTATACTTCTAATCTTGTTATAGCAGAAGCATCTACACTTACTGCTGCACGAACCAAGGGAAACTCTGTCATTTTACAGGATTTAGAAGATTTATTCTTTGGAGAATCTAATCTGGCTGAAATACTAACCGTCACTGGAGATATCGAAAGGGAAACGTGGAAATTGTTTATACAGGTCAACACCAATCTTCGTTCAAAAGAGAAATTGATGAGTTTTATCGATATCAGTCATGTTATTCTTGCGCAACGACACCAAGTGGCAAAAATTGCCTCTTTTGACGATCATTTTGATAGGTTTTTAACAAGACTATTTTGACATCCGTCGTTCATCTCTCTTTATTTTCAGTGATTAGATTATACAAAGTGGTGGTGGTGAGCCACTAATCGCACACGAGCTAATTTTCTAACAAATTGTGGAAAACGAGTATTGTCCAAAAATACTATCGGTAGTTGGCTTGAGGAGTGTAAATCTTCGGGGTTGAGTGGTTCGGTCTGGTGTCTGGTTTTTAATTTTTGGAGGGGGAAAATCTCATATATTCAAGTTCTAAGCAATGGTACATCGGTATTTTCCACCCTCGAATGGAAGTTAGTAATTGTGTTAAACTGAGGTAATTAAACTATATCTGGAGTCCCAATTTCTTGGATTGAAGAAGCCTTACTTCACCTCTTGAGAGAAAAAGATAGTCTCGAAAAGAAACAGTTAGATCCCCAAAAAAAACAAGACTTACTTGCTTTTATTAATAGTGAACTCGAGGATCTGGTTACTAGATATACCGAACAAACTGGTAAGACTTTAGCTGATTTTCTTACTGAAAGAATAGAGGCGAAAGCAAAAAGTCGAGCAAGGACTAAATTTTATTATACTTAAGCTCTTCTCCTTGAGTCAAATAGCGATTTAAATGTAATCCGCATGCGCGAGCGCATCCGGATGTTAGATAAATTAATCCAGTTTTAGTCGAATATTTCATTGCGAATAGTGATCAACCACTTATAATAGTCTTTGAAACTCGTCATACACGTGCTTGCGATGTCCAATAAAGAGGATAAGTACTCGGTTCGCTTGGGGCTCGATCTCATAAATTATTCGATAATTTCCGGTTCTTATTTTCCAAAAATTTGTCCCGAGTAACCTCTCTCCCATTTCTGGCGTGTCGCGTAGCTCCCTTATTTTCTTTTTGACTGTGATTTGAGTTTTCTTATCGAGTTTCTTCAGAGCCCCATCTGTTTTTGGATGGAGAAAGATCTGGTACGCCATTTGGATTCATTCATCAAACGGAATCAGTATTTCAGGATTGTTTCTCGCTTCTTCGCTCCTCTCGTGTAACATTTTATAAAATTCCCGTGTTTTTTCCCGTTCTAGGTACACCGTGATCATTGTTTTGATAGCATCACTTCGGCTCCGATATCTCCCTTCTATCACCCATTTATCGATAGTGGAAAGCATCTCTTCAGGAATTCTTAGCTGTACTTGAGCCAAATAGTTCACTTTCTTGATGACATAAGTTGTGGTTTGTATACATTTTTGTTTACATCTGCATAAAAACCTTTCTATGGTTCTCTTTCCATTTAGTAGGGAGAATAATCATGATATTAATGAAAGTAACATGAAAATATCCGCTTTAGGAGTGTGAATTTTCGAATATGACGTATAAAAGGATCTGTCTAATGTCTGTCATTTAATTTTGGGGACAGTAGAACATGAATTCTCGTGCTCGTGATATAATTTAAACATGGAAAATAACTTCTTTACTCTAATCCTTTCGAGCGTTTTACTACATAAAAGAAGATACCCTTCTTGTTATAGGTGTGTGTCTAGGAAAGTACAACATGATGACTGTTAGAAATCATCTCTCTTCTATAATCTTGATTCTGCTTATCTTCGTCAATTTTCTTGTCTTTCTTAATCCCCATAGATCACTTGCTCACGATCTCAGTGATATCCAGGTGGCTTTTTACGATGGTGAGGGGGCCTGGGAGTATGGCCGAGTTGTCATGATCAATTTATTTGAGTGGATGGGGTGTAACATAACAATGGTTCGTGGTGACGATATTAAAAAGGGTTGCTTAACCAATTTTGATGTTCTTTACTGGCCAGGGGGCCATTATCCCGCTTACTGGGATGAAATGGGATTAGCCGGTAAATTGGCTGTTCAAGAGTTTGTCCAGAATGGTGGGGGCTATCTCGGCATCTGTGCTGGGGCGTACTATGCCTGTGATTACATTATCTGGAAGGATGACCCCGCATTTCCTGCTCCCACGTATAAAGTTGAAGGGGACAACCTCAATTTAGATTTATGTCCTGGCGTAGCTATCGGGCCTATTTTCGAGATTGTTGACCGACCTGACCCTGGTTATGCTATGACAAGAATTGACATCCTCAATCGAAGTCATCCTATCACTGTCTCTCTTCCTGAATATATGCAGATTATTTACATTGGGGGCCCTATTTTGAGTTATATGAGGGGCAGAATGTGACGGTTTTAGGCACTTATAATGTTACCAGGACCCCAGCAATTGTTGTTCTGCCATACGGTGAAGGCCGGGTCTTTTTAATTGGTCCTCATGCTGAAGTAGAGGAGGATAGCGATCGAGATGGACAGGATATAGAGTCTGAGCTTTCCGATGAAGGATCGGATTGGCCCTTGCTATTGGAGGCTATGAAGTGGATAACACAAACCCCTAACTCATACACAACAACTTTCCAAGCTACTAATTTGGTTTTGGATAGTTTTTTGATTTTTACTCTTACGTTGTACGTTCAAACAAAGAAACAAGAGAAAAAGAAAAAAAATTAGGGGCCCAAGGGCTCTTCGATCTCGGGGATTCTCGAAATCATTTATTGGTAGGGATTTTACTAATCAGTCTGTTTCTTTTGTCTGGTTGTGTGGATGGTTTGAGTGAATATTATGGTATCGATGTGGAGCTTCTGTCCGATGATGAAGTCACTGATATTACTCATCCCTTTGTGAACATCACTCACCTGGATTTCAGCGAGTACCCCACGCTCTATCAAGCCATCACGTTCTTAATTGATCCCTCGACTAATGAAAGTAGTGTACTCTTAGAGACTCCCAAAGAGGAATGGTCTCGTATCCAATCTTCTATTAGCGGCAGTTTTTTCACCTATTCCCGATTTTACTTCTCCATTGGGTACGCTTTGAGTTAGTATAAGTTTTAGTGGAATTCTTCGTTTATAAGAAGGATTTCAGAGTTTCCGATGATTCTAGGGTTTATTAAAATCAATCGTACAATATCTGTTGACGAGTGAACCCTATGAGTATGTTTAACTCATTCACACCAAATCCTTTTACTCCTCTAAAACTAGTTATTCTCGGTGAAGGAGGAGTTGGAAAAACTACTTTGGCAAGGACTTTTATCAATGGGAGTTTTTTTTCGACTGCTAAACAGACAATTGCCGCCGCCTATCATTATAAACAGATGCGCCTCTCTGACTTGGAAACCAAAGCCAAATTAAAAGTGCAAATTTTGGATCTCGGAGGACAAGCACAGTTTAAAAACATGGGGATGTTTCAAATGTATTGTAAGGGGGCGGATGGCGCCATTTTATGTTTTGATCTGACAGACATCGGTTCGTTGTATGCGCTCCCTCAATGGATTGAATTCCTCGAATCGAAAACTCCCAGATTTCTTGTTGCTACAAAATTAGATCTTGCATCAATTGAGGAAAGCAATATTGGCTTAGATGATTATAAATTGCAATATGGCTGTGAAAAGGCATTTAAGTGTAGTTCTACCAACGTTCCATCGGTTGTTGCGATTTTTCTTGAGGTTTTCAAGTGGCTGAAAAAAAATCGGGAGGATCAACTTGCTGTTCTTGGAGTCACTAAACAGCCAAAATGGATGCAAATCATCCCGAAACTCTCCCAATAAGACTATAGCTTGGGAATAAGAATTATAAGACACTTTTCGCCTTTTTTAGGTCATCTACTCCAATAACAATTTTATTGTTCTCAGCTAGGTAAATCAAATTAATATTTATCCCTTCCTGGGCTAATTTTCGAAACAACCTTCCCGCTGAACCAGGTTGTTTCACTATTTCGTGGATGCTTAAGACAAGCACTTCTCGTTCTTCCTTGATCTTAAAACCCGCTCGGTCAAGTACATTGTAAGCTTTTCCCGATTCTTGCACCAAAATATGTATTAAGTCTTCTCCCTCACATGTAGCTCCGCAAAGGCCTTCTATATTAATTTTGGATTTCCCTAGAGTTTCTCCTAAATCAGCTAGAGTACCAGGCTTATTTTCTAATGCAATCGTAATATCTTTCATTTTCTTCTACCACATATCACTCAACAATTATTCAAATTTTATTCTTCTATAAAGATAATTAAGAAATGGGTGGTATAATGTTATCAACTGATGTTTCTATAAAAGGCTATCTCGATCTTCTTGGAATATTGCCTAGTATAGGAGACCTGATTTATGCTCTCCTCTATTTTGAGTTCCTACTTAACCATAAGAAGCTCTAAGAGATAAAACGGGATTATCTAATAACTTGGATCTGGGTATGATTCCCTCTTGGGGAACAAAACATCAATTAATTTTGCCGAGTCCTGTTTTACGACTGTATCCGTGACGATATGATTGATTTCTTTGACGGTTCTATCACTAAGCAGGAGTTTTGTTAACATAGTCCCAGGGATAATCACATCACATTCCTTACGGTCTGGATATCCCTTAATAACATCTATTTTAGCAATTTTTCCCTCAACAAAAACCAATTCAATTGTCTTATGATAATCACTGATTTTAACTGTTCGGGTCATTCTGTTGAATGTTGATTGGTTTATCCTCTTCTCTAACACAGTTTGAATTCCTTGGAAGAATCGCTTCAGATCTAGAATGTGCACTTGCCATGCCCACCTCTGATCGAAAGCTCCTCCTAATGATACCAGATATTGCCCGAGTTGACTTCTCTTATTCCCACAATAGAGTATTTCTTGTGGATCCTTTTCATCGCTAGCCTGTTTCACGAATTGTAATATTTTGATCATATAAGAGTGAGTAAGTGCGGACGTTTGGATGACACCCATCTCTTTCCTCCCTAAGGGAATTCCGACAGTAAAATAAGCACCTTGTTTTTCTTTATCCTCGAGAATATAGGTTGAGAATTTATTTTCATTGTACTTAGCGTTCATGTTTCTAAATTGGAACTCCTCCTGATTGAATTTGGTGGCTATACATAGGTTCTTGGTGATTTTCTCATATTCCTGAGCAATGAATGGTAAATCTTCTTCGGATGCTTTCCTGATTATTAGGTGGTCAAAATGATCAGAGGGTACCAAAGAAAGCGGTAAAGAGAAGAGATTATCAAGTGGAAGGGCAAATTCATATTTTAAACGTCGGTAAAAATAGGGAACCCCTCGCAACACGGAGAAAATAAAGCCTTGGTTATCCATCACTTGTTTGTAATATTCATAGATTATTCCTATAAGACCCTGTCCCCGATATTTTTCTAAAGTCCCGACAAACCCCAGTTCACAATATGGTAACACTTGTCCTTCCATTGTCCATTCAGAAGGCAATAGTGCTAGACTCGATATAATCTCCTTTGTTTCATTTTCCTCAATGTAGAACCACACACATTTCTCTTTTCGTGGATGTCTTAAAAACACCCGTTCAACGAATTCTTGTATCTTATCTCCAAAAACTATCTTGTTAAATTCCCCAATCCGTTTTGCTTCTAATTCTGTGATTTTAGCAATCTTTAAGGTTGTGTTTTCATCTAGTGGGATTCTACTTCCAGGTTTGTAGTCCATCATAGACCCCTTGAGTTATTCATAAGTCATTGTTTTTTTTCAAGCTTTGATAATCTTATGATATCGAAGAAGATCTCCATTTTGGTTCTTGACACCACTTCCATCATCCGAGATTTTTTATGCAGCAATTATTTTCCTTCGATATCAGAATCAACTAATAAGACTTATAGAGGTTAATATTGTGAATGAACGTTTTCAAATGAATAACAATAGTCGTAAGATGTTTGGGAGTATCTTATGGATTATCGCCCTTATATGTTTCTTTGGTGTTATAATGTTTTCGATTGGTCTCTTCCAAAGGCTTCCTTTTGGTGAGGAGTCTGCCAGGTTAGAATTTCTGGTGTTACTCTTGGGAATTCTTAATGCTTCTTCAATCTCAGGATCTATATTCTTAGTTTCTCGTAAAGAATAAGTAAGTTTCAAAGGTGATAGAGATTTCCAATGAGGAATTAGAGCCAGTACTCGATGATATCGTCGGGTTTGGGAGAAACGTCAAAGACCGACAAGATTTACGATCATATTCGGAAAAATTGAGTTATTTTTGTTCTCTTTTTCTGAAACAGCGGTACGGTAACAATTATAACGGTCTTTATCCTTTTTGTGGCTTAGATGTCCTCACTCCTTTTTTGTTGGGTGGTAATTGGTTACTCTTTGATGAGTCTTGGAACGATTATCAAACCGAGATTACCAACTATCACATCCCTTATTTTGGGGACGCCATCAATTCTGACCGAATTAGAATTATTGATCAATCTTTAGACAACTCCAAGGAGGAGGTGACTAACTTTAAGCCAGAAGTTGTCCTGGTTAAATACGCTGGTGTAGGAAATTACGAAAGAATTTTTGATTTTTTAAGCCATGATCTAAAGAGGTCTCCACTATTAATCATTTCTTGTACTACTCGAGATTTAAAGAGATATCTCGATTCCTCCTCTACTTTTCAACTTTCGTCCCATAGAATTGGTCGTTTTGAAGAGATTTCTCTCGGGAAGCAGATTCAGCCAAGGTACCAAACATTTTTCTTTCTCGATCGTCTGAAGATTTTTGAGTTCAAGAAGAAGTGAAATTTCTTCTATATCGTTGGATTAATAGTATTCTATAAGACTAGACTGTGATTATCTTGAAATGTGTTCCTTCATTGATTCCTAATCGCTCAATTAATGATTTATTTTCGGGTTTAAATCTAAATTCGCCTGTGTCTTTCTTGAGGTGTCCTATATACGTTTCGTTTTTTCCATTCCCGTTTCCATGCCAGAGATGAATAAAATTAGTAAATTGGGGGTCTTTCGATTTGACAACCCGTAAGTGTTCTTTCACCCCTTGGTCGGTCAACTCTAAATTATATTCCTTCTTCACTTTTCCACTGTTGGAAGGATTGTGTACATGATTACTCCAGTTGTTCCCCCGCAGTCTCTTTTCTTCCTCATCGAGATAAGCACTTGCTAATCGACTGGCTTCTTGAACTGCATCTGTAGCAGATGTGGGATCTACCACATTCAGTTCATACTCAATCCAGATTTCTTCCGGTTCAAATTGCCGTACCTGAATTTTTCGCCCACGAGCTACCCGTTTTGGTAATACAATAAATTTATCTTTCATGTCAAGCTCTCCACATTCACTCAAGTTCCCTTGATACTTCATTTTATTTAAACCTAGAGAACAGAGGGACCGAAATACAAGTATTATGACCAACCTAAATAATGTAAATGATTTTTACTCTTTGATTCAACATTTTTCAGAACCAGATGCTTTGAGATGACTAATAAAGAATGTTATCCATGTAATATGCCAACTTGATGTCTATGCGTAATTTTTGTTTTCTCTGAGAATGGAGATTATCGCTAAAGATAAAAAAAATTGCTAGTAGGGGCTTTTATAGATTATCTTCGGTAGGATTTGGTATTCATGTACCCTTTTACTCTTCAGGAAGAGTTTAATAACCTTCAGGAGATCCAATTTCTCCTCCCTAGTGATAAGATCAGTGATATTAAGTCCAACCTTCATGAAACTGGAACTTGGGCTAATGTTTTCTGGCGACGACGTCACAATCATTCCAAACGAGAAGATCCTGAGCTTACTTTTGTCTTTCAACAAAATCCTTCTTCGATCTTAGAGATTGGGGCGGGTTATGGTAGAGTGTTACGCAAGCTGATTGAAGGTCATGAATGGGATCTGGATTCAATGAGATTCCAGGGAGTTGAACTCTGTAATCACTTCATGCCATATTTTCATCGTTATCAAAGAGATCATCCTTCCCTCAAGAAATGTGATATAATTTTTGATAATTTTTTGACTACCTCGGCGTTTGAAGGCACTTCCTTTGATGTTATTCTCTTTCCAATGAATTCTTTCCCTAGTTTTGATTTTGGTTCTTTAAAGGCTTTTTTCTTAACTGTCCATCGGCATCTGACCAAGAACGGGATGTTTTTGTTTTCAACCTATAAAATTCAAGACCAATTGCTTGCGTCTCTTGACCTCCGCAAAGGTCACGATGGGGAGTTACTCTTAGAGCTAGGTCAGGGAGCAATTGTTGCGGAATATTATGAATTTCTGGTGATAGAAACCGAGTTTGGCGCCCAGATAGTGACCTATATGTGTTATAACACTTTTTCACGCGATTATACTCTGGAGACGAGAGAGATTTTTCGGCATACTCTGGATTTTGGGTTGCAACCTCGTCTTCATGAGATAATTGAGACATCTGGTTTTCGTATTAAGATCTTTGATGATTCAAGCCATTCTCTTGTATATGGCTTAATTAAATTGTAAAACAATTGAAAGTCACTGCAATTTTATAAATCTCTTAAAAGATTCTTTGGATTTGAAATGCAGAACTCGAATTAAATAATATGTTTTTCGAAATAGAAAGAATTAATACCACGAAAATCTCCAATACCATTTTTAAATTTTGTAAGAGTCTTAAATAGGATGATTTCGTTCTGTATTAGATCAGTAATTTCTTTCAAATTGAAAAAATGGATACAACTAGGCATAATAACCTTATCCTGCCTATAATAATACAATTTATCAAGATAATATTAAGAAGCACGTCTATTATTTTTGTTGGTGCGGATTTAAAATTAGAATGCGTTTAAGAAGATTTACTACCTTCTTTCAAACTAAAATGAGAAATATCCTTTCGTTTCAAGAGAAAGAAGATTTTGTAGTATTTTAAGGAAAGATTATTATTTTCGAGTTTATAAAGGGTATATAATATCACATTCTGAGTTCATCAACTTCGTCAAAATAGGTGTCAAGTTTGTATAAATCATGCTTATATTTAATTAAATTTGGAAATGTTTATTTTTGTCTCAAATTTAAGGAATGGAATACACCCTGCCCTCAAAAGTGCCCTTATTTCTCCAAATGTACAAATAAAGCAATTGAGAAGGAAAACATTAAACGTTATGACTTAGAATGTGTATATTTGACTCGTATTCTAGATGAAACTGGTTGTCCCACCTTTTTTTGTGAACTCTTCTCGCTTAAGCAACCAAATTGTAGAGCCTGTCTGTTTCGAAAATCTTCCAAAACTGACTAGTTCTTAATTCATCGCTGTGATAACGTATTACCCACCCATTATGACTCCATGATTACCATTGTCGGACAACTAAGAATCTGAGTCTTGAAATTTCATTTGAGTAGTGCGAGTAACTTCCGTAAATCTTTTTTCTCAATTGTTTGATTTGCTGCCTGTTTTACTGATGGATCTGTTGTGTTGAATGCAATCGAAAGACCAGCATTTTTAAACATAGGCACATCGAAGTGAGAATCTCCTACCACAATGCATTCTTTTTTAGGTATTCCTCTTTTCTCAAGAAATGTGTCCAGAAATTTGGCTTTTGACAATAACTCGACAACTCCTTCTCCTTCTCCAGTTAAAAGCCCGGTTTCATCGGTACACAATTTATTTGCAAACACATTATGAAAGTCAAACTCTTGATCGAGTCTTTCAGCAAGTAAGGAAATACCTGCTGTTAGAATTGTTAGCTGGTAATTACTTTGTTTGAGTTGCTGGAGAGTTTCTTTGAGTCCTGTCATCACTGGTACGTCATTGAGGATTGAAGTAATTTCATCAATATGACGATAACCCCAGAGACGAATATCTCTCCTCATAAATTCTTTATAATCAATTTTGTAATTCAAATAATTTTGAAAGTTTTCAGATGCATCCACTCCCAACTTCTCATGAACATATCCCCAACTGCTATTAATATCAACAAGTACTCCATCCATGTCGAAAATTACCATCTGATATTTTTGATCCACTTTTGAAACCCCATCAACGACATTTAGTGAAATTATGGGTGAGTGTTGTCATTCACCTTGATTGAACTAATAGATAACTGTAAAAATTTCGTTTAAGACATCAAAAATGTTCCAATAGAAGCTAATGAAGATAATGGCTACCAGTCCAAAAATGAATAAGATTGGACCAAGCGGCAGCCACCGTTTTTCAATCTTCAATTCTAAACCGAGAATATAATATAGGAAAATTATCATGAGGATTGTGCATATACCTAGGATCCATAACCAAAAAAATCTTCGACTGGAGCTTTGTCGACCCCCTCGAGCAAATCGTCCAATTCCAAAATGATCTACCACTCGAAAGGGCCCGAAGTGCTTTGTTTCTAGAGAACGAGTGCTTTCAAACATTGTTCGGGCCCTATCTTTAGAAATTTCACCATTTACAATCTTTCGGAGCTTTGGTGCAGAGTAACTTGCTCCACAAACGTTACAGAGGACTCCAACGAGATTAAGTTCCTCTCTTAATGGATCTTTCTCAAAGATTAGTGCAACTAATTCTCGTGTCTGCTCTTTAGCCTCTGGAGTGATCTTTCTTAGAGCAATTGTGTTCTGAATCCCGATTTCAATATTTCGTCTTGTAATCACAAAATATGGATTTTGACTTTGCTTAGTATAATAAATCTGTAGCATATTCTTATCAGTTGGACAAAACCAGTACTTACTCAGCTCCTTCTCTAAATTTATATCAGAAGCATTCGTATCGGATTGTACACTCATTGAGACTCCTCATTTTTGAAATGGTCTTGAATGATACAATTGGAAATATGTTAACTATACTAGGAAATGAGTATGTGATATTTTTATTATTTGTTACAAGGTGTGGCAGCTGTTTTATCAACTGATAGGTTTAAGATTCTTGGTAAACCTATATGAGAATAATTAGATTGTCAAATTTATGTGATGCAAATTAGTCTAATATTGATGTTCTAAGTAAAAAGAAAAGAAAATTGGTGATAAAATGTCAGAAAACAAAGAAAAATCGTTCTTAAAGTTTGAAATTACTGGTGGCCCGGCTTTTTCAGTTGTGAGAATTTTTTTAGAGCAACCAGGTCAACAGGTACGAGCAGAAGGAGGTAGAATGGTTTATATGGATGGACATATTCATATGGAAACTAAATCAGCAGGAGGAAAATTACGAGGACTGAAACGAAAGCTTGGTGGAGAATCCATGTTTCAGAATTTCTTTTCTCTCCCTGATGGAGCTCCCCCAGGCATGGTAGCTTTTGCACATGGTGCTCCAGGTGATATTATCCATCTGCATTTAAACCAAGGTGAAGAATGGATGCTAAGTCAAGATGCTTATATTTGTGGTACCCCAAGTATTGCAGTGACCTCAAAATTTGGTGGTGCTAAAAGTATCTTCGGTAGTGAAGGAACGTTCTTAACGAAAGTAATGGCGGAAGCTGATGGTGATGTTTGGATTGGTGGGTATGGTTATATTGAACGCCATGAACTCGTTGAAGGCCAGGAGTTCGTTGTTGATAGTGGAGTTATGATGGCTTATCCAGCTTTTATGCATGATAGGGCTAAAGTTTCTAAAGTTGGCGGTAAGAAAAGCTTTTTGCTTGGTGGTGAAGGGATAGTAATTCGCTATTTGGGCCCTGGGGTAGTTTACACACAAAACCGTGAAATGAGCTTACTCGCAGCATTACTTAAGCCATATATACCTGTTCCGAGATAGTATCCACTCAATTTTGTAATTTTAGAGGGAGTAAATTTACATAAACCACCCTCCATTAGACGAAGGGTTTCTTTTTCTATGAAACTGCTAATTTTTAGAAATCAACGAAAGGGAAGATGAAACTGAAGATGAAGCTAAAGACGAAAATGAAGGCGAGGATGCAGGAAATACTAGATGAACATACTAGTGAAAGTGAATAGAAAAAAGAAGACGAGGATGAAGGTGAAGTTGTAGATTCTGTTTTCATTCTATAAAAAATGTCCGCTCTCAATATCAATCGGGTGGACAATCTTCCCTCAGATGGATCGCTTTTCTTCGAAATCCTCAATTGCGTCGAAGAGCTTCTTTTTTATCCTTTTAGGGGTGTCGT
>JAEOTY010000174.1 GCA_016839625.1 Candidatus Hodarchaeota archaeon
AAAAACCACTTAATGAAAAGGAGCAAAGGGTGTTTAATCAATCGCTTTGAATTAGTAATCATTTTGGTTCGGCCGTACAACTGTGTGAAATGATAAAGTTCTGCTTTCTCAGCTTTTAAATAAGATATTCCTCAATTGTAATTGGAGTCATTAATTTTTGAAAGGTTTGATCTCTCAGTAGCCGTGATCTTTGATTATGAGAGAAGTAAATTTTTACCTCGTGTTATTTTAGTTTTAGTTATAACAGACGTTATTATATTTCTCTTAATCCTAATATTGTTTTTGGCAATTTTGGGAAATGAGTAGGAATTATCCTGTAATAGAGACATTACATGTACCCCCTACACAATCCCCTAGAATTTTGCCGCTCAGCAATATCATTTTTCTAATATCTTCTCTTTTAAACTCCCGAATTCCTTGACTCTAGCCTTCGAATTATCCAATAAAGTCAAATTGTTTCTAAAAGAACGTCCTTGTCGAGGGTAATCAAGTTTTACACAGATATTACTGCTTGGAATCTTTGGTTAAATCATCGTCAACTTTATTATGGAACAAGCAATATATAATTCCAATCCCCCCCATCTCCGTCGCCAAGAATGTAGGATTGGTTATATTCAATACTTGACCCCCAAATCCCATAGTGGGTACTCCAAACCACTTCGATTAGAAACATCACTTGACTAATGGAAGCAATTATCTGGGAGGTTTGGTTAATCAAATGAACTCCTTGATAATACTGAGAAGCAACAGTCGAATTTGTGCAAAACACAATCCTAGAATATCCATCGAATGATCCATATGCAGTAAAAAATAATTTTCCGATTTGCGACCAAATAACAGAATCATAGGTAATTTGATAACCAGAGTCAAAAATTAATACATTATTAGGGAAACTTAAGTGAGAAGTTGAGGGAGCAAAGAAATTAGAAGGAGTAGCAGCCCAATATGAATCGTTCTTGTCAAGAATCCAAGAATTGTTCATCTGGAGATAAGTCATTTTATGGTAAAGACAAGTACAAAATAAGGTCATTTTAACAGATTTAACAAAATTTAATATATTTGGAGATGCTGACCTGGTCCTAATATTGACGTAATAACCAGATTCACCAAGAACAGGCTGTGAATTACTGATGGTAAGATTAGCAGGGTAAATAAAACTAAGGTGGTAAAAATTTTCTCCATTCTCACCAGTAATCTCTGTATACCAACTCGTATAGCCATATGGATTAGAATGAGGAAATGCATTCCCTAACTTTCGTGGGGGTGATTGCAGACCGAAAGAAGTAGGGACATAAAGACTAACAACAAAGACAGTAGACAATATCACTAGAAAAAGAACTCCGATCATAATTAATCTTTTTGTGTTATTACTCAAATTCCTCCATCGTTCCATTCAACATTTCTCCATTCTAATCATATTTTTTTCGAAAATGGATGAATAGCTAATTGTAATCACCCTTTGACAGATTAATTTAGTTTATAAACAATTTGAATATGGATTCTGAGTCAAGTTGCATTCGTAGTAATGAAATTTCTTGGTAGGAATAGGATTTTTTGGGCATATAACCTTGATTCACTATCAACATCCATTATATTTTAAGAACGTTGAAATCTTATTGGTAACTGTAGATATGAAACTTTTCGATGGAACAGCTTTACTCATTGGAGGGGTCACTCCATAAGAGGATTCAAGTCGGTTGCTCAGTCCTCTTAGTTATTACTAAAGTGTTTAAGCTTGAGAGCTCATGTGAATAATCCTCTACTAGTGTGCAAAGTTTAAAAACAAAAAAGAGGAGTCACTAGTCAAAGAAGTATGTAGAAAATGAATTTTTGACTCAAAAGCGCATAATTAGGTGGAAAAAGATAGCTGTTCGTAAGAAGCAATCCTTAATTGCGTTGACGCTGTTAATCATCATATGTTTAATCTCGGGGTGCGTCAACCAATCATTTTCAGATGAAATCTTGAAGAACCAATCATCCTTTTCAGATCGTTGGCACTTTACAGCTACATTAGATGAGTTAAGTTATCAGAATGGGGATAATATGACATTAACAGTCAATCTAACTTGTTTAATAGATCATAATGTAAGCAATTATAACCCTGGTTGGTTTAGATGGCTTTCAATTCGTAATAGTAGTGATGACGTAGTCTGGCATCCATGTATTTATCGGCCTGAAATTACTTATGGCACTTATGAGTTTGAAAAGCACGATTCACTCGGACCTCACACTAGTGTCTTTCAACTAGGGCCGACTGAAGAAATACCAGCAAAATATGGAGTTGATCCTACCACCTTTGATCCTAACGTTTGGGATCCTGTTCTGAACTATTGGATCCCAGCCTTACCAAAGGGATCCTACTATTTTTTCGTTGATTTAGCACCAACTGGTATTCCGCAAGGAGAACAAAACACGTCTGCTTCAGCCGAATTTAAAGTTGAATAGTTTGTTGTTATGATATTGGAAGTTCCAGAGGGATGATTTTATAAGTCCTAGAACAAACAAAATCTCAAACAACAACGAGCAGGGAAAATCAAAATGTCCTTATTTAGAAAAAAATTCGATCAACTAGATGTTACCTGGAGAATTGCCATCAGAAAGGCATTCCTAGTACTTGGATGTACATTTGGATCGTATCTCATTGGTATTATAATTTTTATTGGATTAGGAATAATTCTTATATCTTGGGGCACATCTACTGAGTTTTTTTTATTGTTCAGTGTAATTCCAGTGGTTTTTCTCTTGTTTGGATTTCTTGTCGGTCTTTTCAAAGCATTGTTAGATCTTTCACGTGTTGTTACGCAGGACTCTATTTAATTGTGATACTTGAAAAGCGGGTTATTTCTTTAAGAGAAGTTCTTCAGTGGGCTTAAAGAATAATTCCTGATACGACTCTAGTAATTGCCTCTGAAGAGGACGGTTAGACAACTCAACTAAATCCACTGAAGAGTCATGATCAATCTTTTACATGAAGAACTCGTCAGAAGCCATTTAAATACCATCCTCCAAAATGTGAATAGTATGTTCAAACCTAATACTACTGAGATTCAAGTAACTCGTCCATAATGCAAAACTGTTTTCCTTCCACAGAATTATATTCACAGAAAAATATCATGGTTTTATTATTCCTTAAGATTGTTTTAAGATATTTTGACTTTAATTGTGCGTAAGTGCACTCCTGATAAAGTTTTTATGGTTCAGAATTCACATCACGAATAGTGGAAGACAATATGTTTGAGGATACAGTACAATGAGGGATCCTAAGGGGTTTATAATAAAAGGAAATACTTTTGTCTTGGCTTATCTCTTTCTACTTGTTATTTTATCAGTATTTACGCTTTCTCCCATAATGGGCGAACGGGATAAAAATCCGATCCAACGTAAAAACAATATCGACTTCCCGTTGAGGATAATAGGAAATGAACAACTCATTCAATATGCTGCAACCTATGATTGGCTTGGTAATGGAACTCAAATTGATCCGATTGTGATAAGAGATAGTTTGTTTGATGGACAGGGATCAAAAAGTGCATTATCAATCCAACAGACTAATCTTAACTTATTGATAGAAGGATGTAGATTTACAGGGAGTACAGGTGAGAGGATTTACCCAAATCCAAAACCTGCAGGTTTGCAATTAGTTGAGTGCACAAATATTCAGATCCAAGGAACACAATTCGATCTAAATTATGGAAATGGACTGTACATTAAGAACTGTACTCACATCAAAATCAATAATTGCGTTGTCTTTAACAATTCTAACAATGGGATATATCTGTATGAGTGTACTTATACTCTTGTGACCAACTGCACGATTGAATACAACGATTGGCATGGAGTTGACTATACAGGATATCAACAAAATTCTTACAATGTAATTGAGAATTGCATAGTCCAAGGAAACCATTGGCATGGAATAGGGATGGGCTGGGGGGGAGTTAACAATCTCATTAGAAATTGCATGGTCAAGGAAAATTGGGAAACTGGTGTTATCCTCGGAGGAGTAAATAATAGCGTATGCAACAATTCCTTTACTAGAAATAGGGAGGGAGATCTCCAAATTGAAGCCAGTGGGGGTGTAAATATCTTACGTAATAATTCTTTTCAAGAAGGTGGGGGAATAATTGCTCCTGTTGACGAATACTATTTAGGTGAGTCAACTGTTGATATTGTAGAAGAAAATTATGTAGCAGGTCGTCCAATTATCTTTCTACATGACGTATCAGAATACCTTTTTCCTAAGAATCCAGGGCAGGTTATTCTTCATGAGTGCGGAGACCTCCAGATAACAAATGTAAATTTTGAACATGCTTATTGTGGTTTATACATAGGAGGATGCGAACGAATAATTGTTCAAGGGTGTAATTTCTTCAATAACACCTATAGTGGAATAAGTGTTGAGATTTCTACCTCCACCGAGATAGTTGAGTGTGCTTTCAACGAGAATCGTGGATACGGTGTATATACAGAGAACTCTATAGCCACGATTGTACAAGGAAATTACTTTTTTGACAATCTCGACGGGGGATTCCACCTCAACTATGAATCTGACGATACAGTAATTTTCCAGGACAACGTTTTAAGAAATGATGGGGTATTTTTCTCACATATTACACCTGAAACCACAATAGAAAATAACACAATTAATGGAAAGGCCTTGGTGGTTTTAATCGAGGAAAAAGGACTACAATTTAATAACACAGAAAATGTAGGACAATTTATCTTATTTAGGTGTAATCAGATTCAATTTAGGAATATCCACTTTCAAAATACCAATACTCCTGTAATTCTCGTTGCTTCTTCTGATATTCGATTTCTTAATTGCAGCTTCGCAAATAGCCAAAGAGGGATTTATTCAAAAGGAGGATTGGCAGGCGCTTGGGAATATTTCTGGGCAAATCGAAATGATAATATCCATATAGAAAACTGCTCATTCAAAAATATTCGATTAGCCGCGTTGACATTCTTATTTACCCTTGAAATCAAAGTGATAAACACCATTGTTGAAGGAGAGAATTCCGCTGGATTCGTGGATAAATGGACATATGGTATTTCTTTGTCTAAATCGGAGATAAGTCTAATTAGTGGGTGTAAGATTTCGAATTTCGCCATTGGCATTTTCATTCGAAGTGACTCGCACGATCATCTGGTTACGAATTGTACCCTCACTCAGTGTCATAAATGGGGGATTTGTCTGGGGACAATAGTGTGGGATAATGTAATAACATATAACAATTTTATTGGGGTAAGTGTTGCGGATGGTTCATATTCTTCCAAGGCATCTGATCCACGAAATACTTTTATTCACAATTACTGGTCTGAATCCGACCATTCCGACGAAAATAACGATGGATACGCTGATCATCCATATTTAATCGATACAGGAAGGCCAGATTTACCAGATTCATTCAACAATAATTATGATTCCTATCCCTTAGTAAAGCCAAGTAAATTCTCTTACGAGGTTTTCGAAGGATCACACACGGCCACAACAGAATCAACAGGACTTCGAGGAACAGCTTCCTACCTCCTAGCATTACTTGGAATAATCTTTATGATGAGAATCAAATCGAAATAGATCCTAAGTTCTAGTCTCTGTTTTGGTACCTGATAAATCTGAAATGAACCAAAAATATTCAGAATATACTATCAGAATATCGACATCACTTTCTTCTTCCATGGTTCCATGAATGATGGATCCAAATAGTTCAGCCTGTGTGACCCCAAGTTTCTTTAGAATAGGAATGATCAGTTGTGAGAGTTATTTATTGGGGGTATTGACATTTCTTTTTCCACAACCTAATTAGATTTGAATCCACTCCGTTAATTACTGTATATCATTTCAAGAAGAAAAATGAGGAGTTCATCTATTTTAAATTGAAAAAAGGATAATCAAACCTAGTTCACTATTTATCGGTCTGGAGACAATCTGCTTTCAGTTACGAATGAAATATTATGATCCACAAGACTTAAAGTACTCAAATTAGTATTTTGGTATAAAGTAGTATTCAAAGTCAAAACTAGGACAATCTCTATAATCCCAAAAAGAAGTCAAATCTAGTACTAATACAAAATTTAATTTGCTTCACAATCAATACAAGATAAATATAAAATAGAGAGAGGGATAATTTAGATATAATGTAGGAATGAACTAAAAATAAATTCAGTATAAGATCAAAAAAGGTGAAAAAAATGAGTAGAATCGATAAAATTAAATTCATAATAATTACCCTCTTGATTTTACTTTATTTCATTATTAGTCTTCATAATCCAGTTGATGCCTTTGTTCAACAGGATATTCCAATCGGAGAGGAATTTGTTTCTGGAACAATTACTAATCAAATTTCGAATCTCAGCTATGCCTGGGTTCATACGAATGAGACTTCATTGCTGTCATTAACCATGTTTGACGAGATATATGGCTGCGCTCCTTTTTACCCTTTCTTCGGGCAATCGTTTAGTATAGAGAATAACTCTTTTTTTGTTGGCACTGTGATAACAGGATTTGAACTTTATCAGGACAGCAATGAAAACGGTGTTCTTGATCTAGAAGAAGAATTACTATACTACGTCATGCTTAATGGTTCCCAAGACTATATTCTTCCTCAAATAGAGAAAACAACATTAGATTCTATGAGAATTTATTCTTGGAAAGTAGGATATATTGAAGTAGACGGATTTTTATCACCTTTTACAGGTCCAAATTTTAGAAAAACAATTATTGATAGTGTTAACCTTACATATACCTTCGAAATTCACACAAACTACTCTGAATTGAAATTAGCGATTACTATGGGAGCTTGGGACACGTACGAATTTAAGTTTGAAGATGAAACTTTTCAGGAAATTAGACTCCAAGATATTGATCTAACTAGCTATAGTCTTTCAATCTTATTTGGTACCACAGTTAGCAGTGAAGATCCGATAGATGTTGCTTTGACAGATGGAACTTCAGGGATAACTGATGCAATTATTGAAGTTAACAATATTCCTGTATTCCAGTCCTTCTTCCAAGATACTTACGATTTGGGTTTGAACGGTTCAGCTTATCCTGCAAGAGCGATACCTGCAAGTCTGGACACTCTATATGACGAACAAATCCAAGAATGGGGGACTCCACAGGCACTATATGATTGGTGGGGATCTTTCTTTTCATCAATGAGTGAATTAACAACAATTCCCCCCTTAGGAATTGAAGAAGTATCCTTTTTGTACCGAATTTGCTACCCAGTCTGGAATGGTGAACCATTTAATCATGATCCAAGATATCGAGCGCTATTCGAAAGCACTGTTTTTCCACCTGCAACAAGCACATCTGAGCCATCCTCTAGTACATCAGAGACTTTATTAACAGATCAGCCAACACCAAGCTTTCTAATTCCCGAGGTTCTGGTATTACTAATTTTAATTCCAGTTCTAAGAAGGAAGAGGAATAACTAAGAATGTGTCAGATTCTAGGATGCATTTTAGAATAAGAGAAGTATCATGAAGAGAGGGGTGCATTGACGTTTTTGAACACTACAACATCAAGGCACTTTGTTTCAAAAAAAAAGGTAGTTAAACGAGTCAAAAATAATGATAAATCCTTTAAAAACTAATCTTATAAAATTCTATTTTTCAAAAAAATGATAAAAATCCCCCAACATTAGTGTTGAAGCTAGGAGTTGATTTCCCACT
This sequence comes from Candidatus Hodarchaeota archaeon, assembly GCA_016839625.1. GTDB lineage: Archaea > Asgardarchaeota > Heimdallarchaeia > Hodarchaeales > Hodarchaeaceae > Hodarchaeum. The sequence continues at coordinate 7,678 of JAEOTY010000174.1, forward strand.
GTGGATTCATATTTGTGTCCACCTGTGGGGCCGTAACTTGCATTTGGAAGTTTTGAAATGCAATTTTCCAAAATGATGACAAAAAATGGAAGCCCAGAAAGGGAAAGAATATGTAAAAGCATTGTAATTTCCATTACAGAGCTGTATTGAATAAAAGAGTTAAAAACATTGAGCAATGAACCCGTAATTCGACCTATGACTATTGATGACTGGATCTTCTTTCGTAAATTCGATGCAGAGATTTTTCCTGATGATTCAGTATCTGAAAACTGGTTTAAAAAACGATTAGAACGTGATGGGTTCTTTACATTAGATCTAAATGGTCAAGTAGTCGGACAGTTAGTTCTTGCTCCATATGGAGAGAATGAGGGACACCTCGGACGTATAGGGGTGAGTCAAGATCATCAAGGGAAGGGGTATGGAAATCTGCTTATGAAACATGCAATTGAATGGTTTCAGAAACACGAGGGTATTAAACAGATTCATCTATACACACAGGATCACAACAAAGTTGCACAAAGCCTCTACAAAAAATTTGGTTTCACAATCTCAGGAACAACTTGGCACTATTTCATTCCACTAGACTCTCTGAAACCTCTCAATGATTATACATGTCAAGAGATTCTTGAGAATGAAATTGACCCAGTTGGTGAGAAATATGCTAGTACTCTACCAGCAGCACAGATTAGACGCTTTTTAACTAGTGATGAATTCCAGGTTCTAACACTGAAGAATAACAGTGGTGATGTTGTGGGAGCTTGTCGATTCACTCCTAGTTTTCCTGGATGTTTTCCATTTGTACTTGATAATATTGATTCTTTTGATGATTTTCTCGCTGGTCTAAAGCAATATAGCTTACCAGATTACGATTACATTCGAGTAACTTACACTGATTATCCAAAATTAGCTCAACTTTGTGAAGAACGAATGTATAAACTTCATCACAGATTGTTCAAGATGACCCTAAGTCTAGTTTAGAGCCTTATTTTTCTCGTTCATAACACAAGGCGATCCTCCTATGGGAGCTTATTACGACTATTATCTAGATGGTATCCATTGTTCTGACTTTATAATGGAATCAAGTCCAGAGGATTGGTATTTATATTCCAATGATGGTGCATATGAAACAACAGAGAGTCGTGTAACAGCAAGAATTAATCACTATGACGGACCAGGAGATCACTAATTAAAAGATAGATAATTTTTTTTTCGAAAAATTTTATCAATGGCAGCCACCATCAATAAATGAGTTGTGCCTCTTTTGTGTATTAATAAAATTCAGCCGCTTATCTGCTTATTTTTTATTTCTTCAACAATGTTAAATGGCATGGTGATGGCTGTGGAGACCGATAATGAAAGGCCTATCTCTTTCAAGTTCAATATTCTTATTTTTACAGAACAAACTTTAGGTTTGGAAATTGCCAAAAATTTACAACAAAATCTACCAAAAATTGGTATTGAAGCTGTGATTGATATATGGGATTATGACTCTTATTATGCAAGGGATGGAGATTTTTTACTAGCACCAGCAGTTCATGGAGGGTATGATATGAAAATTGTAACACTACCTTTTGAGTCGCCTCTAGTACATCCAAACAGAATGTTGCAGATGACTTACGGTGCTGATTCTATTCCCCCTGATGGTTTTAATTTGATGCTTTGGTCTTCTGCTAAACCCGAATATCTGACCTCTCGAGCCGATGAATCAAATCATTACATAGAACAAATGAACAAGGAATTGGATTTATTTAATTCTCGTACTTTATCACAGGAATGGCAATTACTCTGGTATGATGTTATGCCCAATATTGTAGTCTATTACCCATATGAAACACATGTGATTTCTGAAGGTCTTTTTGGCTATGATCCAATTAAGTATGTCCTAGAGAGTCAAGGAAACGATTTAAAAGTGAATCCATTGGGGTCAATTGAAACCATTAAATTGTTTTATCAGTATCCCGGCCTTCAAGACAACGTAGTTTTTGGTATGTCCTCTTTCCCACGTTATTTGATTGATCCTTTAAGAACAGATATTTATGGTTCTATTGCTATTTCTCCAATCTTTGACAGTTTGGTGGGATTAACTCCCTCAGATGAACTAGTCCTTCCTACTGGAACTGATCGAAGACAATGGATGGAAGAAAATTATCATGAAATATTTGACACGACAGATTATTTAGAAATTTACCCACGAGTGGCTAAAAAACTTGGTAATTTCAGTGAAGATGGTCGTCAATATACTATCCAGCTTCGTGATGACGTTTATTTTCATGATGGGCAGAAAGTAGATGCTTGGGATATTGCTTTTTCTTTTCAATTGCATCTTAATCCTGAGATCAAATCCTTAAGTTATTCACAACGTCTAGAAGGATTTGGAATTGATAATAACAGAAATAATCATGGAAATTATTCATTTATACCAAAAGATTTGAATGAAGATGGTTTCTATGAAACAATTACTTTTGTATTCACGAAAAAATGGCCGAATTTCTTAACAGATTATTTAGGATCAGTAATATTTCCAGAACACATTTTAGGAGACCCTTTAAACCATGGTTTTACAAATTTCGACGAAATAGTGTATAAGACCAACTATAATTATTCTGATTTTAATTTTGATCCTAAAAAGAATTGGCAAGTTACCCCAACTGACATGTATAAGCATTCCTTTTTTACCCTTAATACCTTTGATAGTGTTTGTATTTGGTGTAGTATTAACAGCAATTATGGGGGTAGTAATTTATCAAAGGAGAGAAAAAACGACTCCCCCAAGACAATACTCCTATGCCTCACCAGAACAGACTCGAACCATTCCAGAAAAGATTTTGGTCTCACCAGAAAGATCACCCACTCCCGATAAAAAGCTCCTATTTCAGGGTATTCAATATAAAGTCCAAGATATCATTTATGAGACCAGGAATACCCGACCTCTCATTCGCTTAATTGAATATCATGGATCTATTCCAGAAATCGTTGTTAGATTTGATCAAGGTCGAATTTTGATGACAGGGTGCGCTAAGCAATCGTATCTTCCCGAATTAAATTTCGAAATAATTGCAAATAATCTTACTAAACAACCTTTGTATGATGATTTGTGGAATGATATTACAGTAAAAGGAGATTCAACCTTAATCGAAAAGCTTAAGCAAAAGGATTACACTGCGAAACAAATTCGATCCATGGGAACCGTTTCGATCAATTGTGAATCACTACCAGAAGGAAAGACTTGTATTACTTTATCTTGCATTGAAACCAAAGACGGAATCACCCAAGGTTATTCGCTCCTCAAATACATCCAAGTTTTTCTAGACACGTACTAAATTGAACTCATTAAGGCAAAAAAGAGATTTTTAAGCTATAAAGATCGTGAAAACTTCCATAGAATGTTGGAAGACATTAATGCTGGATTCCAAGAAGACTCTATTCTTCCTCGATAAGTCTAATGATGAAAATAGTTTCCTTTTTATCAATTATTTTTTTCAAGATCAAATGCAAAAGTACTTAATGATATTAGAAGGCATCAACAAAACCATAACTTATGATTTACAAGAGAAAATTAGTGTGTGAATAAAATGGAATATAGGTCAAAACGCACAATAACTCAACTGTAAAGGAAGATTAGGCAACTTTTTTGTGAATCTAGAAGAGTTATTCTTCAGAAAAGACAGTCAAAACTTTCTCCTTTTTTTGATTGAAGAAATCAAAGTCATTATCAAGACCAAATTTATTAAATTCCATCCCTCTATTTTGTTCGATGTAGTAGATGTTTGAGTGGATTCTTCTACATAGAACGTATTATTCAAAGGTTTCACTAGTGGATAACTATCGGTATAATTGATTTCCCCTTCACAATAAATAGGGTAGGGAACGTCCACGATTCCATCCTCATTGTTATCAGGACTAATCCAGTCACTCCAGTAATTGTGAGAGAAATTGTCAAAGGATCTATTATACTTCCCTCCATAATATATCCATCTACTGTAAGCTTGGGAAGTTCCGTTAGGATTGTTATTAATAAAATTATTATTGACAACCTTCGTATTTTTAGATATTGCTAAAGATATCCCGTAATTTCGGTTATTAGAAATATTATTATTACTGATAAAGCAATCATAGGCGTTGGATAATAATATTCCAATTCCACTCCAAGTTGCATTACTTTTTAAGCCAGTGGAGGAGATTACATTATTCGTAATGTTTATCAAATCGTTCAAATGGCCATAAATTCCTGTACTCGTATTATTCACAAAAACGTTATTTATTATCGTAATCCTTGCTGAACTTAAGATACATAAACCTTTATCGTTTTCAGATAAACAATTCTGAGAAATTTGATTTGAGCTGCACGTATGAAGATTGATCCCATGATCTACATTCTTGGACAGATGATTATCTGAAAAGATACACTGAGTCGCAGCATAAGCGCTAATACCACCCTGATTACTTATAAACTCGTTTTTAACAATATTACCAAAGGAAGACATGTATAGACTCACCCCACGCGGACAATTTGAGAAAACATTATTTTCTAATTTGAAGTAGTCAGTATATCGAATTCGAATGGGAACTACAGGGATTTGTGAGAATGAGCAATTTAATATCGTAATATCTTGGCATCGAATGAAATCAAATTGGGTATAGGTGTTCGAGGAATGTTGGTTGAGAAGTTGAACATCGTTACACGCGTTAAAGATGACTTTTCCTACGTTATCCTCCTGAAAAATTTTTCCCACCTCCTCTTGATAATAAATTAAGGGTTTTCCATGGATCATATTCCCCTTGACAGATATTTGAAGAGTATCTTTCTCCTCCCCACTCGGGTTCCCATACCCATCGTCCACGCTCCCAGAAAAGAAAATTGAACTATTAATTAGAACATTATCGGTAATAACATTCTCACTGGAGCAAGAAAGACCAATTCCCTCCTCATATTCACCACTATGATTAATGATATTTTTATCTACAACAATTCCTGTGGAGTAATAGAGACCAATTCCCCTACTTGCATTAAGAATATTATTACTTATCACAATGGTTTGAGAGGCATGAGAATAGCCCACATCAATTCCCCCTGAATTGTCAAATAAATAATTGTGCGTTACCTTTATTTCTGTACACTTTTCAAGACTAATCCCTCGGCTATTATTCTGGAAATAATTTTTCGTAATCACAGCATGAGATACGTGATCTAGAAAGATTCCACACCCTTGTTGGTCAACATTTGAGAAGTTACAATTTTGAATGATGAAGTGGAAACTGACATTTTCAATCTTAATCAAATGTCTTGGCCAAGGAATAGTAGTGATGGGTCCTTGGAAATCAAAATTTTCAATGATATAAGGTGTTAATTCCTCTCCTGTGCCTGACCACCCCCATTCAATCGCTTTCTGATGGAAATCCTCATTTCCACTAATAAACAGTTCAGAATTAGTTATTGTTATTATCTCATTTTCATTGGTAGCAACTTTCAACAAGATATCGGGAGTGGTTGCTGCAGTTTGTTGGGTAAACATATAACCAAACACAATGGCACAAATAATTGCTTCAATCCACTTCCTTCTCAAGAGTATCATCAATCTGGTGACTGGCTAGTTTTTTTCTGAAAGCCTTCAATAGTTCAAAAGATAATCTGAATGTTCTTTGTGTAAAAATCTTTTTAAGATTTGATAAGTGTGCAGAAGGAATCTTAGTGAGAGCTGGAAAGTTTATCATTTAGAAGGAGGTTGTTTCGATTTTAATTTTCTAATGAATTAACCTCTGAAAATGACCATTTTTGGGTTCAAATTGTTAATTTTTTCAAGGATAGAAGATTCTTAACTCTTTTTCCAGATAATCTGAAGATTAGTATTTATAAGGAAGCCTAGAGAATTCATCCGGATATGATAATTATGATCAAATCATCGATTCACCTTAATACTTTCACTTTGTCTTAAGGTGGAAACAAACCAACCGATCAAGTTACATCAGTTCTCGTTTCTCTTCAATCAGTCTGTTTTGAAGACTAATCATAACAAACAACCCTGTGACCAGAAAAAATAGTTAAGATTGAATTATTAACCGGGAGGTAGGCAATGATTTGATAAAATCGCATATCAGATCCAATAGTATTATCCATAGAAACCTCTTCTTTGACCAAATAGACCATTTCTTCTTCCCAACTCAATTCTGCTATTTGGGTCATTGGTTCGTCTTCAAGGACATGCAGGCTATTGTTCCAATAACCATACTCGTACCGAAATTCATATTTCACGAGCTGAAGTATTTCAGTACCAGAAAGTCCATTTTTTTCAAAGGCATAAATTCTAATGGAAGTCTTTGCTTTATAGTCTGATGTCAAAATACTATTTACGTAGGAAGATCTTTCGGAGGATCCGAGGAAATTGGGCGCTAGTTGGAATGATTCAAATCCAGAACATGTATCAATGATAATGCCTTGGATACCAGAGAAATACGTCTTTATTTCGAGGTCAAGATAAGAATCAATTACTTCTTGGGGCCCCTCATACTTATATTGGATACTATTATTCATTAATCGTGGAGTAAAGAAAGCGAAAATAATAAGGAAGGTGAAACAACTCGTAAAGATTATCGCAGGATTAACTTTAATTGTTCCAATAGCACTCTCAATTTTATTCCAAACAACAGTTCCCATTTTTCGAGTTGTTTCATTTTTGACAAGTAAAAGGGATAACCCGAAGGATATTAGAACAATAAAGAATCCGGCAAATATGGTTGACTCTGTATAGTACAAGATGAAAATCATTGACATAACTGTTACTGGTAGGAGAGGAAGTACTGCTAAAATTCCCAGTACAATGACTGATATCTGGAAAACTCTTTCTGGAGATACTTTTTTTGCTATATCTAGGTTAAGAGAATCAATATAGTTAATGATTTGCTCACGGAAGAATTTCCAACAAATGATAATGGTAGCCAAAATGATGACCAGTAATATTGAAAACAATAAATAGCTTCCCACAGCAGAAGCTCTGAAAATTAAGACAAAAATGATTGGTGTAGTAATGAATATTCCAGGAATCAGAAACCACGATATTAAAACAAAAAGAATTGATTTATTAGAGTGCTCACGAAAGAAGAGGGAACAAAGGAAAATTCCTGTGATCACAAGAGCGAAAAGGTCCCAAATAGTCATTAATGAGATTATTGCACGATTCTGAACAGGAAATATGAAACTACTCCGAATAGCAAAGATCAGACCGATGAATATGACATTAAATGGAATCTTTCGGAGTTTAGTTTTGAAATTTCCACTATTTAAAGACGTCACTCTTTTCCAACCTTCTGTCCACAGTGCGAGCAATATTGTTGGCCAATTAGTAGTTGAGTGCCACAATGAGGACAAACTGAAGTCTTAGAGGTTCTTTGAGGTTTCTGTAGACCAAGATCAGTGAATATACTCCCCACTTGTTGTGAGGGGGCTTTATGAGAGGAAACAAATTGCTGAGGAGAGCCTCCGACTTTGTAGATTGCCTCATCTTGTCTCTGTTGCCGAACTACAACAAAATATATTGTTACTGCAGCTCCAATGATTAAAACACCAGCTAACACGATTACCCATGGAGTAATATTCACTGGTTTGGGATTAAATGTAGTACTATCAACTCCCTCTTGGAACTCAGTCATATCCGTGACATTTGTTAAAAATACCGACACTTTATTTGACGAGACAACCACAAAACTGCTAAGAGCTGTATCACCTTCGGGAACTGTAAGCGTAATATTCGATATAAGATATTCTTGTGATTTCAAGGAGAATTCACCAAAGATAGTCCTATTTTGAAATGGACTAGTACTCTCAGGTAGAACTCCTGCATATTGACCTGTAGCCGTGGGTCTTCCACGATAAAATAATCCTGCAGTATAACCTGTATTGTCTATAATCAAGTAGTGCGTACCCTCGGTGAGTGTAAGATTAAACTCACATCCGTGTGTCTCGATGAACATTGTATTTTCATAATAAATTAACGCCAATCCCGATTCTAAGGGGTGAAAACTTCCAATGAGAGTGCACATCAGTAAAAATAGGAGAACAAGGATTCTGGTTGGGTTCAGCTACAACCCCTCATTCATGAAGGATTTTGTTCCTTATTTGTGTAAAGATTCTATCTTTATAAAACTTTAGAGCCTGAAATATCGCTCAAGAAATAACCAATTGTTAGCAGAATTACACTCATATCATGGCATAAAAGGGTAAAGCAGCGGAAACCCAGCCAAGAAAAAGATACAGTTGCAAGAATGACGATTATCCCCGTCACTAATAAATCAAGCTCGAAGTTTTATTTATTCTGAATTAAGTAATACACTACAGACTTTTAAGGTTTCCACATATGTGAGACCTAATTTTGTAACTAAAATTACCATTTAATCTTTCTCTTTTTTCATCTATTAAAGAGGAGTGATTTTTCCATCAACTAAATGTAAAATTCTCATGTCTTCTGTTAAGAGGGATTCGTCATGAGTGACCATTACTATAGTTTTACCTTCTATGCGAATATCTAAGAGGATTTTTATGATATCAATGGCATTTTCGGAATCAAGATCACCAGTGGGTTCATCTGCTATTATTACTTGAGGATCATTAGCTAAAGCACGTGCAATACCAATTCGTTGTTTTTCTCCCCCCGATAATT
>JAEOTY010000175.1 GCA_016839625.1 Candidatus Hodarchaeota archaeon
AAAAAGATCGGAAATGAAGAAGATTTTCAGAAATTTGCGTTACCTCACCTGGGTAAAGCAAAGCTCGATGAAATCCACCAACAATTTGTTGAGACAACACAAGATACAGAATACCTTCCAGTAAACACCACAACCATAAGTTTTCCTTCGAAACTTAACATAAAAAATGTGGTAGACACACAACTCAACCTTGAGCAATTTAAAAAGGCACTTCAACATCTCCACTCAACCATTGACAGAATAATGACTTTACATTGTCGAACACCTGGTGGGCAAGAGCAAGAGCTAAAAAGAAATAAGGAGAAAGCGAAATTCCTTTGGGTTGTTGGAAGATATGGAAAAATCCAAAGTAAAGTCCATGACTATAGTATAAAGATCACTGTAGCAGATATCAAACAGTATCTCCGATATGGGAAATATAAGCTCCAGAAGAAACTAGATGAACTAACACAGCATGGTTTTGAGACTGGTTTCTTCGAAGACAAGGTAACTATCAAGTTCTCAGAAGATTCTGAAACTGCTATAGTACTCCAAAAGTACATAAATAGTCTTCTAGAAAACTATAAGGAAAGAACCGCGTACTCCCGATTCTGGAAAACAGACATGACACTTTTCACATGAATCTAAAAAATCGTTAAATAATGGAAAGAAAGTCCCATGACCTCACCCGAACCTTTTGAAGATACTCGAATTATAAAAATCCAAGCCACCAAACTAGACCAGTTAATTCAAGTGTTAGAAATCAGTTTCATCTTCTTAATTTGCTTCACCTTAATCACTTTAGTGAATGAGGCTTTACTAAAAAATACCCTTGATCTTTACTCCCCTATCGCGGGTTTGTTTTTGGGAGAGGATGATTTTGGAAGTTTAGATGGTGGAAATTTCGGGGAGATCGTAAGTGTGACATTAGTTTTCAATCTTCTCCTTTTTTCAATCACTTTATTATTTGGATTATGGATAAGAAGGACAAGAGATGGCTGGTCATGGAATCAATTAGGTTACACGTTCAAGACCCCGAAATACACCTTCTCTAGTCTTGTTAGACGAGGTATTCTTCTAGGTTTGATAGTTATTGTGGTCTTCTATACCATTATGACCCCCATCATTTTCTTTCTTTCTGGAGGTGATCTTACCAGCGCTTTTCTTTTTCACGCATATGCAAAAGATGGAGTTATTTTTTCAGCTTCGCAATTGAACGCAGAATATTATTTCGGATTTATTGAAATGGGGTTTATTTGGCCAGCCTCAGCTGGTTTTTTCTTTTTTAGCTATGTCCACAACTCCTTCAAAGCAAGATTTCCAGAAGGAGTTGCCAATTTAATTTCCACAATATTTTACGTGATTTATTTGGCTTTTTTCTTCATGATCCCAGACCCTAACAAATTAAATGTCCTGTTTAGCAAGGCAATTTTTGATCCTATATTCTGGGGAATGTTTATCTCCTTCTCGGTCGTATTATATATATCTTTCAGCGCTTTTGCCGAAACTGAATCAATCGTTTTGCCATTTCTATTAAATTTTGTATTCAATGCTGGATTGACTCTCTTTAGAGCATTGAATTCATTAATATTTTACTCTGCTCCCTCTTCTTCGTTTTTTCTTATGCTCATTCCATATATATTAATGTTAACGATAATCGCTGTTTGGTATTTCTTACGGCGAGAAGATTTTTCCACTATAAGACTCGGCATCCAAAGTTTAAGAGAAGTTTTCAGTAAAAAAACACGAGAAGAATTTTCATTGATATATATGGTTTTTATTGTTTTTCTATTTTTCCTGATATCTTTTTTCCTTCCAGGAGTCTTAGAACACATTGTTGTGTCAGATTATCCACCTGCAGTATTTGCATTTTCAAATGCATTAATCTATATTCTTCTTATTAGCCTTGCGCTAATTATTCTCAATTATTCGCCTACAAAGGTCTATGATATTCTATTTGTCAAACATCCTGATGGGATCCCGATTGCATCACGCCAAAAACTATTCCAGTCCGATGAAGTATTGATTTCTGGATTTTTCCAAGCGATATCTAGTGTAAGTCAAGAACTCGATTCCGATCAAAAGGCAAACTTACGGTCAATCAAACGTGGGGAGCGTGAAATATTAATAGAAGATGGAGTCTTTACACGAGTGATCGTATTGGCAGATCGTGATCAATCTCGGATTAGAGACTCGATTTTGAAATTGCAACGAGAATTTGAAGCCACCCACGCTAATAAACTGGCAAACTGGATTGGGGATCCACATGCCTTACCAGAGGCGAAAGATTTAATTGAGGAAATCGGACGTTTGGAGATAAAATTCGATATTCCTCAACAAGCCCGATGGGTTGCAGTATTAACACTACTATTCACTCCAATCATGATAGGTTTGATCGCCCTACTTTTTTAGAAGCAGGATTGAACCAATAAGTTTCAGGTGCAATTATGGGATTAAAAACACGCATGATGAAAGCTCTCATGGGTTCCGTTGGTGTACGTCAATATCAAGGGATAATTGAGAAGGAAACACAACTTACTGATCGTGAGAATGTCCTGAAGAGTGTAGAAGATTCATCCGAGCGGTTTGAGATTGTATTCGAAAGTTTCAAGTATCCTAGGGATAAGCTTAAGCTTTTCAGTTCGCCACGAGTGATGCGAATACTGCCTTCCAATATTAAAAATATCAGTAGATCATTAACATCGATAGATCAAAACCCAGAAGTTCCTACAACTACTATTCCGGATAATTTACTTTATGAATTCGAAAAACATGCGAAATCATTGGGTATCTCTTCAGTGGGTTATACAAAGCTACCCAGAAAGCTGATCTTCAGAAACAAAGCCGTTTTACATGATAATGCTATTGTTCTTTCGATGGAGATGGATAAAGATAAAATAGAGCTAGCTCCAAGTGTAGAAACGTCTATTATGATCATGAAAACGTATGATGATCTTGGTAAAGCATCAAACCAGTTGACAGAATTTCTGAGAGACCATGGGTTTTCTGCTCAAGCAGGACATCCGTTAGGAGGTTTAGTATTATATCCTCCTCTTGCAGAATTAGCAGGAGTAGGCTTTCATGGAAAGCATGGCTTGGTAATTACCCCCGAACATGGTCCCCGGGTGAGACTAACAGCAATTTATACGAACATTGAGAATTTACCTTTTGCGCAAGAAAATCCTCATGAATGGATTCACAGTTTTTGTCAGAAGTGTGGGCGTTGCGGTCGGAAATGTCCAGCATTTGCATTCTACGAACAACCTATTGTCCACGAAAATGGATCATTGACTCACATTAAGAATGAAGATTGTTTTCCTGTGTTTTTAGAGTACCATGGTTGTTCGGTCTGTATTAAAGAATGTCCTTTTAGTCGTGTGGATTATAATAAGTTGAAAAGGCAATTTTCTTCTCGAACACTGGATCCAGACATCATCTAAGTGATCTGTTGAGTTTTTATTTGATGGCTAAGAAAATTGTTACAATTCCAAAATATAATGAATAGTAAAAAACTTTTTTCCACCCTGCTCGTTTGATAATCTTTCCAAAATCAGGTGCTTTAGGGAATTGAGACATACTTTCAGCAAAATAATTGTATGCATTCACATTTGCAGATAATATCTTTGCAAAAAGGGGGGCCAATTTACTAAAATGGAAAAACGCTAGAAATCTCAAGTGATTATTAGGAGGAGGTGTGGTTTCTACGATTATAAAACGTCCCCCTTTCTTAGTAACACGAGCGACTTCTTTCATTGTAGTCAATGGATCAAGGACATTACGAATCCCATAACCAATTGTACAGACATCAAAAACTTCATCTAAGAATGGAAGGTTATTAATATCCACTTGGTTCAAAGTTAAATCTCTATTAAAATCAAAGCTTCGAAATTTAGCGAGTGCTAATGCAAGCATCTTGTAAGATATATCGGCTCCAATAACTGTTCCTTGTACTTTTTTCAATAAGAGACAAGCAAAGTTTCCTGTCCCTGTCGCGAGATCTAAAGCTTTTTCATCAGATTTAAAATCTGATAGCTGAGTGGCAATTTTCCTTGTACGTCTGTGAGTAAATACGGTCATTACATCGTTCATGAGGTCATAATGACTTGCTGATAGGTTAAACATGCTAGCCATTGTATTGGGAGATTTATCCAATTTCATAGTAAGCACAGACAAGAGAAAACTTCTTTCTAAGACATTTCAATGATTTGGATGGTTTTCTTAAATGCTATTTCTTGGGAAGAGGTTAATCCTTAATGCCAGTTCCATTGGATTTCTTTAAATTCTTCATTTGAGATCTTTGGTTCTTTGCCATATTTCCTTTCTAGATGATTTAACTTATCTGATGAAAGGTTCTTTTTTTGTGATTTTTTAGGGGACATACAATT
>JAEOTY010000176.1 GCA_016839625.1 Candidatus Hodarchaeota archaeon
ATTAATATACAGGAACTCTATCCTATCGGAGTACTCCTCTCTCAACTCCATAAGAATTGGTTTCTGCTTTTTACAAAAACCACACCATTCTGCATAAAAGAAGATGAAGACAGGTTTCTTTGTTAGAATTTCATTTATCTGAGAATATACTGGGTTCTGACTTTGTACAGATAGTGGCCCTTGTGTATCTATATACATAGGGTTATTACATTCAAAACACATATCTGAATTAAATTGGGATGAAAAGTCTGGCATATTCCAAGTAGTTATAGATGTTGTTTGCGTTGTTGGGATCCCAATTGGAGCAACAGATGTTAAGATAACGAAAATAATAATTGAAAGCGAGAAAGATTGGAAAATCTTCCGTTTAACTCGGGGATGGATCAGTGGTAATATTAATACTCTTTTAGTCGAAATTTTTAGGTTTTTCTCATTAAATTTCCATGGTTGCCATGTAATGATTAGGATTGTATTGATACATATGATGACTTGAGAAACTGTACACAATGTACAAATAAAATGGATCACAAACAGTTCTAGATAAACTAGATAAATTAAACTCAATAATGCTAAAAGCATTTGGCCTGTTAAAATAGTATAAAGTGTTTTTATTATTCTAATATTTCTTCGTGACTTCTGATGAACAGGTATCACCCCAAGAAGTATTACTAGTGATATTACACTTAAATTGAGAAGAATACCAATTAGAGCAATGGGAATCTCAAATCCTGAAATAATGATGTGATCGTATTTTTGAAACAATAATGTTTGTACAATATCACCTGATGCACAACCACAACCACCTATTAATCTCTCTAAGAATTGATATAATAAAAGAGAGATGGAGATGAGAGATAATGCAAGAATAGCTTTAAAGCGGATTGGCGATATTCTTCGTGGGTATATAAAGGAACCGCCGCGTTTTAAATATAAACCATATCCTTTCTGGATAAATAGCACTCCAGCTGTAACGATAACTATTGCTAAATACAGAATAGGATAATTGAAAGTAGGTATGAAATCTAGAAGGGAGATAGATTCATTTTGCTGAGATGAAGGAGAAATTTTATTGACATCTATTGAGAGATTTTGAAAACTCTTGTCTATCGAATCTAAATTTGAAGCATCAAAAACTTGGATACTGTTCTCCCAGATAAATAATACATATGGTAGATCACCATATATGCTAAGATCAATACCTAATCTCTCTACTTCATTGAGAAAAAAATCTTGTTCCTCTAGGTTAGCAATATCATAGATTTTGAAATTGATACGTTCATCAAGGTGATACTTCTCATAAAATGAGACAACTTCCTTATTGTATCGATCCTCACAGGATCCACACTGGGAATTATGAACAAGAATACAATCAACTGATTGAGTGTGAGTAAGAGCACTAGTAGTTGGAATTATTGTTAAGATTAACCAACAAATAATTAATAATTTAGTAGCTACTCTCTTGTGTTTCATTATATTAAGTATCTCCTTTCTTTAAAATTGAGTTGTGAGGAAATATTCGAAATTAATGGTCTCAAGGAATTCTACTATATAAAGATTATAGAAATCATTTCTTCATCTTCTTACCTAATATTCCTCTGCTTAACTTATACTGTTCTTTTTCACAATTATGAGATTAGGATCCCAATCATTTCAAAGCTAAAGTCTAAAATGTAGAAAAAGAACTCCATCCGCCCTAATCTTAGTGTATTCGCCTTAATAAGCGTATTTCGTTAAACAGTGATCTCTATGCTGAGCTTTCGGACTAATTCCTTGTACCTGTTGCGGACGGTGACTTCGTTCGAAACAATAAAATTCTAATCGTACACTCTCTTCCGCAATTCAATCTTCAGGAGGACAATCACTTGAATATCAGGCTTGACTTCATATAAGATACGATATTGTCCAAGCCTAATACGATAGACATTAGTCTCTCCCTTAATTTTCTTGTAAGAATAAGCAAAAGGACTTTCTTTAAGAGAAACTATAATTTCTTCTAACCTGTTTCGATTAGCACGAGGAAGATCCTTGACGGATTTTGAAGCTTTCCTTGAGAAAATGATCTTATACAATCCATCAATCCTCAAACACATTTTCAAATGTGTCGAAGTGTCCAGCATCAACTTCCGCACGAATAGCGGCTAATTCTTTTCTTTCCTCATCAGAAATAATTTCTAAGCCCAAAAAATGATCAATTTTATTATTCAATTGAATTAATAAAGATTCTATTGAATCTAATTTTTTGAGAATGGTTTTATCCATAAAAAACCCAGTTACACTATCATTTCTTATATTTATAAATTCTTCATTATATCAAATTGGTGAAATAACATCAATAGAATGGTCCTTTAAACGCAAATCTAGCCTAGTTGCAAAGGTTAAAAAACTCATTACTTAGTTAGAAGTCGAAGGGACGAACCAACTCCAACAGCGGTAGCTCGTAGAGGAGGCTTTTCTAAAAAAGTCCTTTGTGAACGAGCCGATTTACGGGCATTGTTTGAGGATGAAGAGTGAAGTAAGAGGTATACTCCCCCATATCTCTTTTCCCTTCCAC
>JAEOTY010000177.1 GCA_016839625.1 Candidatus Hodarchaeota archaeon
AGTAGGCGATAATGTGGCTTTGACTTTTCCTTGAACCTCCCAAAATTTGTTAGAAAACTCTGGTTCGAGAAGTTTATCTTTATTTTCCTCAAACGCTTTGAAAATAGCCAATCTGCGCGAAACCATGTTACTAGGTATCTCATCTAATTTTAAATGACTAAAAATCGCCCTTAATAGCTTAATCTTTTCGGTTTTCAATAACAGATTCCTCTTTTGTGACTGGACAATTCTAATTTGAATATTTTAATAATAAAATGAGATTATAATACTATTCTTAATTGTTATCCAAATACAATTTTCATCTAAAAAAGATCATCATGGAAAAGAGCTCATTGTTCTTAAAAAAACATTTGTATTTTGTCTCACGCAAAAGTGGAAAATTCAACCGCAGTTAATATTAAGAAGATGAATTACAATTCTTGGATAGATTCTAAGTGAAAATAAGCAGACCTTTGAAGGATCGTTAAAATCTGTTGTCATTTTAAGTAGGAAAAATTAAATTCTTGATTCAATAACAGCATTAATAATTCAGATCTTATCTTTACTCTCAAAAATACCTTGGAGATGCTATCTGATGGAAACAAACACTGAAAATTCCACAACAAACAGAAAATACGTCTATGTCACTCCTCATACCCACTGGGATATGTGATCTCTCTCGTGATTTCACACTCAATAGGGAGTGGTATTTGCCTTTCCAAAAATTTCGGTACAAACTTGTTAAATTAGTTGATGAATTACTAGACATCTTGAATACACAGGAGTATTACTTCTCGTTTGATGGACAGACAATCGTCTTAGAAGATTACCTTGAAATTCGTCCTGAGAGAAAACAAGAATTATTCAATCATATTCGTGGTAATAAAATTAGGGTTGGACCTTGGTATTTGTTACCCGATATTTGGTTAGTAGGACAGGAAAGTCTTATCCGTAATTTGGAATATAGCTACGATCTGGCAAAAGAGTTTGATATTCCATTAATGGAAATCGGCTACCTTCCTGATATGTTTGGACATTCACGGGCTATTCCTCAATTAATTGGAGATTTGACAGATTTTAAAGTTTTAATTGTATGGCGAGGGGTTCCTCCAGAGATCACCACAGTACCATTTCAATGGAAAGGTGATATAGCATCTAAGACTTCTATGTTAACCATATATCTTCCATTTGGTTATGGAAATGCTGCACACCTACCTGAAGAAGTAGAGAAACTCTCTGATGAAATACATAATCTTGTTAACCAATTACACCCGTTTTCTCCCATACCTGTATATTTACTACATCACGGAACAGACCATCAAGTCCCTAATAAGAAAGTAGCATCTTCTCTTCAGCAGGTTGATATTGATGGAATGGAAATTTCTTTGGGGATCCTAGACGATTTTGTAACGAAGTTTCAGCAAATCATCAAAGAGGAGAATTATACTCCTCCAGAATATGCCGGCGAGTTGAGATCAGCCGCTCGGGCTCACTTGTTGCAAGATACTTATTCAGCACGTATGTGGATTAAACAATGGAATCAAAAAGTAGAAGATCTCTTAACTCATTTTGCTGAACCATTAAGTGCCTACACGTGGTATTATCTTAAAAAGGAATATCCGACCTCATTTTTGACTCAAGCTTGGAAATGGCATCTTCGTAATCAACCCCATGATTCAATATGTGGCTGTTCGGTAGATCAAACTCATGAGGAGATGAGATTTCGATATTCATACGCAGAATCAATAACTGAAGGTACTATCGACGAAGCTAAAGATACCATCGAAGCTGCTACAGAACCATCAACAGATAATTCCCTTTTAGTATTCAATCCGACGAATTGTGCAAATTTACCAATGTACGTAGAAATAAAAGCGCCAGCCAAAGAACCAATACGGAAGCTCATCGCCCCTGATGGAGAGGAATACGAAGTTCAAGCCATCTATTCTTCTTCAGATAAAGTTTGGGAAATGACTGTTGGAGCCATGAAACTCCGAGCATTAATGAAAATGTTACCTGGTCGGCAATTAATGAACTTCTACATTAATGAGGTGTCTTTCTTCGACGGAGAGGCTCCAGAAACATGTGAAGTTCATTTATTAGTTGGAGATAAACCAGTAGGTGATCTAGAAAGTGGAGATTTAAAGAAGAATCTTCTTGAGAAAATTGATAGCAAGAAATACAAGAAGTTCCATATTTTAGTCACAAGAGAGGCCGAGCAAACATACGCGACAATGGTGCCACTAACGCCTTATGGTTTCTCTTGTTTTACTCCAAGCTTTGATCCTGTCGCATCACAAGGTACGAAAACACTATCATTTTCTAAAAGCAGTGTATCCAATGATTACTACGACATTACATTCAATAAAGATGGAACTTTCAATTTACTTGACAAGGTAAATAACATTAACTATCACGAATTGCACCAATTTGAAGATTGGGGGGATCGTGGAGACGAATATACTTTTGGACGACTCGGGCCTGAATTTATCAAAGTTGATGATGTGAAAAGGGTAATCACCGCTTCTGGCTCATTATTTTGTGAAATTGAACAGATTTTGACATTATCAGTTTATCAGGAAATTGATTCATCAAGAGAAAAAAGGAATGGGAAAAGTAGAATACCTGTTAAGACTGTTTTCAGATTTTATCGCGATTTACCACGAATTGACATTGAAACAAGTCTAACTAATACTGCTAAAGATCATAGACTCCGAATATGTTTTGATCTTCCTTTTAAATCGCAACATACATTTACATCTACCCATTTTGGATATATTAAACGATTTGGTGATCCTGTGGGAGATGAGACTTATATCGAACGGCCCTCTGGAATCCAACCTCAAAAACGCTTCATTCGTGTAGAGGATGAAAATGATCAAGCAGCTGTTACCTTGATGAACCAAGGCTTACCCGAGGTGGAACTTGTAAACGGAACTCACCTTGCTGTAACTTTGGTACGATCAATCGGTTGGCTCTCCCGTTCTGGTATTCCTGAACGACCTGAACATGCTGGTCCATACTATGCCACACCTGGAGCCCAAGAACTCAATGAATCCTATACATTTAATTATAGTTTTATGGCGCACTCTAAGGAAGAATCTTTCATCAGGAGTGTTGATCATTCCGAAGCTTTTGCGTTATTACCCATTGCATCCTATTTTAAGGACTCTATGCCAAAAAAAGATATCCTAACACCGATTATTCAGATTGCAGACTCCAATATTCGCTTATCAGCCCTTCGAGTCAGAAACGATAAGATTTTCATCACATTGTTTAACATGCATGACAGTACACTAACTACAAAGGTTCAGTTGCTATCAACGGTTGGTAAATTGAGAGAAATTAAGATAGATGGTACTGAAAAGAACATCATCTTACCTACAGATGGTGCTCTTGAGCTTTCTTTTGATCCGTTTGAGATAAAGTTATGCACTCTTGAATGAGTTCTGTCTTAGCACAAGGTAATGAAATATACTCAATCTCAGTACTGGGATAGCTCGAGAAACGATTGGAGTTCTTTAATCAGAGAGTAAGCACGTTCTATTGCTTCTTTACTTTCGTCACATGTTATACATAGATGAATTTCTCCTTCCTTAGCTGATTCAATCTTAACAGTACTTGTTCCTAGGGAAACAAAGTTATCAGCCATTGTCCCTCGTGATTTTATTCGTTCAATGAACTCATTTTCGCCAATTAATTCAATATTTTGCCAAGGATTCTCCCATGATGGACGCTTGGGTTCTCCAGAAACTATTATCTCAAGATTTGGAGCAGTAATTTTCTCACCCTTCATACACGCCTTCATAGCAATTCTGGTCTTGTCAAACTCTACTCTAATTTCCTTAATAGATCCCGAATAAGGAATAAGACATGCAATAATAGTTTTTTCTTTTTTTTCAAAGAATAAGTCTTGAACTCGATATTGAATCGAAGAGAACAATGATCTTTTATCTTCTCCCACTACTTCTGGGGTTGGTACTGTGGGAATAACCTCACTCGGGGATTCTACATCAGCAATTGGCTTGATAGTTTCAGTAATATCTAGTTTTGGTAGTGGTTTTATCGTTGGAATGATCTGCGCAGGTTTAACTGGTTCCTCCGAAATATCACTACTCGTGATTTCTGCTCTTCTTGTCGTTTCGATCTTCTCAACTGTCGGTTGTTGAGTAGAGACTGGTTCTATTACTGGATATCGGTCATAAATCCTAGATCTTCTGGATTTGACAATTATCAATGCAATAAAAAGGATAAATGGGCTAACAAATAGGAAAAAAATAGTTACGATAAAGAAGATGGCAAAGATGTCTACATATGAAGGTGAGTAAGATTGTGACGATCTACTAGTAGTGGTTGTTAACAGTTCTGATGTACTGGACGAAACAACATGAATTAAATCAGGATTATATGCAGAAACCTTTGGATGAATGTCTTCGTTGTTGGCAGAACCAGCAATGGAATAAGGTTCATCAACAATACCATTTCCATCGTTATCAGGTGTGGTATGATCTGACCAGTAGTTATTAACAAATAAATTGCTGTTGTTATCGTCATAGGCTTGTGAAGCTCCTCCAGGATTGTTATTAGTAAAATCATTTCCATTAACTGTAGTATTCTCGGAAGATGAGATGTAGACTCCGTATTCATCATTCCCATTGATTGAATTATTAGTTATGATGTTGTTATTAGATGCATTTTCTAATTCTATTCCATAATAGTTATCGTAGATAATATTATCTGATATCTTGTTATTTAGGGAAACCCACAAAAAAACTGAATACCACGTATCATACACAACATTATTGGAGACAAGACATTCCTTGGATTCATAAAGATCAATTCCGAAACTGTCACTATCATAGATGGTATTACAGTTAATGATAGTAGACGTATTCTCAGCATATACAGACCATGTGTTATTGTACACTACATTATGGGAAATAGTGCAATTGCTGGATTCCCATAACCCAACTCCTGCTTCTTCATTGCTGAAGAGAGTATTATTAAAAACCAAACAGTTTTTTGAGTATGAAATCGCTATACCATGCCGATTGTTTAAGGAAACATCGTTCTCTCTTATTACAACGTTTTCAACATTTCTTAACCAAATGCTAGTTTGATTTGCTCCCACTAGGCGATTACTACGTATTTGGAAATGAAGATCGACATTTCTGATAGTTATAAGGAAAGATGGGCGTTGAGAAGGATAATTGATTGTAACACCGCGTCCCCCGATTGCTATCTCACTTTCTAACCCTACGATGTTCAATCCCTCAATTATAAATGGATTTGATGCACTTCCATTTCCAGGCCAGTTCTCCGTTGCAGCCTGACTGATGAAATCACTATTTCCATCAATCCATATGGGATTATGATCCGTGTATTGAGCTGAAGTCACCTTAAATTCATAATAGTATCCTCCTGAAGTTGGCCTGTCATCTAATGTTATGATAAGTGTGAAATTGTTTTCACTAGCTGGATTTTGAGAAATCTTCACAGTACCTGAATCAGGTTTTTCAGTTATATCGATATCGCAAAATATCTTAGTCGGAGGAACTGATGTATGACCGATTAAAGGATTGGAATATGAATCCACATTGTAACCCCCATTTGGAAAAGAAGGTTCCCAATCAAACCCATTAACAGTCAGATACTGAGGTTCACCATAAGTTTTATGATGGATCCAAATCCAGTCATCTCTCAATAAGATATCATCTAAACCGTTGAAATAACCCCGTAGAGTAAGGTCTATACCTCCATCAGAAATGAAGTTTTTAGGTAGTGCAGAATGACAATTCTTTGAGGTACAGAAGGGAGAAGCAAGGATGATGACAGAGAATATCAAAATGTAGTTGCGACATCTGGCCATTTTTGGATCTACCAGCCCAAATTTTCTCCTAATTGTACCCAAAGGATTATATGAAGAATTTTTTACGCAGTTCATTCACATTCAATAGGATTTTTTCAGTATATAAAAGCTACAAGGGTTTTTTATTCCCTTTAAGCTGAGATATCCTTCGTCATTTTCGGTGATCTCTCAGTCTGTGTGTCTCTCATTAGGAAGTTCGAAGCTTCTTTACATTTGACAAGGAATGGTACTAGAATCTTCTGATCGTGAGCTGAATGCAAACAGCTTTACCTCCGCGTGGGATTTGCGATATCAACCACGCGTCAGATTTGGTCTCCCGTCGTTGGATGAATTAATCGGAGAAGGAATGCCGAGCGGTAGCTTAACCCTGATTCAGGGGGATTTACCCCCATCTATTCTGCGTTCTTTGGTTACCAAGCTTACAGTGGGTTTATTAATGGCCAATGACATAGACCTCGCGTTTATCGATGGAGCCAACCTTTTTCCATATTATGAAATATCTCAAGAAGTGAAAAAACGTGGATTTGATCCATTGGTTATCTTAGACCGCATTCAGCTCGCACGAGCTTTTAACTACCACCAAGTGACAGAAATTCTCACCAACAGGCTCCCACAGTTGCTTATCGAAAATCCCCGAATTCGTATTGTTTTGGTACCCCAGATTTCATCCATGCATCTATCCAAAGAAGCTCTGCAATACCTTGGCTACGATAAATTGACAGTGACCTCCTCTCTTCAAGAGCTAACTCAGGCTGTAGGAAAATTGAAAAGTCTGACGTTACAACACAACTTTCTAGGGGTAATGACCGCTGCATCTGCACCCTCAAGTCAAAAACCCCTTGGAGGGACGTTTCTCGCTCACTCAGCGAATCAAATCATTCGAGTAGTAACAACTCCCAGTGGCACAAAAAAGGATTACAAGCTCATATTTACCCTTCAGCAAGATCCAGCTAAACCAGTAGCTCAGGTGAAACTGTCTAGCAGAACGAAAGACCGAGGAAAACAACGAATGCCTCTAACGAGATTCTGGTAACCTATTCGTAGTCAGCTAATCGTCGTGAATCTCATGGGCCGAACTCTCCCCTCTTATAGAAGAATGATTGAAAAAGAGCGTTCGATTTGGCAATCGAACTATGCCGTCCGTCTGCGTGAACCACATCGCAGTAGTTTCACCGAGCTATGGCTCTATGCATTCCAGCTTGCAGATGCTGCTTCCGCGAATACCCGCCCAGTGGTTTTTGACAACATTCTGATGTCAATGCTTATTGCACAGCAATCTGAAATTCAGCGGTTGAAAA
>JAEOTY010000178.1 GCA_016839625.1 Candidatus Hodarchaeota archaeon
GCGTTGAAGGGGATTTTAACAGAAACCGAAGATCCCTCCTTACTTCCCTTGGAGATTTGGGTGGGAGACAGCTCTGAAATCTATCGAGGAGTCCATGGCTACTTAAAGAAGCTACATTCGCTTAATATCAAACTTCCACCAGTTGTGATTTTTCCTGGCCACCCTTTACAAATTTCTCCTTTAGCAGATTTCATTCAAATGCCAACTCTTCTTAATACGTATCGGTTTAGGATTAAAGTAGTACTTAAACTCGGTAAGAAATATCATTGGTTATCCAAATGGTGCCGTAGAATCATAGGAAAACATTGGCCTATAGATCGTAAGTATGGATATATGGTTCTTAGTCCTCAATCATCAGTAGGTAAAAAGCTTCGGGCAAAAGTTCTAACTGATGAACAAGCACATAAGGAAATAACTGAAAAATGGAGAGATTATTGGTCAATGCTTTACCTTGAAGCGGGTTCAGGAAGGTTTGACGCTTCAATAGCTGGACGACTAGAGTTAGTTAAGCGTGTGAAAAAATTTACTCTTGAAAAGAATGCTAGTTTAATCACTGGGGGCGGTATTCGTACAAGAGAACACGTGGAAGATTTAGTAAGAGCAGGCTCAGACCTAGTTGTAGTCTCCACTGTTCTTGAACAATCAGATAACCCCAAGGAGTTAATGGACCAATTTCTCGAAGTTGTAAAGACGACACAATGAAAATCTAAGTGCTTATCAAATAATTTAACTCAATCTTATCCGTTTCAATTTTTTCTGAGTTTTTTTGTCAAATGGGGGTTTGATTTCCTCCATTACTTTCACACCGTATTTGGTATGGACTCCCAGAATCGGAAGAAGCCCGTTCTTTTCCTTCCTCATTTTTCTCCTTCTTTTTATAGAAGCGCGAAGTTTATTTCTGCGAACCAATTGACTACTCCTCTCAACTCTTTAAAAATCATGAATAGGGGGAATTCCCAAATGACTCTTATTCACACTAATTCAAGAATTTTTTGATTTCGGAAACATATTGTATTAGTGAAATGAAACGGTAAAATTGATATTAAATGTAATCAGATGAGGGAATCAACAGTTTCAAATTGAGGAAAAAGTATAAGATACCAGAACAAGAGTGAAGAAGCCTTGGAGAGAGAAAACAATATTAGAGAATAAAGAAAAGTAGGAAAATAGTGTCAAAAAGATTTGAATGCAGGGTGCCTTTGAAAGGTCTTTAACTGATAGGATCACCGATTACTCAGTCAATTCAGGGAATAAGTACGGTGGTCTTTATCAAGCGGACAGAACGGATCTGGATTCATCCAACCCAGCAGCTCAGGAAGCTATGTCATATTGCAAAAGACCTGTACAATGAAACTAACTATCTTATCCGTCAAGAACTGTTTACCAAAAAAAGATGGTTACGATACAATCAATATTATCATCAGGTGAAACATTCAATTAACTATAAGCAATTGCCTGCTCAAACCGCTCAACAAATCCTACGCCAGTTAGAACGGAATTGGAAAGCTTTCTTTCATGCCATGAAAATATGGCACAAAAATCCTGACAAATTTTACGGGCAGCCCCGTCTACCCAAATACAAGAGAAAGCAGGGAGAACATCTTCTTCTTTTCACCAATCAACAAGTCAGATTAAAAGACCAGAGGCTTCATTTTCCAAAAAAGCTAGAATTACAAGTCAAGACACGCCTTGGACAGAATACTCCTCTCCGTGAGGTCAGAATTGTTCCGAAAGGAGTAGGTTACGTTGTGGAGATCGTCTATGACAAAGAGCTCACTCCTTTGAGGTTAGATAAGAATCGTGTTGTAGCTATTGATCTTGGTTTGGCCAATCTCGTAACTATGGTCAATAACATTGGCTTATGCCCAATTGTTATTAAGGGCGGAGCGGTCAAATCCATCAATCAATACTATAACAAAGAACGCGCCCGACTATCCAGTATTTATATCCGTCAAGGCCAACAACATCAGGGAGGAAAAAAACTAATTAGAATGACTACTAAACGAGATCGTATGCTCCATGATTGGTTTCATAAGCTCAGTCGAAAAATCATTGATTATTGTATTGAAAACAATATCGGTTCTCTTGTCATTGGCTATAATAATAGTTGGAAACAACATCCCAATCTAGGAAAACGGAATAACCAGCATTTTGTGACGATTCCTTACCATAAACTCCTCCATATGTTCCAATATAAAGCAGAGGAGGTAGGAATACAAGTAATCAATATTGTTGAAAATTACACCAGTAAATGTAGTTTCTTAGACAATGAACCAATTGGGAAACACGGCTCCTATTGCGGGAAACGGATCACTCGCAGTTGGTTCCAGACTCGAAATGGTAGGCTCCTCCATGCCGATGTCAATGGAGCGTACAATATCCTAAGAAAAGCACTCCCAAAAGCTTTTTCTGCTGATGGGATAGAGGCTGTTGGGTTACAGCCCGCACGATGGAGACTAGCTACGGCAACGAGCTAGTTGATGACCTCACGTGAATAGAATTGATATAAATTTTATCAATTTTAAAAACCTGAACACCCAGAATAGGAATAAGCCCATCCTCATCCTTCCTCACTTTGTTTCTTTTTTTTGCGGATATTCGACGTATTTTTCTGCGAACCAATTGGTTACTCGTCCTATCTCTTTACAAAATCATGATAAAGAATAATTTTCAACTGACTTGGGTTCACCATATCTCAAGATTTTTTCGATTTCGGAAATTCATAATTCCAACTAGTCAGGATAATGTTCTCCCATAATCGAATAAGGTACCTGCGTGATAAATATCAAGTTGAACCTTGGATAAGGGGTTAGTTTTTCCTAAAGGTTGGTTTTTAGATATATTATTTATCTCTCCCGTTTCTAAATCAATTCTAATGATATCACCTGTTTCCAAGTTTTCAGTCATTATATCAGGTGCTATAGCTAAAGGCATACCAGAATTAATAGCGTTTCTTTTGTAGATTGCTCCAAAAGATTCACCAATGATCGTTTGAATACCTAGAGCACTGAAGCAATCAACAGCTTGCTGTCTACTACTTCCAGCACCAAAATTCTTGCCTACAATTAGAATATCACCGTGTTTTGCCATTTCAGAGAATGTTTCCCATCCTTGGAGATTGTCAAACGCATATTGTCCCATTTCATTGATGTCAGTGATATGAAGATATTTATTATGAAAAATCATATCCGTATCAATGTCATCGATCGGTTTTCGATTATCATCCTTGATTACAATAGCTCTCCCCTCAAGTATAGTTGGTTTTTTCATCTTATCACCTATCACAATTCTGGTACAGATATCTCACCTGCTAGTGCTGTTGCTGCAGCAGTTGCCGGGCTTGCTAAATATGTATCTCCCTTACCTTGTTTTCCAGCAAAATTCCGATTTCCAGTTGAAACTTGTACCTCACCTTCTCCAGTCATACCAATCTGCCCTGCGGCGCATCCACCACAACCTGGATTTGAT
This sequence comes from Candidatus Hodarchaeota archaeon, assembly GCA_016839625.1. GTDB lineage: Archaea > Asgardarchaeota > Heimdallarchaeia > Hodarchaeales > Hodarchaeaceae > Hodarchaeum. The sequence goes on from JAEOTY010000178.1 coordinate 3,469, forward strand.
ATAATTGCACCAGCCTCATACAGAATATTAATTAAACCGTTTCTTAATAACTGACCATAAACCTCTTTTGTAGCGGGGACAATTTTCATCATAACGTCTGAATGGACTTTATTACCCTTCAGGATTTTAGCTACAATAGCAATATCTTCATACCGACCGTTTGTACAACTAGCAACAATGACAGAATCAACTTGCCTTCCAGCAACTTCAGCAACGGATTTTACATTGGCTGGAGAAGGTGGTAAGGCAATTAATGGTCCAAGCTCTTCAAAATCGAATTCCAATGTTTCGACATACCTCACATCTTGATCTGCTTCATACACTGGGAATTCACGACCGCTTCGTTCTTTACAAAATTGTATTACTGGTTTATTTGGAGGAATTAGACCAATAATGCCGCCCATTTCGGTTACCATTGATGCTAAAGTTATTCTCCCTGCTAAATCAAGTGATTCAACTGTGCTTCCATAGAATTCAATAGATCTTCCAAGAGCTCCTTTTGAACCAATCTGTTGAATCACACCTAGAGTAACATCCTTGGCGGATGCATTTTCCGCAGGAATACCTTCAATAGTAATACTCATTGAATGAGGGACTTCAAACCAAGTTTTCCCAGTCTTAAAAGCGAAAGCAATGTCCTGATCACCCATACCCTGACCAAAGGACCCAATAGCTCCTAATATGTTCAGATGTGAATCTGTACCCACAACTGTACTACCTGGAACTGCGATTCCTTTTTCGATCATTACATGAGAACCGATACCCGCATCAACATCATATAGATTTTGACGAGTAAGTTGTTTTCGAGCGAATACCCGTGCGATATGTTGGTTTTCTGCATAACCAATCGTTTTAGCTGGTACAACACAGTCAAACGTGAAAAAAGTTTTCTCAGGGTCCGCTACTTGGGATTCATTTGGATAATATTTTTGTAAATTTTTAACAACATTAGCCCCACCGAAATCTCGCGCAGAACGAACGTCGATTTCCATCCAAACGATATTACCTGGCGTTACATCCTCTGTTGTGTGACCTGCAATGATTTTTTCAATGATTGTTTTTCCCATTAGTTCCTACTCTCTTTTTACTACAAATAATAGAGATTATAAGCATAAAAATGCAAAAAACCACTTTGTAAGTTCAATTATAAATTTCATTGACAAAGAACTATGACCTGAATGATGTCTTTGATTAAGTAAGAATTCATAATTAAAGAGGAAGAAATCAATATGAGAGATTTTAACAGGGATAAGGTGCATGATTCAATAACCATGAGAACAGAGATCTAATTCTGGGGAGTAGTAGAGAAATCTGAAGATGAATATAGTCTATTTTCAAGGACTTGTAAGTAGGCAAATTCGAATATTGCATTGATAAAGTAGAAAAATCGTACCACAAACCTTTTAGCATGTTTTGATTTTTAGAACTCTTGTTAGTACATTTCCACTGATTAATAATGCTGAATGCTACCCTTTGACATGATTGCGATACCGATATCAATATGATTATATATGATGTAAAAGAAAAGATTCGTGAGAGTATAAATGCTCTTGTATCAATAATAATAGATATTTTTCAAAAGAGATATGAGGCGATCCCAGTGACTTTAGATATCAAAGAGGATGTGGATCTTCATCACAAAGAAGAACTGGAACTAACTTGTCCATGGTGTCATACTCACACCATCACAGCTAGTGTTAATCATAGAACACTTCGTTTGAGATGTAATGAGTGCAATATGGATGCTTTTGTTATCCAGATCCCCCGAAACAAGAAATTATCTGACTATGTCCCTCGACGATTAATTGCTTAAAAGCTCATCAGAATGATATTGTTTTGAGTTAGCATTAATTTTCTTTTTACATTTGTTTTGGTGTAGTTTTATTAAGAAAGAATTTAATCAATGTCACTATTTTCGTTAAAACAAGAGGAATATCCAAATGACTGAGCAGACTTTGATCCAGAAAATTCTTGCTACTGCTGCAGGGAAGACAGAAGAAGGAGTAGCGGAAAATGAAATAGTATTTGTATCTCCCCATATGACTTTGAGTCATGACAATTCAGCCGCGATCAGCAAAACTTTCTATCAAATAACGGGGTCTGACGGAAAAGTATGGAATCCTAATCGAATTTTTATCGATCTTGACCATGCGGTTCCTCCACCAGATTATAAAAAAGCTGAAAATCATAAGATTATCAGAGAATTTGTTAAGAAACAGGGGATCAACCATTTCTATGACTGTGGGTCAGGAATTTGCCACCAAGTCTTACCAGAGGAAGGGTTGGTTCCTCCCAACGTAGTGATCTTAGGGTCTGATTCTCACACCACCACTCATGGTGCATTTGGTGCCGCTGGAATACCAATAGGTCGTACTGAAACAGCTTCAGTATGGGCAATAGGAGAAACTTGGCTTAAAGTCCCTGAAACAATGAAAATTACGTTTGAAAACTACTTACCTAAAGATGTTTATGCTAAAGACATCATCTTAGACATTATTGGCCATATATCTGCTGATGGAGCTACATATAAGTCCATTGAGTTTTATGGGAAAGAAATTGACAAGTTGGCTATCAGTGATCGGATGACAATCAGTAATATGTCAGCTGAGGCAGGAGCAAAAGCAGGAATCTTTCCAACTGATAAAATAACTGATGAGTGGAATAACCAGTTTGATTTTAAATACGAAAGACTCGCAGCTGACGAGGATGCAAATTATGAACAAGAACTCTCTTTTGATCTAGCAGACCTGACTCCAAGAGTAGCACAACCACACAAAGTTGACAATGTTGTTCCAGTGGAAGATTTATTAAGAACAAACATTGATGTTGCACTTCTTGGTACTTGCACTAATGGAAGAATTGAGGATCTCCGAGTTGCTGCGGATATATTAAAAGAAAAAAAGATTGATCCTAATGTCAGATTACTTGTTTATCCAGCTTCAAGAAAAATACTTCATCAGGCAATAAAGGAAGAGATACTGGAAATTTTGATTGACGCGGGAGGACAAATTGGGATACCAGCATGTGGTCCGTGTCTAGGTGAATATGGTGGAACCCTCGCTCCAGGAGAAACAGCGATTTCTACTGCAAACAGGAATTTCAGAGGAAGGATGGGAACTAGAGATGCCAAGATATACCTAGCCAACCCTGCAGTAGTTTCTAAATCAGCAGTTGCAGGCTATATAACCAATGAGGAGATTTGAAAACGATGAAATTTGAAGGAAGAATCTGGATTTTCCCTGAGGATGACATTAATACCGATATCATTTTCGCTGGTAAATACACATATGAACCATTCACTCCTGAACAAATGGCAGAACATGCTATGGAAGATTATGATCCTAACTTTGCAAAACAGGTTTCCCAAGGTGATATTATAGTTGCAGGCAAGAATTTTGGCTGTGGAAGTAGCCGTGAACAAGCAGTAATCTGCCTTGCAAAAGCGGGTATTAGTTGCATTATAGCAAAATCTTTTGCACGAATCTATTATAGGAATGCAATAAATCAAGCCCTACCACTTGTCATCTCTCCAGAATGCTCTGAGTACGTCATTCAAAATAAGGATGAACTTGAAACCGATAAAATATCTGTAGATTTTGATATAGGTGTTATTAAAATTCAAGATAGGGAATTTCAATTCCCGAAACTGGACAGTCAAGCGTTGGAAATTTTTAAAGCCGGAGGATTAGTTGAATACACACGAAATCGTTTAAAGAAATAAGAATCTTAAAAATTGAGGAAACATCTCACTTCTTCTCCTTTTTGGGTGTAATATCAATTAGCTCATACTCTCGAGAACCGATACCTTGTGTATGGGCGGCTGAGAGCTGCGTCTCTGCAATAATTGGTCTGGATTTTGGATCTACAAAACAACTAAATAAGCCAAATTTTAGATTATCAGGTTCCATCGCTTCAGGAATAGGATCAATTCTCCCATGAGGAGAATTCAAGCCAGTCTCAGCAGGAGATTCGGGCATACCACGTGCTTGGGTAACAAGATCAACACACGCTTGATCTATAGCTATTGGATCGGTTGAATATAAAATTCCTTGATCTGGTACTAATAGATGTCCACCTGCAGACATACAATCACAATGACTCGTAATATCGATTGCAATATTGATGTATCTCAAACGATCTTCCCCATCACTATTTATACCTTGTACTACTCCAGCTGCATTATCCATCATTCGTTCTACCTGCTCAACACTAGGAATTATACGTTTTACTGCAAATATTCGTTTCTCTTCTAGCTCTTTAGGGGGAATGCCAAAATGACATTTTGCAAAACACATTGTACACGCAATACATTTGTCTGGGTTATGCACAATCTTATTATTTTCATCTAAAGAAAGAGCTCCAGTCGGACAGATCCTAATACATTTTCCACATCCAGTGCAATTCTCTGGTCTTTTAATGTAAATATTCTGCCCACCTCCCCAGTGAGCTCCGCCCTTCCCCTCATTACCTACGCAACCAATTCCTAATTGCTTTAAAGCACCTCCAAACCCAGCCCCATCATGCCCCTTGAAGTGTGATACGATTAGGGTTTTATCTGCTATTCGCAAACCCATAGCCAATGCAACATCTTTAATGTGCTTCCCTTTTTCGTTATGTACTCTAAAAACTTCCGTTCCTACGATCCCATCGTCCATAACAACTGGAGCATTTAAAGCTCCTGTGTTGAATCCATGTTTGTTAGCCAAAAAAATATATCCGGGTCCGTTAGACATAGTTGCTTCTTTATTCCGTTCATCCCAAAACAAACCTACCCCCTCACAAACCCAAGGTATTCCCCCAGCTTCTCGGACAAGATCCACTACCTTTCGAATATACATTGGCCGGAGATGGCGAGTCTGATTTCGACTACCGAAGTGGGTCTTAATCGCAATAATTTCTCCTTCTTTTATCCAATCCTTTAATCCCGTTTTCTCATGCTTCCACAAGTAATCAAAACGGTCGATTAAGGAATCACCCATTCCCATCTCTTTTGTATTAACCATAAGAACTTTCGATTTGCTCATATTCTTCACAACACAATTCTAGTCAAGTTTAAGATAATTTAAAGCTTCTATCAGCGCTATTTGATTAAAGTTTAATAGGCCTAGTAAAAGGAATCTAGTAAAAAAAGAAGAAAGCCAAAATAACAATAAGTGAACTGGCACCAGCTAAAGCAAGTGACTTCCTGCGAGTTCACTGAACCCATCACCAACAAGATAATGGGAAACTTTCGTTTTATCATTGACTGTGTATCGCAGATTATCAATCCGATTGAGGAAGGACTGATAGCCCGTCCACAGGGCATTGTGTGAGAGAAATCGTTTCATAATGTTGATCGCAGAGTTGTAGTCGCGGTCACAAACGATTCCACACACCTCACATTTATAGATACGTTCAGAAAGAGGTATCCGCTTTTTTTTATGACCACATACTGAACAGGTTTTAGTAGTATTCCGCTCATCAATTATTGTTACTCTTTTACCTAGCTTTTGTGCTTTATAGGTCAATAATTCGACAAAACGACCCAGATGACCAGTGTTGTGGACACTACGGTTAATACTCTTCCGATATTTCTTCCTCCACCCTTTTTTCTTTCCATTCTTTTTACTAGTTGTCATTTGTTTAGGTGAGAGATCACCCACGATAATGGTACGGGCTTTTGTATTTCGTAAGAGGTTGAGGCTTTGTTTATGTTGCCAGTCCCTGGTCTGGTTCCGACATTTCCGCTTGATGGTCACTAACCGCTGACTGAACAAGCAATATCGGCGACTCCCCTGCTTGCAGTGATCTCTTCTATGTTGCAAGGAGCGAATCTTCGGTTCCCAATATTTGTCTGGCCGCTTGACTGTGGATTCGAGAAACTTACCATGCATATTAATTGCTGTATGTTTTAATGTACCAAGATCAAACGCTTGGTACAATCCATTGTCAATGAAAGGGGGATCTTTGTGTTCAAACACAACTGCTAAATAGAATCGCTTGTCATATTGATCTTGAAAGATTTCTATTTGCTTGACTTTCTTGGTACTAAAGTCAAACGGGACAAAAAAGATCAATTCCGTCTCACTCGGATGTTTGTGAGAAAATCGAATAGTCTGCTTTGTTATTGTGAAACCTGATTGGTTGTAGCATAATGTGAAGAAATAATCCTTACCTCGGAAGGTTGGTGGGCGTGTAGTATGATCTCCGCTCTTTATTAACCCAAAAAATGATTTATACGCAGAGTCAATCTTTTTAAGGGTCATTTGGAGGACTTTGGAGTAGACTTGGTTGTACCTTGGGAACAGCCTCTTTAATTGTGGTAAGGCGTTCTGCTGCTCTCTATAAGTAATACAATAGTTGTAAGTATCATAGAGATACTTTCTTTCTGCTAGTGCATGGTTGTACAGTAGACGGCACGTCTTGGATAATTCCCATAGTACCTCCTCCTGTGGTTGTGTGGGAATGACTGGGAACTTCCATGTGAGAGTTACCATGCAACCAACTTGAGAAATTTTATGTTCATTCCTTAATATAAGCCTTCTTGACCCTACACTCCAACTTAATCGGCAATCATTTAACCTTTCAACCTTTCTGATCCTTTTATTCCTTGCTTCCTCCTCTCACTGTCTTTGAGATAATTTTTACCTCACCATCCATCCCCCACCAGTGAAATAACAATAATTAATTCCGAGAAACATGAAATGAGGAATAAAGAAGATAAGTGGAGAAAAATATTAATTATTTCAGCTTGAATAACTTCAACCTACTTTAAAAGAATAGAATTATTTTTGGATTTGAGTTACTATCTCTATGTAGAGATCTTTCAGGAAGGTAGGTTCGAATGCCTCTAGACAAAAAAAAATTAGACGCATTATTGGACGAGATAAAGAACCTGGAAGAAAAAACTGTCGAAAAACAAAGAACATTTATACATCGTACTCCCTCTACAATTAATCTAACTGCACCTCCAGTAAAAAAAGACTTTTTGTTAACCACTGAAAAAAGGGCATATTTTCAGATTAACCATTATTATAAATTAGTCATGCTATCTGTTGATGATACTGCCACAGCGTTAGAAATCTGGATCAAAGGTATTTTACCATTATTACTTGGTCGACATGGCTTAGAACGAGAGGAATGGGAAAGAATTTGTGATCTAGGGGATCATAATTCAAAACTTGAGGAAGAAATAACTGAGGACTGGAAGAAATTTTTTCAGAAAACTATCCAACAAGGCTTAATCGATAAAGAAATTCTGACAATAATTAATGAGGGAATGATGAGAGTGGAAAAAAAGCGAGCAGAGCATTAATCTCATCCACTACCCTTAACTAGTAGAATTCTACATCATTGATAGGGGGAAACAGTGGAGATTACGTCTTCATAATCGATTCCTAACTCTTTTATTTTCGCAACGGTAGGACAGCCGTGGTCACTCCAACCTCGGCGCTCGTAAACTGCACCTTGAAGCTTTTTATAGCGGTCTTCTCTAAACTTCCGAATCAAGGTCATCTTCTCTTCAGTGGTTTTTCCAGAGGGGTCTTCGCCAATTTCTTCTTTTAATTGCTTATCATAGCGATCTGCTCGACTCTCATATTCTTCCGTTGTAACTGGACCCATTGCACGATAGGGAAGATTTGAATCGCTCTCTCTAAGTCCTTTTCCCTGTCGAACGTTAAGAGTTCGCTGAAAATTATACACCCGTTCTGACATTTTAATAAGATCATCAGGAGTGGAAGTTCTACCTGTTACTCCACTAAAGTATTCAGAATACCAATTTACGTGTTTGGGAATCTTGGCACGAGCATCTAGTAATGTTAAAGGTTTCTGTGGGTTTTCAGTGTTATCGGGGGGCACAACGTCATTCCATGGAAGCTTACATAAACCATTAAGCCCAAACCATGTCCTCCAGAACGGAAACCATGCCAAGGCTTCAGCTTTGTCTTCAAACGTCGGAAGATTGTTTCGTACCATATCTTCGAATATTAACCAGGCCTCATCATGTTGTGGTCCTTTCAAAGTTAATCCATATCCACCCTGTTGAGCTAATGATTCTTTGGTAACATATTCAGAGAATTCTAATCCTTTATGTTCCATACCAATGTCCTGTAGAAATTGTGGATCGGCACCATACCTTTCAGGAAAAATTTTCTTCATCCCAACGATTCCTTGACCGACAACTGCTCCAAATCCTTCACCACGGGCCATTTGATGCACTAAGTTTAATGCTGCTTCCGCGTTTCCAAAGTTTAGTTCAAGACCTCCAGTAATCTCTTTGTTTAAAACTCCCGCTTCGAAGCATTCCATTACGAAAGCAATTCCTGTACCCACCGAGATCGTATCTAAACCATAAGTATCACAATAAAAATTAGCTTCCAGAACCCAAGCAGGATCCCACACACCCCAGTTTGATCCACAACCTGCAATTGTTTCATATTCTGGGCCATCAACATTAACAACTTGTCCTTTGAATGGGCCTGTAAGGACTTTATGGTCTTTTGAAATATGACTACAAGCAATTGTACAACCAATCCAACATCCATCTGTCCCCTTTCCAGTATCTGTATAGACTGAACGCATTACTTCACGAGTATAGGGAAATTCTTCTCCTTTCAACTCTTTGTGAGCTCCAAATCGAAAGTTCTCAGTAGGGAGAAGGTCAAAATCATTCATGATTTCAGGTAAATGTCCCGTTCCTACTACCCGCATCTCATTCTGTTTAGGGTCATTTTCAATGATCTCTAGGTTATGTTTCTTTCCAACATTCTTAGCCAGAACAGAATCGTATGGATTGTTTATTTTAGCATTAACCTTAGGAGATCGACATACAAGTGCTTTTATGCCTTTATTGCGAAAAACAGAGCCAATTCCTCCTCTTCCAGCTTGTTTATAGCTAGCCCAATCTCGCTTTCTATTAAACCACGAAAAATTCAAGCAACCCCATTTGGTATGTTTCGCTCCATTCCCAGTTGAAACAACACTAATGCGAATTTTCTCCTTATCTGTCGAATCCACAGCGTATTGTTCAGTCAATTGCTGGGTTAACAGATGTGATTCATCAGGAATATTCTCAGCCTCTTCAATGCGGACGACACCTTCGTCTCCGTTGATAAAGATAACAACGTCTTTTGACGCCTTACCTTGGATTTCTACTGCATCAAAACCCGAAAACTTTACGTAAGGCCCGAAATAGCCACCAACGTTACTATCAATTACGATTCCTGTTAAGGGGGAGATTGTTGTGACAATAGACTTACCTGATCCAGGATAAAAAGTACTTCCTCCTAAAGGACCAGAAGCAATGCAGATTTCATTTTCAGGATCATCCCAATTAGTCGGATGGTCTTTGGGTAACGAATTCCACATCAGCCATAAATCAAATCCCTTTCCTCCTATAAATTTCTCCTTCATTTCCTCACTAACAGGCTTGATCTTTATCTCATTGGTAGTTAAGTTAATGTAGAGTGTTCTATTTGCATAACCTTTTTCAATTGGTTTTAATTCATAAGAAAGTTCTGCTAGGATCGCCATCATTGATTTCCTCAATTGTATATTGAATGATGAAAATTTATTGGATTGGAGAGTCTTCAAACATTAAATTTAAATAAAACTATATTAATTTGACGACTTTATGGCAACTAATGTATATATCCCCTTTTAAGTTATTTGCCTTGAAAATAGTCTGATTAAATCTTAAAGACCACCAACGGTAATTATAAGGTATGTAGCGAGTAGTATGAAATATTTAGGATTTCAGGCGTTTTTAATGAATAAGTTGACAAAAGAAGAACCTTAGTACACCCCAGTATATACAGTTTGTTGATTAATTCTAAAAAAAATAACAAAAATATTTATCATTTCCTCTTCCTGACCACTAAAAAGATTATCAAATAAAAGAGACTCACATTGATTATTAAGATATAGTAGGTGAATTCAGAACATTCACCATTTACTATCCCATTAGTTGATTCTAGTGATATTACGACTGTTCATGGACACTAAACAAGGAATGCTGAAATTATAAAAATACAATCCAAGTCCTTTGGAATTAGGAAAAATTGTTCTAAAAAGTCGAACAGTCTGTTCGGAATTAGAAACACGCTGTACTAAATTATAAACACGCACTACTAATTTGTTCCTCTTCGTACAATATTAATTGCCATGCCGATAACTATAGACTTATAAAACAATTTTGTTTAGGTTTTATATGAGAATTTACCGATATTTATTGCTTGTTAAATAAGGTTAAAGAAGATTAAATATCCCACAGTATCTAGGAGAACAAGAGGTAATAATAAAAGATTTATAAGAAACTAATACCTGAAACAACAGTTGTGGTTATTGTCATGTCAAAAACTAAGCAAATAATCTTGGACTTGAGCAATTACACGGATCTATCAAGAATTAAATCAAAGATCAAGGAAGCAGTTGATCACAGCTTATATGATTTTATTCTCTCTCCTGATGTAGATTCATCAAACATCACTCTTGATCTCAAAACCTCACCAATCACTTTTTGGAAAATTACTGATTTTAAACCCGTCGACCACATTTCAGCTAATTCAGAACCTGAGATACGCTCTCTGCTTGAATCATCAGCCAGAATCTGTATTGATCTTTCGGAAAATGAATGGGAAGTCATTCCGTTAGAAAACTTAATAGCGTGGGCTACAAATACTACTTGTAAGATCTATTCGAGAGCTCATTCCCCTGGAAAACTCCAATTACATTTTGAAATCCTCGAGAAAGGTGTAGATGGTCTAATTATCAATGAGAAAGCACTAGACTATACTGAACTAGATAAAGTTAGGTCAAAATTAACTAATCAACGTTTATCATTAACAGAAGTAGAAGTTGTTAGAGTCAAGTCTGTTGGCTCCGGTGATCGCTGTTGTTTAGATACTGGAGTCCTTTTAGATGATACAGAAGGAATGCTAGTCGGTAATTTTGCTAAGGGATTCTTTCTTATCAGAGCAGAAAATGTTCTAACAGATCAGATAGCTCCTCGGCCCTTCCGCGTCAACGCGGGAGCTGTCCACTGTTACCTTTATACTCCTGCAAAGACCTTCTATTTATCTGAATTAAAATCGGGATTGGATGTTTTTGTTGTCAATAACGAAGGCCGTGGGCGTTATGTGCCACTAGGTCGTAATAAAATTGAACAGCGGCCAATGGTTCAAGTTTCAGCTGCGATAGCTCCAGATAGAGAGTCAATCAGCATCATTGTGCAGCTAGCTGAGACGATAAGATTTGGAGCTAAAACAGAACAGGGATATATTTCGGTTGACCAGCTTAAAACTGGTGATAGGATTTTAGCATATTTTCCTTCAAGTAAAGCCAGACACTTAGGAACGGAAGTTAATGAGTTCATCCAAGAAACATAAGCATATTTGTGGTGTTGTTGCCACCCAGACCATTGAAGAAGCATTAACAATCATGAAAAAGTATAACTTCTTACAATTCATCGAAATTAGAGTTGATTATTTCAATAATCCCATAGAAGCATTGAGGGATCTTTCTGGAGAACTTATCGATTTAACAACAAAATATATACTCACATACCGTCATACAGAGTGTCAAAGTTCACAGGATTTTGTTGAACAGGTGTATACAGAAATCATCAAGCTAGAACCAGCGATTGTTGATATTGATTATAACTGTGTGAAAAAGAATCCTTCATTCCTGAATCTATGTGAAAAATATCAAGTCAACCTTATTCTATCAAGTCATCTTAAGAATACTCCTAAAATAATACAGTTAAAGCAAATATACGGTGATATAAGAGATTTAGCAACTAGTAGTATTAAAAAGATAGTTACTACAGCTCATTGTTTAGAAGACAACTTTACAATTTTAAATTTCTTGAAATCATCACCAGAAAATGATCTAATTTCCTTTAGTATGAGTCCTGTTGGCCGTCTATCACGTTTACTCTGCACCTTTCATGGTTCTCTTCTCACTTACGTCACCTTATCTAATGCCAGGGTAGCACCTGGAATATTTACTTTGGAAGAACATGAACAGGTAATTTCAATGTTGTGTCTTGGCTAATAGGAATCTGCAGAATTACAATATCAAATAACCATTTGATAATAATAGTAAAAGAAGAGAAAAGAAACAAAGAAAAAAAAGAAGAATGAAGTCATTGACAATGTCATTTCGTATGCATCGAATTTGTAAAGGTGGTCGTTTTCTCATTATCCCAATGGATCATGGTCTTACAGTTGGTCCAGTTACAGGGTTAATTGATATTAATAAAACCGTGGAAGCTGTTTCAAGTGGTGGCGCTACTGCTGTTCTGGGTCATAAAGGTTTTCTTCAGAGTATTGATCCAGAGATATTAGAACCCACAACAGGTACTATACTTCATTTAAGCGCCAGTACTTCTTTTGGTCCAGATCCAAATTATAAGGTGCTTGTTACATCGTTAGATGATGCTTTTAGGCTTGGTGTTGATGGTGTTTCAGTTCACGTTAATGTTGGTGGAGCCGACAGTGAACCAGAAATGCTTTCAGATCTCGGTCGAATTGCCAATGAGTGTCAAAAATATAATATTCCTCTACTAGCAATGATGTACGCTCGTGGACCAAATATTGAGAATTCTTTCGATGCTCAAGCAATAGCTCATGCTGCAAGAATTGGTGCGGAATTAGGGGTAGATATCATCAAATGTAATTACACAGGTGACCCTGACACATTTCGTGATGTTACAAGGGGGTGTTCAAGACCTGTAGTGATTGCTGGTGGTCCAAAATCCGATAATCTTTCAGAATTCATTAATATGGTTTGCGGAGCCATGGAAGCTGGAGCAGCAGGTGTATCCATAGGAAGAAGTGTATTTCAAGACGATAATCCTAAACTCATAACACGAACACTAGCAAAGATTGTTTTCGAAAATCATAGTCCGCAAAAAGCAATAAGCTTTTATCAAAGCCATAGGTGAGGATTATGGTTACTTTAAAACAACGTCTTTACGGCCATTTAATCCTCGCCCGTCCTTTACAACTTTTCTGGCTAGATATTGTTGCTGGTCTTTCAGCTTTTGTTGTATTATTACAAAGATTTCCTGATTTCTCGTTCATTATGATTTTTTTCGTAATTTCGATATTAGCTGACGCAGGCACATGTACTTTTAATGATATAGCAGATATTGAAGTTGACAGCAAGTCGATTGAATCTCGGCGCTTCCGCCCATTAGTTGTTGGAACCGTTTCAATTCGCTCGGCCTGGATACAAGGATTGCTCTTGTCTTGCTTGAGTGTTTTCCTGGCTTTTTTTATTAATCCTATTTTCTTTCTATTAACAATTTTAATGCTTGTTTGGGCTTTTCAATATTCTTTTCCACCATTGCGTATGGCAGGACACCCATATATTTCCCAAGTTTATTGGATAGTTTTCGTTTTTCTCTGGATAGCTCTTTTAACCTCGTTTTTAGAACTGCCGTTTATTGAAAGTTTTTTCAATATCCTTCCTTACACGCTATACATGATATTTTATTTATGCTTAGGTGAAACCATGGCGAAAGACATTCGAGATTGGGATAATGACAAAGCTGCTGGAAAGAACACCACTACTGTTGCCATAGGACCCGCACATGCAAGTAACTGGTCATTCATCCTTGGATTGATAGGTTGTTTGGCTTGGCTTTGGACTGCTATTAACTATCAGCTTCACTTCCTTGTTATAATTGCCTTTGGTGCCATTGCTATACCCGCTCTCTACCTGTTTTATCAATATCGCTCAAAATTACAAGTTAAATATGATAAAATAGTTGGGCGTCACTTTCACGTGACTTATCTTCTATCAATGGCATTGATAACAATTTTAACAACTTTTGCTATCGGTTTCCGAGTTATAAGATGATATGTCTACTTATTATCTACAGTTTTTTTCCAGAGAAAGAGGACGACTAAGGAAAGAAGACAAAAGAAACTACTAGTAAAAGAAACTTGTTGTTTAGAATCTGATTCAATCGTTCCTGTTTCTTCCGTTGTTCCTATGTCTCCTGTTGTCTCTGTTTTTGCGGTAGTTATAGCCTCTGTAGTAGTTCTTGTCTCTGTAGTAATTGTTGTTTCTGTTGTAGTTGCCGATGTATCCACGGGTGTTGGCATGGTGAAATCTTCAGGTCTATCAGTCACCCCATAATCAACTACGCTCAATAAAATCCACCCTTCGACTGGGTTTGAGCTTGTTATCTCCGTTTCAGTTTCTAATTCCAGCTGAATAGAAAAATCCAGATCGTCCACAGTTGGTTGACTGTAACAATACGTGTATGTACTGTGAAAAGATTCGCTAGTAGACATCTCGTGCGTAGGATCCGAGCTATTCCATAAATTTCGGCAAACGACACTGCAGGCAGGAGAATGGTCTCCTAAATATAATAAACACTCGATTTTAATGTTATAACGACCAACAAATGATTGATCTGGGTAGAACTCTGTTAAGTTAAACTTCTTTCCTGGTTCAGAAGAGGTGAGGTTGAAATTCTGGGCACCCATCGGTACTCTCGTTGTCTTACTCGAGGTTGGGATAGGTAAAATCACCGAGGAATCGTTGACAGTGAATACGAAAAAAAAAGCAACAAGAAAAGCCACTATAGACAAGACTTGCCATTTCATTTGATTACCACTCTAAGGTTCTACTTAGACTTTCTTTTCCAGAGAAAGAGGATGGCTAAGGAAAGAAGGCAAAAGATACTACTAGCAAAAGAAACTTGTTGTTCAGAGTCTGAGCTTGTTGTTTCTATTTCACCTGTCGTTCCTGTTTCTGTTGTAGTTGCTGATGTATCCACGGGTGTTGGCATAGTGAAATCTTCAGGTCTATCAGTTATCCCATAATCAACCACGCTCAATAAAATCCACCCTGCAACTGAGTTTGAGCTTGCTATCTCCGTTTCGGTTTCTAATTCCAGCTGAATAGAAAAATCCGGGTCATCCGTAGTTGGTTGACTGTAACTATACGTGTATGTACTGTGAAAGAATTCACTAGAAGACATCTCGTGCGTAGGATCTGAGCTATTCCATAAATTTCGGCAAACGACACTGCAGGTGGGAGAATGATCTTCTAAAAACAACAAGCACTCTATTTTAATGTTATAGCGACCAACAAATGATTGATCTGGGTAGAACTCTGTTAAGTTAAACTTTTCTACTGGTTCTAAAGAGTAGAGATTGATCCACACGGCACCTACTGGTATCATATATGTTTTACTTTCAGTTGGTATAGGTAAAACTACTGATAAGCCGTTGACAGAGAAAGGAGAAAAAAAGATCAAAACAAGAGTAAAAAGGATTAAGAAATTCCACTTCATTTCAGCAACTCCAATTTTCTACTATGTATTCAACCAAAATTGCTCATACTTCCATAATTTACAATTAAACTTCATTAATAAAGACTTTTGCTCATTTAGAAGTGATTATTCCTTTTAATCGCATCTATAAAATTCTATAGAATAGAACAGCTGAACCTATGAGGAGTGCAGCGTGTTCGATATTTAGAACACTTTTATGTTAATCATACCTGAGTAAGTCAATTACCACTGAATGAACTCAGTGGCTTGTAGCTAGAACAGACGCACGAGGTAACGAAGAGATCGTTACCGTCATGGGAAGAACTGCTACATTAGGGCTATTGACGGAAGCCCCCCCAATCTCAGCCTTGCCAAAATTGGATAGGTTACGAGCAGCGTTAAGGTCAGCATTAAGGGAAAAAAAACATTCGATGCAAAGAAAATCAGATCGAGAAGACCGATTCTTTTGGGCTATATACCCACATTGAGAACATCTTTGGGAAGTATAACGAGGATTGACGAAGAAAACTGTCTTGCCAACCGTTTCAGCTCGTTGAATGATAAACTGTTCAAGTTGATAATAAGCCCAATTACCAAATTTCTTACGAAGGGCTTTGGACACTTTTTTCCTCTTTTTACTATGCTGTTTAAGCTGACGTAAATTTTCTAAGACAATACAATTATAGGGCATATTACAAATCCATTTCGCTAGTTTACGATTTTCATCAGTCATAAACCGTCTCTCTCGACCACTTATCACCTTTAGTTTGCGCTTGGCTGATCGAGTGCCTTTTGACTGAAGCTTTTTTCTTAATTGTTGATATCTCCACTTCACTGCTAGAATGTGATTGGTAGGATAGAACGTATTATTGGAACAAACAGCTATCCTTTTAATCCCCCTATCAACTCCAAGAAAGGTAGTAGGTTCTTCCACGGGAATATCAGGTAGCTCCACTGTGAGACAGGCGATAAATTTCTGCCTCTTTTTGTTATAACAAAGTGTCAAGGAAGTTATTCTTCCCTCATTAACATAGGGTTGGAAATAGGGGGGAATTAACAGCGGAAACTTTTTCCTTCCTTTAACTGTACTAAGGGAGATTTTTCCTGTTCCCAAAAATGGGGTGAAGGTCCGCTGGTTGTAGCGGATACTACTTAGAGGTTTCTTGAATGGTTTGTGATAGCGGAATTTTTCTCTTTTGAGCATATCAGAAGCCATATCTCTCGCACACTGGACAAGTGACGATTGTAATTGGGGATATTTGTTACGAATGTCTTGATATGTCTCAGTGTGAAGTGTATTTTTATTAAACGTTCTTTTTGACCATCCAATGTCAATAATGTGCTGCACTACCTTATTATAGACCTCTATCGTCTCTAATAGATCAGTATCTAATGGGAGTGAACATTGGATTGTCCGTTGCATGACAACTAATTATGGGGTTTGTGACTTTTAATCTTATATCACCATATAATCAAAGTAATACTGGGTATTATTTTGCCTGATTACATCACTTATAACCACTCCATCTGTAATATCAACTATCATTTTGTGTGGTGTACCAAATATCGCAAACCTGCTCTTACTCACAACAAAGACATTATAAGAATCCTTAAGGTCATTTGTCAACAGTATGATTGGACTATCAAAGCCATAGAAGTCATGCCAGATCCTGTTCACGTCTTTATTTCTACCCCTCCTTTCGATGCATTCGAAGAATTCGGGAGTTTCCTTGGTTACCTTCTATGAATGAATTGGTTGTTCATCCTTCCGAGGTCAATTGTTAAAAAATAAATAAGATTATTTAAAAATTATTTGAATGATGCTCATTTCGTTCAAGAACATTAAACAGTAGCAGCCAGATGATTCCCACTACTCCCAAAATAGTGATCTGGTTCCTCAAATAAATATATGATTGTGTTTCTATCTTTGGAGGATCAACCATAATTCCAGGATAGACAACAAGAATTAAGAATAAAATATTGATAATGAATAACCAACGAACGAGAATTCTTGGTGTCATCTCTTTAGGTAATGTTGTAGAGACTATTAATAACAAGCTTAAAATGTTGATTAACACTAAAAACAACAGACTCTGATTTACACCAAGTACTACACGGATGCTAATCCATATTATAGTTAAAACAATAACTGAAGCTACATTCAGTAATGATTTATTGATAGATGGAATACCGATGGAGACATCTTGTATAATCTGTTGAAATGTTTCATGAATGATTGCTAAGAACATCCAGCCAATAAAGATCAAAGCCCAAGCTTCGTAGTCTAAATATGATTTGATAGATTCTAATGAACCACTTACGACAAATCGTATAATTACTTCTAAAGTACCAACAATTATCAATGTTGGTATTAGTAGAACTTCAATTTTTTCAGTAGCTGTTTGTTTCTGTTTAACCTTAAGTACTTGAATCGTAAAACCCGTCCATAACAGCAGATTAATTGGTAAGAAAAGGTAGATTAATACATTAAAGATTTCATAAATTGTATTGATAATAAATTGCTCAACAGTAGGTTGTTTCAAAATTGCATCTACTGTTTGCTCAACGTAAATCCAAACAATTCCCAGTTCCGATCCTTCCATCAAATTATTCATTTCCAGCCAATTCCCGTTTTGATATTTCAGTAATACTCCATAGAAACATTGAAATTGCCCCTAAGATTAAAATCACAACAAAATATCCATATAGCTCTCTATAAGTTGAACCTCTTGGAATAAATGGAGGAAATGCTACAATAAATGTTATTAAAGAACAACAACATGTTATTATGTAAATTAAATCGTTCCAAGAGTTGTAACGACGGACTTTAATTGCAATAGACGCGAATGATGCTCCTATTATCCAAAATGTTATCAAATAATGAGCCCCTAAGGACAAACTCAGTATCCAAGGGTGGTTTGCATCTTGTCCCCAAGGAATGTTTTCATTGTAGCCAATGGTCGAAAAAATCCCAAGGGATAACATGGTAAGCATTGCTAACCATAATACCACTTTCTCACATTTTTCCTGATTTTCTACTACATCAGTTGTCATAAGAATGGTAAAACCAATTCCGACTATTGCAAAAGGAAAAGCAGCTCTCCAGTAGAACTCTCTAGCGGTCAAAAGGCCAGTCCCCTCAGGAAAAAAGAATGTAAAACCTGTAATCAACCCCAAGATAATGAAAAACCACGCTATTGTAAATCGTGCTAATCTCGAAAAGTCTTTTTGACGAACATTTTTGAAAAAACCGGATATAATTAAAGTCGATAAACAAATAAATACAAATATACCAAATAGCTGAAATCGCTTTCCCAAATTATACAGTAAATCTGTTTCGTTACCAGTAACACGTGTATCTAGATCATAGTGCCATTGTGATGCAAGAAAACTGTGAATCATAAATACAAGCAAACAACTACACAACAAAGAGCTCGTTAAAATGCCCAAATTAATAAGAATTCTCCGAATAATAGTATTTTTTCTAGCTAGTAAGGATTTCATTGTCTCACCCTATATAGAATACAACAAAGAACAACTCTTGAAATGTATTCAGTAAGTATTGGGTCTCAATTATCTGAAGAAAATACCTGATTAGCATAAAGCTATCAACAAACCATTCTTCCGTTTTGCGAAATGTGGACACTAATCATCCCTTAACCAGCACTGAATCGCTTCTGACTGATGGGGGCGACTAGGAGGTTCTCTGATCAAGTGAAGAGTAGTTTAAATCTATTATATTTGATAGTTGAATCATTCTTAAACAGATGATCTCATTATGAAATAGATTAATACTTAATTTTATTAATCACAGACACTTTTACACTTTTAACACTTAAAGACAAGTAACTCTCATAAGATAAAAAAAATTGATTGTAATATTAGTGAACAACATGCGGATTCCTGATCGGATTATTAACTATACTCTATGGAAGGCTTCATCTGATTATTTTACACTAAAAAGATTGAGAAAAACGGTTAAGCTAGCCTATCGAACAGATTTTTATAGGAGAAAACTTGCTGAAGCTGGTGTTAAAAAAATCCGTTCAATTGATGACTTTATTACCAACATTCCTCTCACCCAGCGAGAAGAGATTTCTCTTGCATCCATCTCTCCCTATGATCTGCTCGCTGTTGACCCAACTAAAGAAATGGTTTTGTTTGGACAAACCAGTGGAGCAACTGGTGGTCATTCTGTTCCTGTCTTTATGACTAAAAAGGAATTCAAGAAAGCTATCAAGATGGCAATGCGATTACCAGTTTTTAAACATGTTTCTTCACGAGATCGCGTGTGCCTTCTTTTTCCAATGGTTAGAACATTTGCAGGGCAGACTGCTGCAGCCATGGTAGAACATGTAGGCGCATTGCTAGCCAGTATGGGTACGCGTACCAATATCAACCCTCCAAAACAAGTGGGTAAAACCATTCTTGCACTGAAACCAACTATTTTAGGAGTGGTTGCTACAGATGCTTTCGCTCTTGCTCAATTACTCAAGGATTGGGGACAAAATCCTAAAGACATTGGTGTCCAAAAACTAGTTATCGGCGCAGAGGCGTGTTCAAGAAATCGAATGAAAAGGCTCCAAGAAATCTATGGAGCAGAAATGATTTTTAACTTCGCTGGTCAAAACGAAGTCGGACTACCGGGGATACCGTGTATCAAGGGAAACATGCATTTTCCATCGATCGCAATGTTTGTTGAATTGTGGTCCATGGATGGAAATCACAGGGTTAGTTATGGTGAGCGAGCTGTCCCAGTGATTACTCCCTTATTCAAAAAAGCTATGCCAATCCTCCGTTATTGGACAAATGACATTGTTATCATGGAAGACGGCAATAACTGTCCATGTGGACTCCGATTACCCTTATACCGCATTCTAGGAAGAAAAGGAGCCGAGATACATGCAGCAAATGACAGTATCGTAATGCCTATTGAATTAGAAGACATTCTATTTAAAGCAACTATTGACGGTGTGTGGTACCAAATCGAGATAGATGATGAAACAGTAACTATAAGAGTTGAACACCGAGAGAAAAAGGAATGGAAAGAACTAGAAAAAGAAATAGTAGAAAACTTCACAGGAATCTTTAATCAAAAGGTTCAAGTAGAGTGTGTCCCAGTTGGCACATTATATGATTATACCGCAATCCGTCCTGGTAAGCCCATCTCAAGGATAGTTGATCATAGAAAGACTGAATCAATTCCTGTTCTCGAAGGTGCATAGTCTTAGACTTAATCAATTACTAATTTATGAAATTCATTATCAAAATGCCAAAAATAGTTATTATTGGAAGGACATTATAATGTCAAATTCTTTTGGTCAATTATTTCGTATTACTGTCTTTGGTGAGAGTCATGGAGAGTCAATAGGGGTCGTTATTGATGGATGTCCCCCTGGCATACTGATTGATCCCATAGAAATCGAAGAAACGCTTAATAAAGGGGAAGCAAGATTCTTGCCAGGGATTACTAGTGAGCGAATGGAATCTAATGAATTCAAGATCAAATCTGGTATTTTCAATGGATTTAGTACTGGAGCTCCTATTACCTTAGAAATTACTAATGAAGACCAAAAAGATAGTCCAAAGTATGAAAAACGAAAATATACTCCACGTCCAGGTCATTCAGACTTTACTGCGAGTTTAAAATATGGTGACTTCAATGATTACCGGGGGGGTGGTCGTTTTTCAGGCAGAGTCATGGTTGCAATAACAGCAGCAGGATGTATTGCAAAAAAAGTGCTATTAAAATACGCAAATATCCATATATTTACATACACATCACGCATTGGTAGCATTTCATTTCAAATGGATGAGCTAAATGAGGGAATTCTTGAAAAAAATCCTTATGATTTCCTGTCTAGGTGCCCCAACCCTGAGATTGATAATTTAATGGTAAAGGAAATTGTTAAAGTAAAAAATGAAGGAGATAGTATCGGTGGCACAATTTCTTGTATTGTCCACGGTGTTCCAACCGGTATTGGTGAACCGCTTTTCAATAATATAGAAAGTTTCCTATCTTCAGCCATGTTTAGTATTCCAGGGACACGCGCCATTGAATTTGGAACAGGATTTCGTTTAGCTAAGATGAAAGGATCTGAAGCCAACGATCAATTATACTACGATCCCCAGAAGGATCGTTTCGAGACTAGAACGAACCATAGTGGAGGAATATTAGGTGGAATATCAACTGGTATCTCTCCTATTACCTTCCGTTTAGCATTCAAACCAACACCTTCGATTCATAAACCCCAGCATACTGTTAATCTAAAAACAAAGGAAAATATCGTGATGAAAATAGAAGGACGGTTTGATCCGTGTATTGTACCCAGAGCAGTTATAATAGTGGAACAACTGGCTGCTCTAGTGTTTGCAGATTTGTTCTTATTAGCTGAAACTAGTAGACCGAAAAATCCAGTTTTTATAGGATATGAAGACGACTAACACGAGATCTCAATACTAGTGAAGGATCCAGTCCGCTCCATGCTTTAATAATGCTTGTTTCATCCTTTTCGTGACATAAAGCAGCAATAGCTGGGCCAGTACCCGAGATCGAGACTCCTAGTGCTTTATTTTCTAAGGCAATATCCATTGGACTTGTATCATATCCAAATGATCGCGCAACAAGATACCCATTTCGTATCATTGAAGTCAAGAAATCTTTTTTGGCGATTTTAATGATTTCTTTCATTTCCAGAGCGTTTTGTCGAAAGTTAGTTATTTCTTCATAAAATTCGACAGTTTTTCTGGCCTTGTATTTGTAAGGAATGAAAATTAAAGTAATAATTTCATATGGAACTGGTACGTGCCATAATAACAGTTTTTTATTGTTATCAGTGATACAGAACCCCCCTAACAAGGAAGCAGTTGCATCATCCAGAGCACCAGTCACTGAAATATTTGCTCGTATAGCAGCACGTGTACTAATGTCTAAAATCTGTTTCACAGAAAGCTGCACGTTAGCAGCATTGATTGTTGCTAACACGGTAGCATTGATAACAGCACTAGAACTTTTTAAACCAAAGGCGATAGGAATGTTTGAACCAACTACAACCCTCCCGCCAAAAGATTTTTTTGTTCCAATATAGGCTAATGTATTCTCTATGGCAATTTGAACTGCACGTGGCGCTATTAAAGGCGTATTTTCTTTTAGATCAATAATAACGTCAGTGAAGAGATCCTCTAAGCCTATAGCTGCTCCTGTTCCCGTAGCTAATGCATTAATAACACTGAAAGCCCCAAAGGCGTGTCCGTGACCTTTAAAATTATTCATGAGTGATTTCCCTCCAAATTGACATCATGATTTCTAAACTGGGTTCTAACCTTGTCCATATTGAAAAGGCTTTTGCTGCTTGCCCTAAGAACATTGTTTCACCGCTGATGACTTTTTTATGATATTCATTAGCTTGTTCGACCAGTCTTGTTACCGATGGATTATAAACCATATCGAATACGAAGGTACACTTTTTTATCCAGCTTAGTGGTACAATAGTTGAAACTGTTTGACCAGCCATTCCTACTGGAGTTGCATTTACAATCAAATCTATATCTTGCATAAATTTCGTGGAGTTCGAGAGAGAAATATATTCCAATCCGAATTCCTTAGCTAACTTTTTCCCCTTAGCTTCAGTACGGTTAACCAAGATACCACTTTTGCTTTTTAAAGCGACACATAACGCTCGCGCGGCGCCTCCAGCTCCAAAAACAGCATACCTGTCAATCTGGTCGATGCAATTTACTAGTGCACTTCTAATTCCATCAATATCTGTATTATATCCTTGAAGTTTCTCTCCATCAAAATAAATCGTATTAATTGCTTTGATTTCCTCTACAGCTGGATCCACGGAATCACAAAGGGGAAGAATTTTCTCTTTAAAAGGAATCGTAATATTAGCCCCTAAAAATTTTATCTCCTTCAGTCCATCAATTGCTTTCTCGAGATCATTGGCAGCAAAAGCAAGATAAAAGAAATTAAGATTATAAAAAGAGATTAGAGCGTTCATGACCTGAGGAGAAAGAGAATGTGAAATAGGATTCCCCAGCACACACAATAACTTTGTTCGGGCATTAACTGAAGTATAGAGAATTTCACTCGGCATTTTTAACAGCTCATCCAGTATTAACGATTGAAAGCGCTAAAAGTGTTGGTAGACTATGCCAGAGAATTAGAATTTGATTTCTTCTTCAAAGTTTTTCACATTAAAAATTTGTTTGTTAAATTCAAAAAAGTGTAGTTGTTCAAGCTATTCTTATGGATGGTTTTGAATATCTAGAAGAACTAATCACTTTTCAAGATGATGATATTCTTTACGTGGTAAAACAGAACTTAAAAAAGAATAGATTGATAAAAAATTATCCCTTAGAGGTTAAAAAAGTGAGAAAGCTGTTAAAATAAAAAATAAATCATCGAATTTAGGAAGTATGAAACTTCCAAGGCCATGTAGATACAGCTGGACTGGAATATCTACATTCAAATAAAACGAAAATTTTCGGTTTGCATCAACAATCACATTTAATAAATTGATATTAAAGAAATAAGTATAGGAGATTTAGGTAGGTGCAAAGATTTCAGAATAATCCGAATGTTGATACAAAATATAATCTCCTGTTACATTCAAAATCGAAATCTAATGCTCACCATTCCGACAAAATCTATCAGGTAGAAGTCTTATATCAAAGCTCGGTCTTTTTAACATTATTCGTTGCACAAATTCCTATCTTTTTGGGTGCTATGTTTCTTCCTTGGTTTCAGTTTGTTAGAGATCGAATAACTTACGAAACTGTTATTGATGCTGGACCACTACAATTAAATGAAAATTACTCGTTCGTTCTTTTATTCCTTGGAGCTATAGTTTCTCTTAATATGGCTATCAGGATCTATGAGAATCCGTTCCTACAAAGATCGACAATAAGAAAAGCATATATTCTAATAATAATCATTCTCGTTCCAGTAATGGTCTCATTTATGGTTCCAGTTTTTGCACCTGGACTTGGTGGGAGACACGAAGAAGCGATAGGATTATATTTGTTATCCCAACTTAAATATACCATTTATCCTCAGATCGGATATCTTTTCATTGTGGGCGGTGTCTTTATTGCAGTCGGCGGATTTATTCTTTCTTTCTACTGGAACCCATGAAGAAAAGAATTATTAAGAGAGAGTTTCAACTTAATTCCCAGTACCATTAAGGAAAATCTTAACCTCCTCCCACAGGTGGGACGCATGTTATATTATCTCCATTCTTCACTTCTTCATCAAGGCCATTTAACGACTCGATGTCTCTTCCGTTCAAAAGGACGTGAAAATGACTTTTGATTTTACCTGTATCTTGGTACACCAGGTGACCTAGGACTGACTTCCCAATTTGATCCTTCAATGCAGCTAATACCTGACGTACAGTCGCACCTTCCGCGATGAAGGATTTTCTTCCAGCCCAGCGTTCTAGTGGTCCATAGAAAGTGATAGTTACTGTCATAAACATATCATCAGACACTGGGTTTCTTCTAGAGGAACCATAACGGATTTGTTATGGCATTTTCTTAACAACTTCTTCAGCTACTTCTAATGTTGTGTTAGAACCGCCCATATCGTAAGTTTTAACTTTTCCTTCCTTTATTACTGTAGAAATTCCTTGTTCAATATCTTTTGCGATTTGTAAAAGGGAAGGATCCCCTTTGGCTCCTAACCATTCTAACATTAATTTTGCTGACAAGAATGCTGCAGTCGGATTTACTTTATATTGTCCTGAATACTTAGGTGCGCTACCGTGAGTAGGCTCAAATAGCCCATAAACATCTCCATTCGTTGAAGCACTAGATGCGAATCCTAGTCCTCCTACTAACTGAGCTGCGAGGTCGCTTATAATATCACCGAACATGTTGGTGGTAACCATTACTCCATAGTCTTGAGGATTCTTAATTAACCACATACACATTGCATCAATGTTTGTCTCCCACATCTCAATCTCGGGATAATCTTTCGCAACTTCAAAAGCAATTCGTCTGAACATACCACAGGTCTGTCTTATTACGTTGGCTTTGTGAATCGTAGTAACGGTTGGGTACCCAAATTTCTTGGCATATTCAAAGGCAGTCACTAAAATCCGTCGACATCCTTTCTCTGTGAAAACACGGCACGAAACGGTAGAAGTGGAAGGATCAAATTCCTTAAATTTATCCAAAAAGCTGAGCTGTTTGAATTCATCCCCACTATTATATTCGATACCTGTATAAAGCCCTTCTGTGTTTTCTCTAAAAGTAACAAGGTTAATATCATCCCGATAATTGAGAGGATTGCCTTTATAGGCTTTTGTTGGGCGCATATTTGAGTAGAGATCGAATATTTGTCTTAACCTTACAATCGGTGATCGGTATGGGATCCCAAACTTTTGAACAGTTTTTACAACTTCAGGATCAGTTGTTGGACGTGACGTGATAGCGCCAAATAAAGCTGCGTCTGTTTCTTTCATTCCCTCTACAGTTCGATTTGGTAGGGGGTCTCCTTCAGCTTTAAAAATATCAAATCCAATATCGTGTGGAATATATTCTGCATCGAAGTTCGTTGAATCCAATACAATTCGAGCTGCTTCTAACACATCCTTTCCAATTCCATCCCCTGGCATATACGCAATCTTGTAATTAGTCATTATCTTGTCATCCCTCTATTTATTTTCCATTGAGATTTTTAAAGGGCCATAATGTAAAAAATCACAACGATGAATAATTTCACCCTCAACTGTACGTCCTGGTCCTTTATCTCCTTCCCAAGAGTGTTGATAAATATTCTGTACAACCTCATAGGGTAGTTCGTGTTTCATTGCCAAGCCTGCTCCTGTAACTGGATGTCGAAGGCGGTTTCCTACTTTAGATTTCGTTATTACTCCTTCAGCTGTCTTAACATACTCGAGTGGTTTGCCTATATCATGTAGAATCGCACTAGCAATTAGAATATCACGATTAATGGGAATTCTCTGCTTTTCTAGTAGATCCGCTGCTTGACTAGCCAAATCTGTTACTATTCGGACATGATCTGAAAAACTCACTGTTACACCTGAAATAAGGAGAGTGAAAGGAAAATCCATGTTTTCCCATCCTTTTCCATCATTCCCAGTACGAAGTGCCTCGATACACACATCTACAACTTTCTTTCGTAATGTTTCATCTGAAATTTGAGCTAGTTGCTCAGAAAATTCTTTTTGAACATAATCTTGCACTCAAATCACCCAAAGACTATTTTAGTTATCAGGTTAATCCGTTGTTTCATGCTTCAAAACGAAAAAAGACAAAACTAAACAACGAATAAATATTTGTATTGAATCATCTACTTTTGCCTAACTCAAAAAGCTTTTGATTTTTCTTTGAGGACTAGCATAGATAGATTATTCACCAATTGTAGTGTTGGAGATTGACTCTAATGGTTATAAATGCAGCCAACAGAGATGTACCAAAAAACATTTTTGGAAAGACGTATAATCCCTATTCAGGGCCATATTCTACTCCTCCTAAGGGCAAAAAAAAACATGGCCGTAATTTAGCTCAACGTATTACTACTCACAAAACAAAACGTATTTTTGATGACTTGGAAAAAGTAATTTCTAAGGTTAATTTGCGTGATGGTATGACTATTGGCTTTATTCACAACCTCAGATACGGTGATCTTGTTATTTGTGAAGTGATGGATACAATCGCAGCCATGGGGTTCAAGAATATGACCCTGGCTTCAACTGCATTATTCCCAAATCATGAACCACTCATAGAACACATTCATTCTGGTGTAATTGGTAGTATTTCTGGTTCCATGAATGGGCCTATCGGAAGAGCTGTATCAACAGGAGAAGTAAATATTCCAACCAGTTTACGATCCCATGGTGGTCGCGCAAGAGCAGTTGAGTATGGTGAACTTCATCTTGACGTTTCCTTCATTGCTGCGCCTGCCGTGGATGAATTAGGTAACATGAACGGGTGCCAAGGGCCCTCCGCGTACGGAGCTTGTGGTTTTGCCAATCATACTGACTCAATCTATGCTGACAATGTGATCCTAATAACTGACAATCTTCTGACTGATGAACCAGTTTATCCTATTAGCATTAGAGGCGCTAATGTTGATTACATCGTTACTGTTGATCGGATTGGTGATCCTAATAAAATTGTAGCTGGTTCATTAGGTCGAAATGTTACCGAGAGGCATTTAATAATTGCAGAACAAGTCGTACAAGTTGCTGAAGCTGTAGGATACTTGAGGAATGGGTTGTCGTTCCAAGCAGGCGCAGGTGGCGTTTCATTAGCTACAACCCAATTTATTCATGAAGTCATGACTGAAAAGGATTTAGTTGGTTCATTTGTACATGGTGGTACGACTGGAGCTGCAGTGAAATTACTAGAAGATGAGCTATTCAGATGTATTTATGATGGACAGTCATTTGATCTCGAAGCAGCAAAATCTCTTCGGAAAAATCCAAGACATATTGAAAATTCCGCCCAGGATTCCTATAATATTTGGAATCCAGGAGGTCCCCTTGCCCACTATGTAGATGTGGTAGCATTGGGGGCGACTGAAATTGATATTGATTTTAATGTCAATGTTAATACCCATAGCGACGGATTGCTTTTACACGGGATTGGGGGCCATACTGATGCAGCAGCAGCTCGCATGACTATAATAACGTGTCCAATAGCTAGAAAAGTTCCTGTTATACGTGATAGGGTCACAACCGTCTCTACTCCTGGAGAAATGATCGATATCTTGATTACTAATGCAGGTATTGCTGTAAATCCTAGAAGACCTGAATTATTGAAAAAACTCATTAAAGCAGGACTAGATGTTAAGAACATTTCAGAATTACGTGACCTTGCCTACAGTCAAGCAGATCTCTTAGAACCTGATTTTTCAGATGAAATTTGCACTGCAGTCGAATATCGTGATGGAACGCTCCTTGATGTTATCTACAAAGTTATAACTTAATCTTTGATTTAGTGAAAACAAACGCTCATACTCATTTCATAAATTATATGATTCTAAAAAAGACAACAAGAATTGTAAAACCCGAAAAGCAATCTCATGACGCATATACCTACGTGAAAGGTTATTCTGAATTGATAATTCTTTCACATAGACTTCTTCACTTGAAGCTATTGCAGCAAACACTTCTCCCGCTCTCTTGCTAGTTCTTCTTTTTTTCAATTCTGACGATGTGAGCAATCCTGTTTCCGCAATTCCAATTTTAGCTCCAGAGAATTCTATAACGCGCTGTGCAAGTTCTTTTGCTGCTTCTGTTGAGACAACCCCATAACCTCCATAGGACAGTTCCTCACGTGGGATACCAAGCTTGATTTTCATTTCATTTGAGTAAGGAATCATACCCAGAATAAAATAAAGTGAAGCACCACTACTACTAGTTAATAAATCAGTGATAAGACCACATGTAGTTAATTCTACAGATGCCACTGTTATGTTCTTTTGTTTAATAAGCGGTACTATGTTATTTCTAGCAAATTCGTGTAATAATCCATAGGACGATGTTAAGGACGGTTCTACTTGTTCAAACGATGTTCCAACACTTACTTGGAGTTCCTTTAGGAAATCAATTTTGATAACTGGTTCCATCTCTCAATAATTTCCTTTTTTTCTTCTAACTGATATTCTTTGATGAGCTTTTGTTGTAATATCTCATCACTTTTAATTATTGGTAGAAAATGGTTTAATATCTTGATTGCCGCAATTTGGTTTTTTTCAGCTTCCAATGTTAATTGGATGACTGTTTGAATAGCAATTTTTGTCGCTTGCCACTCTGGAGTTGTCTGATACATATTATGCTTCTTCAAATACTCGAGAACATCAGGATGAACGTTTACTTCTTCGTTTACTTGTTTTTTAGACAAATAATCACGAATTTGACTTGCGTTAATTAACTTAAACTGGTTAGGCAAGGATAGAAAATGAACCTTTTCAAGTAAATAGTCTGGTAATTTATCTTGTACAAAAAAATAGAAATCGTCTTCCGAAAAAACTCCTTCCCTACCTGCAATAAAGTAATCTGCTTCGAAAATCTTGGGAAAAACGTCTTCTAATGGTTTAATATAATAGATAGGATCTAAAACCTTTTTAAAAACATCCATCCCCATAATGAATGAAATTTTCTTAATATCATTGAAAAAATGTTGAACTGCTTTGATTAAATCGATGTACCGAGCCACATTCGATAAGCCAATTGTGATAGGGTATGGTAACTTCGAAGAATTGAATAGAACCTCAAGCATTTCAACGCGATAACCCAATAATGACCGATCAAGAACATTAAGCTTTTTGTCAACATGAGAAAGAGAAAGCAAAATTACAACTTTGATAGGTTCTGAAGGATTTTTACTTAAGCAAAGGTCAATTGCTTTTAGAAGAAGATCTAGATGAGGTAATGTTGGTGGATCAAAAGAACCCTGAATAATTAAATAATTTGAGGGGGGAACTGATCCCTTCTCTAGGTGAATGTCTTTAGGAAACATTCTGATTAAAGGTTTAATCAATGGACCAGATTTTTCAAATTGTTTTTGTAATTCTTGAGCCTTCCATTCAACTTGGATAACGTTTTCTAACTTTTTATGCAAAGATATTTCCACTCAATTCCTGATTTCACGAGTTCGTTAGAAACCCCAAGCATCTCGTCCCCGCATTCGTCGAACTTCTAGGATTTGACCAGAATGAGTAAATTCATGGTTGAAATGCAAAATGAACGCTTTACCTATGTTTTTATTTGCCCAATTCGGAGGAAACCCTGTTGTATCATAGGATTCTTCTAGCCAATCATCAGTTTTAGAGTCTAATACTTTTGCAATTTCTCCATTCACAAGTTTAAATTTGCTAAAGAGATCCTCCAAAGTAAATGACTCTGGAAAGCTTCCTTCTGTGTTCATCCAAAAAGCAGTCATGTACTCATCAGAGAGTGCTATTGAATTACCACAAAATCTATGATTTGCAATGGAATCATGATTAACAAGAATATGTCCCACAATCCATCCAATTGCTGGGGAACCAATTTCTGGTCGCCAACGTAAATCTTCCTCGTCTAAATCACGAGTTACAAACTTCATTTGATTCTCTAAGGCATAACAAAGAGTTTTAATAAAATATAATGTGTTCATTTCATCTCAACCAGTTGTATACTTTTTAGACTATTCCTTCTTTTTGCAACCAGTCCATTGTTTTTGTTATTGTTTCTTGAGCTGACCATTTGGGTTGATAACCCAACTCTGACCGGATCTTAGAATCATCAAAGAGCCGGTCTCTAGAGAACTTTATGACGCGATACCGATTGAGAGTTGAGCGCTTACCTCTCAATTTTCCTAAGATCTCGCTGAAAAAGCCAACTGAATACGCAAGAAAATAAGGATAGCTTTTAGGAGGTTTGGAAATATCTAATCTTGAGGCTATTTGATCATAAAGATCCTTTACTGTTATCTCAAATGATTTTACATTATAAATTCTACCTTTAGCTTTACGCTGTTGACTAATAATAAGCAAGACCGCTTGAGCTAAATCCTCTGCTGCTACCCAGGTTTGTTTGGCTTTTCCATTACGAATCATTGGAAACTTTCCATTTTTCATGGCATTGGATATTTTTGCCATATGAGTAAAATCTCTAGATCCCATCACATTAGGTGGTCGGAGTATTGATGCTTCTATAACTCCTTTCTCAATAGCATCCTTCACAATTTTTTCAGCTGCTACTTTGGACTTATGATAGTTTCCGTAAGGTCCATATGGAGTTTCCTCAGATATATAAACCGAAGCTACTCGTGGATAAACGCTTGATGAAGATATATGGATTAGGAAGGGGGAAGATTCCAATTGTGTCATTGCCTCAATCACATTTAGTGTACCTTGAGCATTGACTTCCATTAACCGTGTGAGAGGAGCCCAATCATCTGCAAGAGCAGCTGCGTGAATTACAACATCAGGATGGAAATCATCTATTGCGAGATTTAACGATGTTCGATCAGTGATGTTTCCTTGATGAACAGTCAACCCAGCTCTTATCCTGCTCTCAGCTTTCGCCATGTCTCTCACAAAAAGTAAGATATCCGATCCCGAGTACTTTTCCTCAAGAGCATCTACTATATGACTTCCAACAAATCCTGTTCCACCTGTTACCATGATTTTCATATAGTTCACTCATGAGAGTATGATTTATTATAATTTCAGTAGATCTTCATCTAAAGACAGTTTAAAATCTCATTGTCGGAATAAATAATCTACTGATTTAAGGTGCTTCGTTTTGAAAAGCTCTTTGGAAAAAGCTCTTATTATCAGCATCCCATTTTCAGTTTTAATATTTAGCATCCTTGTTGTTTCATTTCTAATCCATGATTATTCAAACCCTCTTGATGAGGATTGGATCACACGGCAATTCTTGATAGGAATGTTCATGTTCACTGGTCTAACAATAGTTCCTGGACTCCTTCACTTACAGCTGATCTTCTCTGGTAGGATTCCGTTCTGTATAATGAACTTAAGTCATCATCCCCCTTCGATTCGTCACACACACGAATTCCAATTTAGGGATCATTCAATATGTTCTGGTTGTTTTGGAAGTTTTCTCAGCATTATAATTTCAGAATTCATCTTTCTAGGGTATTTTTTGAATCCTCACATATTTCACGATAATCTAGCAATGATTTTCTTTTTAATGGGATTAATCCTAATCATGTTATCCTATAGCCGATATTTAATCATTGTGAAACCGAACATTCGGTTAATTCAACATATATCTCTTTTTATAGGCTTAGTATTAGCCTTGATTGCATGTGATTTGACATTCAAGTCAGCTTTTGCCATGATTCTATTATTACCAAGTTGGTTACTATTTCTCATTGGACGTGTTCAATTAGGAAAATTGGATCATCTAGAGTTCTAAAGTCCAGCTATTAGAATATAAAACTATCATAATCAGAGAAAAAATAGCTGATTGATAATTGTCTGAAGTTTGGGATCGAGAGGACTTCCTTGCCATATTATACTTTTATCAAGGCATACAACCCGAGTAGTAAATTCTCGAAGAAAACTCATCTTATGGGTTACCAAGATAATTACAAGGTTTTTTTCTTGGTGAAGTTTTCGTATCAAATCCATGATCGCTCGCTCTACCCGAAAATCAAGAGCAGCAGTTGGTTCATCTAATAAAAGTATTTCTGGGTTACTTACTAACGCCCTGGCAACCATAACCTTTTGCTGTTGGCCTCCGCTTAAATGCCCGATAGGACGTTTTCGAAATTTCTTCATACCAACAGCTTGAAGTGCATCCTCAACAAAGGGATCCTCCTTCTTGAGACGCCTTAAAAACCCAACCTGAGCATAACGCCCCATTGCTACTACATCTTCCACAAGAGCAGGAAAGTTTCGATCGATGTTATGAATTTGAGGAACATATCCTATATTCATATCTTGATGGTGTTTGATGGAATGTAATTGTCTTTCTTCTTTAAAAAACCTAATTGATCCACGTGTTGGTGGTATAAGTCCCAAAATTGCTTTAAGAAGGGTTGATTTCCCAGAACCATTTGGTCCACAGATTCCAAGAACCTCACCTTGATAAATATCGAGATTTATATTAGCTAAGGCAACTACATTCTGATAAGAAACGACAAGGTTATTCATACAGATTAATGGGGATAGAACGCCTCTTGATTCTGAGATCTCGACTTCAGTTATGTTTGTCATTATATTCTACTTCTATTAATATTCTTCATGCTTGTGAGTACTTGGAGCTTTTTCTGGAAGTTTACGCTTATCAATGACAATATCCCCTCTCCTATGATCATCATGAGAAACGTGAGAGTGAGGAGTGTCTGATTGTAGACAATCAGGATCATCACAAGCTCCTTCATCAATAAATTTGCCGCAGAAAGGACATTCAGTAGGTAATTGAGCTACACGACGTTTTGGGGAAATAAAAAACGAAATTAGGAAAATTAAGGTAATTAAAGTGACTATCGTTGATCCTGATGGAAGATCAAATGCAACTGAAAGATAGAGACCACCGACTGTGGAAAATACTCCAAAAAATCCTGCTAAAAGTAATAAACGATTGAAACGAAACGTTAACTGGTAGGCAGCAGCTGCAGGTGTTATAATCATTGCGAAAACCAAAATTGCACCTATTGCCTTTAAGGAAACAGAGATTGTCATCGAAACTAAAATCAAAAAAACATATGTCAATAATCTAACAGGAATACCAGATATCTTAGCTGATTCTTCATCAAAGGTCATGAAATATAACTCTTTCTTAATAGCAAAGATAACGATGATGATTAGAAGGCTAAACACAATCAATAAAGTGAATGTACTGGGACTAATTATCAAAATATTTCCGAATAGGATCGAGGGCACATCAGTGCTATAGACTGGCATCAGACTAATGAAAAGGATGGCTAATGCCATGAAGAAAGAAAAAGTTACTCCTATAATGATTTCATCTTTCATTATTCTCTTTTCATTCACATAACCAATACTAATCGAGGATAAAACAGAGAAGAGCATGATAACTAATAAAGGATCCCAACCCAATAAAATAGCCAAAGCTGCGCCAGCAAAAGCAGAATGAGCAATTGCCTCTCCAAGAAAAACCATTCCTCTTAAAAGTACAAAAGATCCAATCAATGCGCAAATAATCCCAATAAGTATTGCAGCAACCAACGCTTTCTGCATGAAATCATATTGAAGATATTGCCAAAAGGCATTAGGATTAAAGGTAATTTCTATTGAAAATAGCTTCATTCTGAATATCCTCCTTCTTCAATTACTTTATTCCATTCTGTACACAGGTTTTCAGCTCTAATGGCTTCTTTTAGCTCACAGTCAGCTTGATGGAATTTTTTAATAGCGTTAATAAACTCGCACGAGACAATTGGTGTCAATCGTAGTGCTTCTTTTGTTCTAATTGGTGCTTTTAAGTCCAACGTCTCTTGAAAGTAACTTTCAAGTAGATGCATGTGCCAAGTAATGTGTAAAGCATGTTCCTTTCCTGTCTCAGTCAATTTCACTAATTTATGGGGTTTCCAAGAGATAAGTTCATTTTTTCGTAATTTCTTAATTAAAGAATGAAGAGTTTGTCTGCTACGATCGAAATGATATTCTTCATTCAAGATTTGAAATAGATCCCCTGCACGAATTGGTTTTTCCCAACTATATAGAAAGAGCAGAATAAGTTTTTCGGAATCAGAGAGTCCAACCATTTTTCATCAACAGCAACCATGTAGATAATAAACTCAAGCTGGAAATTATCAGTTCAAGGAGCCATGTGAGTTATATTAAAGGTACTTGATAAATTTTTTCGTTGTAATAAATTTTTTAAATATGCTTTAATTTTGTAAATCAATTATTTTTATAAGTTTATTCGGTAAAGAAATTCCATAATAGTGTTGAAAATGTCAAATGAAAGGGAAAACCTTTTTCTTCTTCTCGTACTTTGCTTATTTCTATTCAGTGGCTCATTACAAATAGTATATAGAACCAATGCCGACAACCAGCAGTCTTCTGATCTAAAAGTTACTGTTTCTTTATCGACGATTGGTGATTGGACTCAGAATGTTGCTGGTGATCTATTTACTATTAAGAGTATTGTCAGTGGTCTCGAAAATCCACACACATACGATCCTTTACCATCAGAAATCGCTGAAGTTGCCAGTGCTGATCTTTTTATTAGATTTGGTCTCGCAGGTCTGGAACCATGGGTAGATTCTGTGCTTCAAGCAAGTC
Organism: Candidatus Hodarchaeota archaeon; assembly: GCA_016839625.1. Taxonomy (GTDB): domain Archaea; phylum Asgardarchaeota; class Heimdallarchaeia; order Hodarchaeales; family Hodarchaeaceae; genus Hodarchaeum. Next base: position 38,484 of record JAEOTY010000178.1, read on the forward strand.
CCCCAGCTAGAACTTTGACTTTAATCAATACCTCCATTGAAGAATATATGGAATTTGATCCTGTTATAGGTAAAAAGAATCCTCATGTATGGATGAGCCCCATAAACGCTAAAGATATGACATTTAAAATTTATGAAATATTAACAGAACTTAAACCAGAAAGTAACGCAACTCTTTACAGTAACCTCGTTTCATATCAAAATAGTCTTGATAACCTACTCAGCAGGATTGATCTAGCCAAACAAAATTTTACTGGCACTAAAGTTGTAGTTCATCACCCATCGTTCATCTATTTCTTTGATTTACTTGGTTTAGAACGAATTGGGACTATTGAGGAGACTGAAGGAGCCGAACCATCAGCAGCTCACATAGCTGAATTGACACAGCAAATGCTGGATGAAAAATGTGAGTTGATCATCAATCAACCTCAATTAGATGAGGAAGATGTTAGAGCTTTAGCGCTAGATACAAATGCAAAAATAGCAGTTTTAACTCCATTATTAGGAGTTCAGGTTGAAGATTCTCTTAAAGCTGAATATGGAGATTCAATCGATGAATACATTGAAATTTTTGACTATAATCTATATAAATTGGCCCATCCCTATACCCCGTCAGTCGAAAGCACCTCAGGCTTTGGAATATTTTCATTTCTAAGTATTGGATTCCTTATTATTTCATTTATAATCATTCGAAAGAGACGAATAGACTCTTAATAAAAAAGTCTCATTATAAGGATCACAATAATTATGTTATTTTTTGTTCAGCGAGGCCTATTTCCATATGTCTGTATCAATTATCAACTATTTAGCTATAGGAGTTCTCTTAGTTCTCCTAGGTGTTTGTATCCTCTTATTAACAACACTCATGATCCGATATATGCAAACTAAGGTTCTAGCAACAGTTTTCTTGTTAGCAGCAATAGGGTTATTGTTTATTGCAAATGTTATTGAAATTAGTATGGCGGTAATTAATTTTGATAATCTTACTGTTAATTATGTCCAAGTCTCATTAATAAGAAATCCCGCAATATTCAACCTTTTAGGAATTTTTACCGCAGGCATGTTCTTGCTCTTCATTGACTATTTTGAGAACGAAAATATCTCTGCAACACGATTGGCAATATATTCAAGCATTTGTGTCGGACATCTGGTAAACTTAAGCATTGTAATAGGATTAGATCCCGAAACAATTAAATTAGATCCGTCTTTAGGTTTTTTAACAACAGTAGTCGGAATTACAATTTTATTAGGACTACCAATTTTCTCAATCTATGTCTCTATAAGCTGTCTCCGTTCTATAGCTGCTGTTAAAAAATATGCATTTGATTTAACCCAAATACGGCAACTAAACCAGCTATCTTTAACCATAATACTTTATTATGTTGTCACGTTAGTTTTCCTCATCAGTGGTTCATTGCTAAACCAAAACGAAATGCTCTCCGACGATCTTTTCATTATATTATTTGTTATTTTACCACGATCAAGTCAGATTGCAGGAAGTCTCTTATTATGGTACGCTTATGCTATGTCTACTCGTACAGCTTTTCTTCAACCACAACGAATGCATAGATTACTCATAATTGCAAGAACAGGAGTACCACTATATTCATTCAATTTTAGAAAGGAAATTGAGGGCACAGATTCCATATTACTATCAGGAGGGATAACAGCAATCAAGTCCTTATTAAAAGAAGCAGTGGGAACTTCTTCTGAGATTGTAGCCATTAGGTTCAAAGAGAAAGAGATTATGGTAAGAAGCTATAGTAACTTCGGCATTTTTTTGATAGTTGACAGAACATCCAACTTTTTACGAAGAGCTATGGATTCGTTTGGAAATGAATTTGCCCAACAATTCCAAATTAATGAATTAGAGCTTATTGATGAAACAAAATTCAAAGATGCTGATTCATTAATCAAGAAAAACTTTGGTTTAGCATAATGATCTATTAATGCTTGATCATAAGTAATTACGAATAAAAAAACGAAAAGGTTCATAATAGAAAAGCTGTAAAGGAGAAGTAAATGTCACAGGAATTACAACAAATTTCAAATAATGTTTTTCTAGTGAAAGGAAGCAATAACGGGAGATTTCCTTTTTCACATTCAATCCTAATTTTTAGTGGCTCCAATGAAGCGGTACTTATAGACACGGGTTGTGGGATTAAGATCCTCAAAAAACTCAAGGATTTATTTCACATCTATCGTATAATCAATTCTCATACCCATCCTGATCACTCTGCAGGTAATTGGTTTTTTCAAGAAGATGTTGAGTCAATTGAGGTTCCCTTACAAGGATTTAACACCAGTGGAAATATTTTAGCATTATCCAATCGATTTACTGAACCTGGAGAGATTGCCAAGTACTGGAGGGATCACATCCCATCAATCATGGGGATGAAGAATTGTAAACCAACCCAAAGCTTTGATAATAAATCCGTGTTTGATTTTGGAGAGGTCACACTCCTTCCCATTCACACGCCTGGACATACGATCGACCATTATTGTTTTTATGAACCAGATGAAAAGATTCTGTTTTCCTTTGACATCGATTTGACTTCCTTTGGGCCGTGGTACGGCCATCGTGAATCAAGTATCCCCCAATTCAAGAACTCAATCGACAAACTCATGAAATTAGAGGTAAAAACCCTTGTATCATCACACAAAGGCATTATTACCAGAAATATTTATGGAGAATTAGCTAATTTCTATAAAAGATTTGATGAAAGAAGTGAGAAGATTCGAGCTTTATTAAAAGATGGAATAATATCGATTGAACAACTTGTTGAGCGAAAACCAATTTATGGAGAATTTCCTTACGCTGAACAAATTTTGAAATTCTGGGAAGAACAAATGATTAGAAAACATGTGGTAGAAATCCAACAGAAAGGTGAGTTTTTAGACATTTTTCTATGAAGATTTTTAGCTTTTTGAACCAAAAGCTAGTTCTAATATTTCCGTTATACTTTTCCATTCTTGGTCAATACGTTCCCATGTCCGATACTCCTCAAACACCTGTTTTCGAAATGGTAGAGCTAGTTGAGCCATTGTGGTTAATTTTTGATGAGTTGGCGAATAAAGAATCTCTCTTTCAATTTGTTCAAATCCTTCATTTGTCCAATCGACGAGATTTCCAAGATTTTCTCCTAATAAATATCCCATCTCGAGGCTTGTAAGGATACCAGATCCACCGGTAGGTGTCACTTGTCCAGCAGCTTCTCCAATGATAAATGAATTATCCGAATAAATTGTAGAAACTGGCCCCCCCATTGGAATTTCCGCTAAACTTAAGTCATAAAATTGCTCTGAATTTATCTTATCCCTTACAACAGGACTAGCTAGTACTTTTGACCAGATATTCCAAACGGATGGCAAAGGGTCAATAGACACCTCTGGGAAGAAAATAACCCCGAATTCTGCCGTTCTCGCCCCGTGGGGAAATATAAAACATGTCCCTGCAACTTTCAGATCAATATCAGAAAAAAGAATGAATTCCATATCATTCTCTTCGTATTCCCCGATATGATGACCTCGAATAATTGGACAGATAGGATGAGGAGAAGGGAGTTTCTTGAGCTGTGTTGTAATACTTCTACAACCCTCAGCCCCTATCACGAGTTTTGCGATGAATTTAGTTTGTGTGTTTTCTAATAGATTTTGCACAACTATTTCTTGCTTTCCATCTCGTAATGAAACTACATTAATTACACGAGAGTTAATTTGTACTGATACATTAGCATCGATTACTAATTTTGCTAATTCTGTAAGGAAGATACGAAAATCAATCCATATTCTTTTTGTTTCATCTTCAAGGTGAAAAGTGTTTTTTCCAGAAGGGGAATAATAATTTCGACCATATTTATCAATTTTAGATATAAATGAGAAAGTTGGAAGCTCTAACTGGAATATCTTGGATAAAATTTCCTTTTTATAATGAATGGATTGGCCTTTTAACGAACTCCCAATGGAAGGTTGTGATTCAAGAATTAAAATCCCTTTTACTCCGTTTCGAGCCAATGCTAGTGCAGTGGCTAATCCTGCAGATCCACCACCAATAATAACAACATTCCATTCTCGTTTCATCAGAATTCCCATTTGAAGTAGTAGTCTGTATTCACTCTTAAGTTATATGAATTAAATTTCCTATAAAATCCTCTGAAAAGCGAGTTTATTGATTAAACTGTCTGCGCAACAAATCGAGCTTTCCGATTGATTATATAATTTCCAAACCAAACAAATAAAATGGAGAAAGTTAAGGAAACAATAGGCACCCGAAACAAAAACCCATTCGTAGGTTGTAACCATAAAACAAGTAATGTTGCTACAAGACTTGGCAAAAAGAGATAAGCTCCTGTTCTTAAAAGCCAGAATCCATTGGTTCCATATTCAGGATGAAATCTTCGAGGAAGACCTCCAAAGGTTGCAGCATCACCTATCACGTGCTTTAGTTGTTCATCAGAAGGACTTGTTGGAAAATAGATGAGAACCCGTTTGAATTTCTTTCGAAAAATACCGAATGTGAGAAGATCAAAGATCACCAACATAAAAGCTAGTCCTAATTCTATACCTAATGCTACTAATGGTCCTAGAACAGGTGCTAGGAAAATCAATAACATAAAAATTGCTATTATGAGAAAAAAAATGATGAATGCACCAGATGAGTCGCTACCAGTGTCGCAACTACCACCTTCAAAACATCGAGCAGATTCACAAATATTACTTGTTCTTCCACTACCAGGTTTCTTACTGGACTTTGGCTGAATCATTGCAGTCCTTCTGGAAGCAACCCGAGAAGATCGGCCGCAGTTGAAAGCACCACAAAAGTAATATCCATGCCAACACGACTCCTCTACTAAATAATAACTAGTACCATCACCAAATGTTCGAACGTCCTCCCTAGGACAAATTGTATCCCGACTGGCAAGTGGAAGAATTTCTGATGTTATTCCACGATCATCACAAATTTCTTGTAACTTATTAGCAGTGATGCCATTAAATTCTATTTCCATTTTGTTCCTACTCCAATTATTGATATTATGTTTCTAGATACAATATTGACTTTTGATTCGCTTTAAGGATCGTAATTCACCTAGTACAAGCAGTTTTGATCCTGGTTGAATTTTATCATCAGAATCAGGATGAGCTAGCTTGTCTATTGCTAGAATAGTAACTTCAAATTCCTCCTCAAATGATTCCACAGTTACAGGAGAAAAAGTATCAGTTAACGGAATTGAAAAAAGATGAAATGATGTTTTCCCCTTTTTTGATCTAAGAGTTTGAATAATACCATCCTCGTAACTAGTTGCCACAAAAGCTGGTGCTGCAATCGCTGAAGTACTTATAGCAGCGTCTATATCAAATAGGTCTGTCACTTTTTGAGAAAAATCTTGGTCAAAGGCCCGTATAACTGTTCTAAGCTTGGGATTCATTTCTTTTGCTTTTGTTGCAATCTTAAAATTCACTAAATCATCATTTGTGACAGCTAAAAGAGCACGGGCTTTATCCACATTAGCTTCTTTTAGTACAGATATCTGTGAAGCATCTCCAGATATTACTGCAACATTTGGACTTTTATACATGTTTTGTACAAATTCTGGCCGTTTTTCAGTCTCTTGAATAATTACGGCGGTCGGAACCTCGTTTTCTAATAACTCATGAAGGATACGTGTTCCTACATTTCCTAATCCAACTAAAATTGTATGCTCATTCATTGTCTTAGCCAACCATTCATTCCACGCTTTTAAACGGTATCGAAAAGTAAAAGCAACCATTCCAAATTCAATTATTCCAATTCCAATCAAAATGAGCCCTATAAATGGATAAATTAGCCACATAAGTTTTATGATCACTGTACCTTGATGAGGAAAATCATATATTTCCATTGCAAATAAAAGGGCAATTGTAGCAAAGATGGAATCGATTAGTTCCCCAGAAAAACGAGGATCATACGCAGAGGAGTAAAAGATTTGGAATATCACGGTTCCACTGATAACTGTCGCTATTAGAAGTATAAATACGTTTCTAAGTTGATTTAACACGACAAGGAAGCTTCTGAGATATATTCTCATGACAGCAATTTATCCTTGAAGAACTTATAAAAAAGGTTCCCTTGGATATATAGTATAGCATATGCTTTAGGATCCCCAATTCAGACTATTTCTTCTTATTTGCCACAATTTGGGCTATAATTTCTCAATCTTTTTAGGTTTATTTCTCAATACTATAATTATGCAGAAACTGATTGTTAACAGGCTGAATCCGATACGAAAAGCTTCCTCAAACATGTTTTTCTTTGAGATTAATGGAATAAAATGACCAATGAGTATATCAGAGTTATACCTCGCTTCTGATGAAGTTTCTATTGTTCCTAGAAGATAAAAACCATCATTAGGCTGATCTGTGAGTAGTTTCTTTCCTATTTCTTGATGTGAACTTCCCCAAAGCGAAACATATTGAATATCGCCATTTTCTGGGTTAACTTCGAGAAGCACAACTTCTCCCCCTATAGATCCTGTTTCATTCGCCGTCCCTAGTACAAGGAGATTTTGATTAAAAAAAACAAGATCGTTGCCATAATCACGATTATTAGTTCCCCATACTGCTGTCCAGATAGGTTCTTCAGAATTTGGGTTGAGCTTAACTACAGCTAAATCCAAATCATCAACGTATGAAGCTCCAGTTACGTATAATGAGTTATCTGACCCCAAAATTAGCGAGAGACCTTCATTTATACTCATTGAACCCCAGCTCATATTCCATAAAGATTCCCCACTCGCTGGGTCGATTTTCATAATGTAAAACTGACTAGAAGTCAATGACGAATATTTTGTTCCTAAAGCATAAAGATACCCATCCCTACCAAAAACTAGTGTGTTACCCTCTTTTATATCGTCTCCGCCATAAAGCTGAATCCAGATGGGTACATTACTGGTACCATTTATTTTCACGACGATCATGTCATTATTACTACTCTGACTTGTACCAACAAGATAAATGTGCCCATCATCGCCTATGGTAACATCATTACAATATTCGTTAATGTTTGTTTCACCCCAAGACCATACAGTGATCCATTGTTTTTCTACAGGGTCAAATGATAAAAGTAATATATCGAAATTTTCCTGACTATAGTTTTGCGCAACATTACTACGTATAGCGCTAGTACTTCCAGCTAAAAACACTTTTCCATCTTTCCCCTCGGCAATCCCACTAACATAGTCGAATTCAGTACGATCCCATTTTTCATTCCAAAGAACATTACCAGATAAGGTGTCAACCTCGAAAAGAGTAATGTCTACATTACCTGTTGAATAAACTGGAGTGAAACTAGTACTTGTCACATATAGATTTCCGTGTAAATTTCGTACAAAATCATCCCCATACTCTAATCTATCTCCACCGAAATGTTTAATCCATTCAGGATTTAATCTAGTTGGACTATTTTCCCAAAGTAGTCTGAATTCCGAATCTGTTTCTTGTTCCAAACTTGATTGATTTGTACCATCGAAGGCATATGATTTACATGATATAAAAGAAATAGAAATTATACATATGAGAGAAACGAGGAATGAAGATCGAAATTTGCTTTGAAGATTAATTTTAGAGTACAGTACCATTTTTCTTTTCTTCTGACTATTTTTCAAGGCAATTCTATAAATAAATTGGATGAATTCAACTTTAAAAGGGTTAACTCGCAATTTGTTAATAAGTGATATTTCATGAGACGATTTGTAATCGGTGGTAATTGGAAAATGCAGATCACCCGTGTTGGTGATGCAGAGAAAAGTGCTGAAAAGATAGCTAATGCCATAGAAAACATATCATCAGTTGAAGTATTCATTAGTCCTTCATTTAATGCACTTTTCACAGTTGCACAAGCTATTTCTAAAACTAAGTTGAAATTAGCTGGTCAGAACATCCATTATCACGAACAAGGAGCTTTTAC